>CAYFGH010000001.1:0-23351 GCA_964342735.1 uncultured Aquificaceae bacterium
TGATAGGGGACTTGATATATACAGGTCAGGCCACAGATTCCAAGTATCAGGATACTTCAGGCGGTGTTCAGTTTGATATATCTCATAAGATAGCAAACCACGAGTTGAAAACCGGCCTATTTTTCCAGGATGAAAGGTCTATAGGAAACTTCCTCACATACGCTTTCCCCGCCGATAACAACTTAAATCAAACCTCTTCTATACCGCTTTCTTTTAACTACTCCAACGCAAAGACCGGTTATACGTTTAGCTACTACGTTCAGGACAACTGGCACATTCTCAAAAAGCTTCATTTCATATACGGGCTCAGGTTTGATTACATAGACCAGTTTGTGAGAACAGACCAGCTTAGTCCAAGGGCATCACTTGTTTATGATTATTCAAAGTTTACGGCTTTTCATATAAGCTACGGAAGATTCTTTACACCCGCTCCCATGCTTCTGGTCACCAAGCAAAACGCCTCTGTGCTTCAGGGTACCACCGCAGATTCTATAGCAGTAAGCGGTTTATCGCCGGATGAGATAGGATACTTTGTGCTTCCTCAAAGAAGCAGCTATTACGATGTAGGGCTAAGCCACAGATTTGAAGATGGCACTTCTTTGGCCCTTGATGCATATTTTCAAGAGATTCACGATGTGCTTGATGATGGGCAGTTTGGAAACGCCAGAGTCCTGACACCTTTTAACTACAAACATGGCAAAGAATACGGCGTAAACCTTAACCTTTCCAAGATGAAAAGAAACTACGGAGCTTATCTGAACTTTGCATACTCAGTGGCAAGGGCAGAAGACGCCATAGACCAGCAGTACAATTTTTCAGAGGAACAACTTCAATACCTTCAAAACAACTACATATATATGGATCATGATCAAACCTATACAGTTTCTTTTGGTGGATACTACAAGCCCTTTAAAGATGTAACAGTTTATGCCGATAACATATATGGGTCTGGGCTTGCTAGCGGTGATAATCCACCAAACACTACCCACAGACCATCTTACTTCCAGACCAACGTAGGGGTTACGAAGGACTTTTATACGAAGGCATTTGGTCATACGAGCCTTAACGTTTATGTGGTAAACTTATTTAACAACGTTTATGAACTGAGGGATGAAGGTATAGGGGTATTTGGACCCCAATACGCCCAAAGGCGTACGTTGTATGTCAGCATAGATAAAACGTTTTAGGAGGTTGTTATGAGAAAGATAACGATGGTTCTTGGTATACTGGCTTTTGGTGTAAGCATAAGCTTTGGAGATCAAATAAAAAACATCATAAGAGAGTACAGCAACCCTGCCATGGCTCAAAGAACCGATATTATAGGCGATTATATAAGAGAGAACGTAGCTTACGCCGACGGGGGGGTTGCCCCCGCTTCTTACACTTACAAGACCTATAGACCCTCATATTCTTACGGGGATGTAAACAGAAACTTTGTGGAAAGACTAAAAGAAATAGCTTTTCAATATCTTGGCACACCTTATAGATTTGGTGGTAATTCAAGATATGGCATGGACTGCTCAGCTTTTACCCAGGATGTGTTCAGACAGCTTGGTATAAACCTGCCAAGAACTGCGGCAGAACAGGCGAGGCTTGGCAAGCTGGTAAGGCATCATCTAAAACCAGGAGACCTTTTGTTCTTCAGCGATACTTATAAACCGGGGATATCGCATGTTGGCATCTACATAGGAAACGGCAAGATGATAGAAGCCTCTTCTGTCTATGGACGGGTGATAGTAGATGATGTGGCAAACGACCCATATCTGATAAGGCACTTTGTGTTTGCCAAGAGGATACTCCCTTAAGTTTTTTAGGCTTTTAAGGAGATAAGCATGTTTAGTTTTGGAATAGCGGTGATTGTTCTGTTTTTTCTTGGTGTGCTGGCGCTCTCCATCATCATAGAAAGGCTTATAAATCTATTTAGAAGCGCAAGCATTCCAAAGGATATCCACGATGCTCTTGAGTCTTATAATTTTGATTTAAACAGCTTTTCCAAGATGCTGGAGTCAAAACCAGATTCAAACGTATATGTAAAATTTTTTAAAACCATACTAAAAGCCTCAAACGGTAAAAACGGTTCTGACACCCCTGTATGGTGGATAGAATCTGTGGCGCAGGATGAGGCTATGCATCTATCTTCAAAACTATCAAGGGGCATGTGGCTTCTTGATACCTCTATCACAGCAGCGCCTTTAATAGGGCTTCTTGGGACTGTGGTGGGTATGATAAAGGCTTTTGGTGTAATAGGCAGAAGCGGTATAGTGGCGCCAAAAGAAGTAACCGGTGGTGTGGCGGAAGCTCTTTTTTCCACAGCTATGGGGCTTTTAGTGGCGATAATAGCCCTTTTTGGATACAACTACCTTTCCAAAGCCATAGCCTTTACTTTAGATGAGATGGAGCGCCTTGGCACCAAGCTGATAGCCCATATAAAGATGGCAAAGGGTGAGCTATGAAGCTAAAAAGACCAAGAGAACCCAAAAAGGCAAGGATTGTGATAATACCTCTTATAGATGTGATGTTTTTTCTTTTGGTGACTTTCATGCTGGCTTCTTTGTCTATGGAGCATCTAAACTCTATAAAGGTAAACCTCCCAAAAGGAGAGGCCTCCTCTTTTCCCAATGAAAATCATCTTATCACCATAAGCATAACAAAAGACCAGAATGTATATGTAGACAAAACCCCTGTAAGCCTTGAGTCTTTGGGAGAATACCTCAAAACCCACTTTAACCCAAAAAGCTACGTTATCATAGCCTCCGATAAAGAAGCACCAAGCGGTATCATGGTAAAGGCCATGCTAAAAGCCCAGGATGCCGGGTTTTATCATCTTCTTATAGCCCTAAAATCAAAATGAGTATAGATAGAGATTACCTTCTGTCTTTTTTCTTATCTCTGGCTTTCTGGATAAGCATACTTTTTGTTTTCAACCTCTCTTTGAAAACTCCAGAAGAAGAAAGTCCCACCATTATCATACTAAAAGCCCCAAAACTTGTAGAACAGGAGACTGAAGCAGTTCCAAAACCTGTAGAAAAACCTCACAACGCCATAGAAAAATCAAAGCCTATAAAACCTCTTTCAAAACCCATCCAGAAACCAGTTCAAAAACAGGTTCAAAAGCCCGTTGAAAAACCAGTCCAGAGCACTTCAGAACCAGCACCATCTCAAAATATTGAAGCGCCTCAAAACACTTCCACTTCTACCCAGACTCCTTTAAACCTTCCCTCAAAAGCCCCTTCAAACGTGCCTTCCTTGCCTGCCAAAGCCCCGCAAAAAAGTGCCGGTGGAGATTATTTTAAAAACGCCTATACCCCTCCAAAGGCTCTTTACCATCCCAAACCTCACATCCCACAGAGCCTTTTACCGGATGTAAAAGAGATAGTTTTGAAGGTTAAGTTTTATATAGGAAAAGATGGGTCCGCCAGAGCTGTTTTATTAAACCCAACACCGAACCCTCATCTAAACGCTATCCTTCAAAAGGAGCTATCAGAGTGGAAGTTTTTCCCCGCCACCAAAGACCAGAAACCCGTAGATTCCACCCTTGATATGGAGATAAAAATTAGGATAGAATAGGTTTATGAAGATTATGATCTGCACCTCCAACAAGAAGAAGTTTGAAGAGATATCCTCTATCTTAAAAGCCCTAAACATAGAGTTTGTAACCCCACCTTATGAGCTTGAGGTGGAAGAAACCGCCAACACGTTCTTGTCAAACGCATATCTAAAAGCTAAAGCTTACCATGAGGCTTTTGGAATACCTGCTCTGGCGGATGATTCTGGGCTTGTGATAGAGGCTCTTGGTGGAAGACCGGGAGTTTACTCTGCAAGGTTTTATCAGGACGAGTTTGGGAGTTCTGTTTTAAAAGAAGAGGATTTTAAGCTTTCAAAGGATGAGCTTAACAATCTTAAAGTTTTGAGGCTTTTAGAAAACGAGGAAAATAGAAGGGCAAAGTTTGTAAGCGCTATGGTGTTGATGCTATCAAGCTCTCAGGGTATATTTGGAGAGGGAGAGCTAAAGGGTCATATAGCAAGACATCCTTCCGGAAGCCTGGGTTTTGGATACGACCCGATATTTATACCGGAGGGGTATGATGTGAGTCTTGCCAGCATAGAACATAAGAATGAAATATCTCACAGGAGAAAAGCCATAAACGCTTTGTTTGATATATTAAAAAAGATGCTATAATATGAGGATGGATACGTTTTTTCTTGGTGTTATAGCTATATGCATGGTGGTTATTACGATATTCTGGATTGTGATAGCAGGTTCAGTACTCCTTCTTTTAAAACGTTTAAAAGATATGACCTATCTTGCCAGCTTGATGGCAAGAGTTGTAGAGTATATAAGGAGGGATAAAGATGGATAAACAGCTTGTTATAATAGGGGGAGGACCCGCTGGGGTAGCAGCTTCTATATACGCTGCCAGGAAGAAGATGGATTTTGTGCTGGTGACAAAAGATATAGGTGGTCAGATACTTACCTCTGGGGATATAGAAAATTATATGGGTTTTAAGAATATAGACGGCATTAGCTTTGTACAGAGACTCATAGAACAGCTTGAGTATCTGGAAGTAACGCCTCTGTATGCCGAGGTGATAGATTTTAGAGTTATAAAAGAGCATGAGTTTTCCTTATCTCTTTCAAATGAAACCACGTTAAAAGCCCAAAACGTTTTAATATGCACCGGCGCAGACCATAAAAAACTCGGTGTAAAAGGAGAACAGGAGGGTATTGGAAAAGGCGTATCCTATTGCTATACCTGCGATGCTCCCTTTTATAAGGGGAAAAAGGTAATTGTGGTAGGTGGTGGAAACTCTGGCTTTGAAGCAGCGGAACAGCTTATTAATTACGCAACTTCTATAACGCTGATAGAATATACGGATAAGTTTAAAGCGGATGAAACGCTTCAGGCAAAAGTGCTAAAAAACGAAAAGGTGAAAGCCCTTACAAATCATAGAGTTCTTGAGATATACGTGGATAAAAACACAGGTGTTACAGGTGTAAAGTTAGAGGATATGAAAAACCAGAAAATTTATGATATGGATACAGATGGGGTTTTTGTGGAGATAGGTACAAAACCAAACACCGAGCTTTTTGTAAACAGCGGTATAAAACTAAACAAATGGGGTGAGATAATAATAGATCAGAACAACAGAACATCTTTACTTGGAGCTTATGCAGCTGGGGATTGTACCAATATCTTTGCCAAGCAGATAATAACGGCTGCCGGTGAAGGGGCCAAAGCCCTTCTCAGTGTTTACCATGATGTGATATACGGGGTGAGTTCTTCGTTATGAACAAAGACAGGATGCCTGTTAGCCTGATTGCCCTTTACAAGGAGACATTTATAAGCTCTGTGGGCTGTCTGGAGGAGATAGGTAGAAAGCTTGTGGCTTACAGCGAGAGAGAAAACAAACATCTTTCGTTGCTTGTTTTAGATATTGATGATTTAAGAGGGATAAATAAACGACTTGGCTATGAAAAGGGTAATGAAGCTCTTTTGACTCTTGCAGATAGTATAGAAGAAAGTCTAAGAAGAAGCGATATAGCTGGAAAATACGATGGAGGAAGCTTTCTTATCATATTGCCAAATACGGATGTATCTGGAGCTCTTAAGGTGGAAGAACGTATAAGGGAAAATTTTTATGAGAAAATTAAGGAAAAGGATTTTAATGGTGAGAATGTTACATTTAGCGTCTCGATAGCCTCTTTCCCTGAACATGGTGACACGTTTGATGAGTTACTTAAAAACGCTTTAGGATGTCTCAAAAAGGAATCTGATTCTGTGCAGTCAGGTGAAATTGCTTCTGGTAGAGTGGTTATCTGTAATCTTATCAGGAAAAATAAACTTGCCATAGGTATATCGGATTTAGTAAAAGCTATGGAAGATAAGAGGCTGTTTCCTGTTTTTCAGAAAATCATAGACTTTAATACGAAAAAGGTATACGGTTACGAGGTGCTCATGAGGATGGTATCAGAAACTGGAGAGATTATACCAGCTTATGTGTTTATAGACCTTGTTTATTCTTCAAACATCATATACGCTTTTGAAGAGTACGTTATAGATATGGCTATAAAGAAGATAAAAGCTTTAAACTTAAGTCCACAACCTAAACTTTTTATAAACATGCCTCTTAGAATCGTCAACATTTTCAAAAAGAATAAAAAGCGCATGAAACATCTTCTGGAAGATATGGTTAATTCTCAGGATGTGGTATTTGAGATATCAGAAAGAAAAGAAAGAGAGTCTTTGGAAGCCATTGGATACCTCGCAAACGAGTTAAAATCCCTTGGTTTTGGTATAGCCTTGGATGATTTTGGTACGGAGCACTCATCTTTTCAAAAGCTCAATGTGATAAAACCAGATATTGTAAAGCTGGATAGATTTTTCCTGAAAGAGGGCAAAGATATGCTTCCCTGGCTTGCGGAGGGCTTGAAAAGCTCCGGCTATAAAATACTCATAGAAGGTATAGAGACCGAAGAGGATGTAAAGTTCATAGAAGATATTAAACCAGATTTTGTACAGGGTTTTTATTACGGAAAGCCCGCTGAAGAATTCTGATGTTTACAGGTCTAATAGAAGAGGTAGGTTTTATAAGTTCTATATCAAAAGCCCAAAACAATACAAGGTTATGCGTAAAATCCTCTCTGGATGTGAAGATAGGAGATAGCGTAGCTGTAAACGGGGCCTGTCTTACGGTGGTAAAAAAAGACGAATCTGGTTTTTGCTTTGATGTTTCTCCAGAGACGATGCTCAGAACAAACTTTCAGTATCTTAAAGTAAAAGACCCTGTCAACCTTGAAAGGTCTATGCTTGCAGGTGTATCAAGGCTGGATGGACATATTGTGCTGGGGCATGTGGATTTTGTTTCTACTGTTAAAAGCATAAAAAACCTGGGAGAGCACAGAGAGTTAGATATTTATATACCGTCTTCTTATAAGCTTATGGTGGTGCCAAAGGGCTCTATAGCTATAGATGGTATAAGCCTCACCATAAACTATGTGTTTGAGGATTTTATAAGAATAAACATCATTCCTCATACCTGGGAACATACAAACCTTTATGCTAAAAAGGTGGGGGATTACGTAAACGTTGAAACGGATATCATAGGAAAGTATGTAGCCAGATACATGTCAAACTATGATAAATCAACCCTTGACAAATTCTTAGAGGGGTTGTTATAATTAAATTATGGTTGACGAGTCAGTAAGTAAAATTGATGAAGGTTTGGCTAAGCCAAGGTTGAAGAAAAAGCGTAAGGCTCTGGAAACGAAGCTCTCTATCATAGAAGCTGGTATAAAGCTTTTCTATGAAAAAGGCTTCACCAAGACGAAAATATCCGATATCACAGAAAAGGCAAACGTAGCCCACGGCACTTTTTACGTGTACTTCAAGTCAAAAGAGGATTTTTTCATAAGCATCCTGATGATGTCCAGAAAAGAGCTTTTAGAAAATGCGGATGAGGCCATAAGGCTTGCCAAAGAAGGCAAGATAAAAGAGGCCAAGAAAAAGTTCTTCTTAGATGGTTTTTCAAAGATGCTTGAAAAGAGCAAGCTCTTTGGTGTGCTCCTTTTTGAGGGCATGTGTACCGATGACAGGTTTAAACAGTTTTACAAAGAGGGAAGGCTCATATTTCTGGATAAGACGAAAGAGCTTTTGAGTTTTTGCGGTATAAAAGAAGAGTATAAGGCTCATATGCTACTGGGACTATCAAAACACCTTCTTGAAATATACATATTCACCCAGGAAGACCCAAAACCTATATGGCAAAAGGCTCTGAATGAATTAGGAATTTTATGAGAAGATACGTTTTGGGTTTTCTGGCTTTTACTCAAATATCCTTTGGTATAAATCTAAAAGAGGCCATTGACTTGGCTATAAAATACAACACAGATGTATTGTATCAAAAGCTAAATACGAAAATAGCGCTAGAAAAAAAGAAAGAGGCTTTTGGTAATTTCTTACCTGTTATAGGCTTTGATGCTAATACAAACGTTGGTAGAAAGCTTGCCATACCAGAGGGAAATACGAGCTTTGTATTTCAGAAGGGGCATTTTAGCCAGTGGAATTTTGGTCTTAAGCAACCTCTTTTTGATATGCCTAGCTTTTATAAGTATAAGATATCTAAAGATGATTTAAAAGCTCAAAAATACATGCTTACCGCTGTGAAAACCGATGTGAAGATAGACGTGATGGACACTTACATAAACGCCCTCGTGATGAAACATCTTATAGATGTGGATGAAAAAGAGGTAAAAGATTACGAAAGGCATCTTTACAACGTAGAAAAGATGTACGAGCAGGGTCTTGTGGCTTTTAAAGACATACTCCAGACAAAGGTGAAATTAAACCAGGCCAGAGAAAAACTGGCTCAAGACCAGGGTGAGTACAGAGTTTATCTTCAAAAGCTTTCAAACTTAGTAGGAAGACCTGTTCATAATTTAGAGGATATAGGCTCTTTATCAAACCCTCTTGGGAAATACAACCTCAGTGAACTGATAGATATGGCTTTAAAAAACAGGGTTATATTAAAGTATGGAAGGGCGCTCATTGAAAAAGCCAGAGACTATCAATCTCTGACGAAGTCTTTGTATCTTCCACAGGCTTATGTGCAGGCAAGATACGGATACTCTGATGAGATTCCGGGGCTTCCATACTATCAGGACCTTTTCACCGCAGGCCTGTCCTGGAAGCTTTTTAGTGGACTTAAAAGGTTTCATCAGGTCCATCAGGCGTTTTTGGCTTACAAGCAGGCACAGGTTCATTATAAAAAGCTTGAAAACGATGTAAAACTTCAGGTAACATCAGCCTATGAGGCTTTAAAGACTGCTGAAAAAGATATTGCTTTAGCAAGATCAGAGTTAAAAGATGCCAAAGAGCACTATAAGATAGCCTCTGAAAAGTACAAGGTGGGGCTTGGCACAAACACGGATGTGATAGATGCAGAGGACTATCTTACAAAGGCAAGGACAGATGTGGTAAGAAGCAGATATCTTTATGCGCTGGCAGTTTATAAACTTATAGAGGTAGTGGCTTATGAACAAAAATAAGAAGATTGGTATAATCGTTCTGGTCTCTCTCATAGTGATATTCTCTGTGGTGGCTTTCAGATGGATTTACTACCGTATTACCCACGCTGTATCAGATGCGGTGTTTGTGGAGGCCAATACCTTCACAGATGTAGCTTACAGAAGGGATAGTGGCAGGATTATAAAACTCTTTAAAAAAGAAGGGGATAAAGTGCTAAAGGGAGAACCTCTGGCAAAGATTGACGATACAGACTATAAGCTGGAGTATAAGGCTTTAAAGTATCAGATAAAAGAGCTTGAAAGCGAAGTGAACCTTTATAAAATCCAGAGAGACAGGCTTCTGGTGGGTACAAGTTTAGAAGCCCAGGCCAATCTCTACAGGACTATGGAAGCCACTCAAAATATGCAGTCTATCATGAACAAGGTAAAAGCCCTGGATGCCAGGATAGCCCTTGTTCAAAAGGACTATATGAGATTCCACAAGCTTTACAAAGACGGTGTCATATCAAGACACGCCTTTGAAGAAAAAGAAACAGAGCTTAAAAATCTTTTAAACGAGAAAAATGCACTCTTAAATCAGGCAAATGCTATGGCTTCTCTATCAAAAGCCCAAAACATCGGTGTAGCTATAGCTCAAAACAACCAGAAAGAGGTAAAAGAGCTAACCCAGAAGATAGATGCCACAGAAAACCAGATAAAATCTTTAAAAGCTAAACTTCAAAACGTGGCTGATATGATATCAGAAACGGAACTCACAAGCCCTATATCTGGTTATATCGTAAAGAAGTTTGTGAGTGTAGGCGATGTGGTAAAACCAGGTCAGCCCATATACGCTGTGTATGACCCCAGATCTGTTTATATACTTGATATAATAGATGAAACGAAGCTTCACGGTATCAAAAAGGGCTGTCTGGTGCATATACATATAGATGCACTACCGAACGAACATTATGAGGGTGTGGTATCTGAGATTTTAAGAGCTTCTGCTGCAAAGTTTGCTCTCATACCAAGAGATATCACCGCTGGGGAGTTTACAAAGGTAGCCCAGAGAATACCTGTTAAGATAAAGATTACAAAAGGCAACATAAACCTTCTTAGAGTTGGCTATAGCGGTGAGGTGGCTATAGATAGATGCGCTGGTCATTGATATATTTCATTTGAGAAATGGGGTTTTGGGCTTATAATTAAAAGACTATGAAATACTTTATTAAAACATACGGCTGTCAGATGAACATAAACGATTCTGAAAAGATAAAGGGTATTCTGCAAACCCAAGGGTACGAAGAGGCCTCCAAAGAGGAAGAGGCTGATCTGGTGATACTGAACACCTGCACCATAAGGGAGAAACCAGACCAGAAGGTATGGTCTCATCTTGGCGAGATAAAGAGGCTAAAATCCAAAAACCCAAACGTAAAAATAGGTGTATGCGGATGTCTGGCCCAGAGAGCCGGTTACGAGATAGCCTCCAAGATGCCCTTTGTGGACATGGTTTTTGGCACCAAGAACATACACCATCTTCCGAACCTTTTAGAGGAGCTTCACCTTGGCAACAGAGCTATAGAAATACTGGAGCAAGAAGATCCTCTTGAAAGCATGCTTGATAGTTATCCCACCGTAAGAGACAACGATTACTGCGCTTATGTAACCATTATGAGAGGCTGTGATAAAGAATGCACCTACTGCGTAGTGCCCTTTACCAGAGGAAAAGAGAGGAGCAGAACCCCAGACAGCATCATAAACGAAGTTAAATCCCTTGTGGACAGCGGTGTGATGGAAATACACTTAATAGGTCAAAATGTCACAGCTTACGGCAAGGATATAGGGTATCCGTTTTACAGGCTTTTAGAAGATATATCAAAGATAGAAGGAGTAAGAAGGATTAGGTTTACCACAGGACATCCTAAAGATTTAACGGACGATATCATAGATGTTATGGCAGACCTTCCAAATATGGCAAACCACATACACCTTCCTTTTCAGGCCGGTTCTGACAGGATATTGGAGCTTATGAAAAGAAACTACACAAAAGCCTACTATCTTAACAGGATAGAAAGACTCAAGAAAAAGATAGAGGATATGAGTTTTTCTACAGATATCATAGTGGGTTTTCCCACAGAGACCGAAGAAGATTTTGAGCATACTTTAGATGTTGTAAAAACGGTAGAGTTTGAACAGGTCTTTTCTTTTAAATATTCAAAGCGTCCAAACACACCAGCCTATCACATGGAAGACGACCTCACGGATGAGATAAAAACCAACAGGATGAAAAGGCTTTTAGAGATTCAAAAAGCCATCACTTCAAAGCTCATGAAAAGGTATGAAAACACTATCCAAAAAGTCCTGATAGAGGACAAAAAAGACAATACCTATCTTGGAAGGACCACCACAAATGTATGGTGTAGTGTGGTATCAGACACCGATATACTCGGGAAAGAGGTAGAGGTATTTATCACAAAAGCTGGCTTTCAGAGCTTAGAGGGTGTACTTAAGAACGTCCTTTAACAGCCTAAACAGTATAAAAGCGGTGGTCTGTCTTCTGTTTGTGTTTCTATCGGATTTGAAGGTGTAGTTGTAAACTAGCACATCCTCATCGGTGCCTATGCCCATATAGGTAAAGCCCTGAGGTTTGTATTCACTGCCTCCAGGCCCTGCTATTCCGCTCACAGCTATTGATATATCAGCGTCCGTGTATTCTAAAGCCCCCAGTGCCATAGCTCTTACCACTTCTTCGGAAACAGCTCCGTGTTTTTCTATGAGGCTTTTATCAACGTTTAAAAAATCCACTTTAAAATCGTTAGAATAAACCACAAACCCACCCAAGAACACCTCAGATGAGCCTGCCACGTTTACAAGGCTTGCGCTTATCATACCTGCGGTGCAGCTTTCAGCGCACACAAGGGTTCTGGATTTCTCTTTTAACGTTTTTATCACAACCTCTTCTAAACTTTTATAATCCGTAGCGTATATATCATCTTTTAATCTCTCTTTTAAAAGCTCAAAAACCTCATTCTTATCTGTAAAAATATCAAATCCAAAAGGGGTTTGTCTTATATAACACTCTTTTAAAATACTATCTTCTAAGCTTAGCTCTTTATCAATGTAAAACGTTCTTAGTATGTATGGCTTTTCTTTTTGTTCCAAGTTTATATCCCAGTTTAGTGGATTGTACTGATTTTTATCTATAACGATGGTGTATTTGGCTTTTGACGAGATGATATAACCCTTATCAAACAAGAGTTTTTGAAGCCTTTCAGCGTAATCATCATAACAGGTTGTATCTTCAAAGATGACGTTTACAAAGTTCATTGGCTTTTACCTGATGAGGTTTCTGATGATGTTTTATCTGGTTTTAGAGCATAGTAAAAGCTTATCCTGTCCACAAGCTCTTTGAAGTAAGGGGCTGATACGGTACCACCCCAGGCCAGGGCTCCATTTTTTGGATGAGGGTCATAAGCTACTATGACAGCGGAAAATCTTGGGTTTGATACCGGGAAAAATCCAGCAAAAACAGCCACAACCTTTCTCCAGGAGTAGTGCCCTGTTTTGAAGTTGAATATCTGAGAGGTTCCTGTTTTTCCAGCTATTGTAAAATGCTTTGATTTGGCGGCCACACCTGTTCCTTTTTCCACCACCTGCTCCAGAGCATAGTGAAGCCAGTCTATTGTGCTTTGAGGGAATATATCTTTGTGGATTATATCTACTTTTTCATGGTAAATGACCTCACCAAGAGGGTTTACTATCTTTTTTACTATATGAGGTTTTACAAGGTTATCTGTGGCAAGTGCAGCATAGGCGTTTGCCAGGTTCAGGGCGTTTACCGCTATGCCCTGCCCTATGGTGGCGAACATGCGATTTATAGGATAGTAAAAGTTTGGAAGTATGCCAGCTTGCTCGCCGGGGATTATACCGTAGGGTTTTACAAGGTGAAATAAATTTACTACGTTTTCAGCATCTTCTCTTGTAAGATGAGAGGCTATTTTCATGGCGCATACGTTGCTTGATACTATAAGCACCTGAGACATGGTGAGTATACCGTTGTGTTCTACGTCTGTTACCGTGTGTCCGTAGAAGTTTCCGACACCGCCGTTGGCGTTGCAGGTTTCCCCTCTGTGGATATATCCTTTTGCCATGGCATAGCCTAAAAAGAAGGGTTTCATAACAGAGCCCGGCTCAAAAACGTCTGTAACCGCTGAATTTCTCCAGTCCCTCTGGGGATAGTCATAGTAATCGTTCGGGTCAAAGTCCGGATACGTGGCCATGCCAAGTATGTTTCCGGTTCTCACATCCTCTACCACTATGGCTACCCTTCTTGGGTTGAAGTCTTTGACTATATGATTTTTTATATCTTCTACTATAGATTGAACACCCATGTCTATAGTGAGATAAACGTCGTTCTGAGTGCCTGTATCCTGTATAGAAAGAGGTCTTAGCACCATTCTGCCTTCTTTGGGTGCAAATATGGTCATAACGTCTATGGGTTTACCGCCCAAGTACTTGTTTAGGGCATACTCCATTCCATCTAGGCCTTTACCGTCCCAGCCTACAAAACCTATGAGATTTGAAGCAAGATCATGGTTTGGATAAAACCGTTTGAAATCGCTTTGAATACCAACGCCTTTTGAATTATCGGTGTCCAGTATCGCTTCCTCTACGAGACCTTTATCGGACTCGTCAACGTGCCTTGCTATCCACACAAATCTGTCTTTTGAGTTTAATATACTCAATATCTTACCCTGAGGTATGTTCAGGATTTTAGAAAGTCTGTCTGCAAGCTCTACTTTGTTTTGAACAAGCTTTGGAAAAGCATATATTGAAATGGTAGGAAGGCTTATAGCCAGTGGCTGACCGTTTTTGTCAAGGATTGAGCCTCTATAAGAGGTGATTTTAATTATGCGTCCTTTTGGAAAATCAGCCAATACCCTTTTAACATAGTTTTCACCAGCCAGCACCTGTATATAAAAAGCTCTTGCAAGCACCACAGCATAAAGAAGAAATATTATAAATATTATAAACTTAAGCTTTTTTGTGGATTTTAGCGTAAGGGTTTTGGCTCTCATTGATTCAGAAAGCTTATATTGTTCCAGGATACCGGTTGATAATCTTTGTTCTGAGCGTAGTCTTTGACAGAATAGTAATTTATTTTGCTTGTTATATAAGCTTCCAGTTCTAAGTTTTTGGCTTTTAGATCCTTTATCTTTATTATCATCTTAGCCTGTTTATAGTGCTCGTATTTCACATAGCTAGAATAAAGTATATTTACTATCAAAAGCATAAAACTAAGTATAAGTAGCTTCATCCTCTTTTTCATTATAACATACTTTTGCACAGCGTAGTTTTGCTGAGCGGGCTCGTGGGTTGTATAATAGCTCCTCATCAGAGGGTATTATCGGTTTTTTGGAGCAAAGTTTAAGCTTATCAATATGAGCTTTAATAAAATCTTTTATCATCCTATCTTCTAACGAGTGAAAAGATATGAAGGCAAGCTTAGAGCCCTCTTTGGCAAAATCAAGAAGCTTTGAAAGGGCTATCTTTATATCTTCAAGCTCGTCGTTTACCTCTATTCTTATGGCCTGAAATACGCGTGTAGCGGGATGTATCCTGCCGTGTTTGTGGGGATAGCATGAGGATACTATATCAGCGAGTTCTTTCGTGGTTTCTATGGGCTTTTTCTTTCTTTGTTCTACTATGGCTTTTGCTATTTTCCTTGATAACCTCTCCTCTCCGTATTTGTAAAATATGTCCGCTAGCTCTCTTTCGTTATATGTGTTTACTACCGTATAGGCGGTTTTTGGAGTTCTTTTATCCATCCTCATGTCTAAAAAATCTTCCCTTTGAAAGGAAAATCCCTCCTCTTGGTCAAGCTGTAGTGATGATACGCCAAAATCAAAAAGTATTGAATCAAAGTGTGTAAATCCCTCTTCTTTTAGCACCTCATCAAAATCTTTAAAAGAACCCTGGTAAAGCGCCACATTGAAACCTTTTAGATTCTCTTTTGCTATTTCAAGGGCTTTTTCGTCTTTGTCTATACCTATTAGAAACGTATCTTTACATACTTCTAAAAGCGCTTTTGCATGACCTCCAAGGCCTATCGTGGCATCTATATGTATCTTTGGGCATGGGTTTGATAAAAACTCTGTGACTTCTTTTAAAAGGACGCTTTTATGCATTTACCATGTTTGTGATGGTATCCAGTATCCCCTGAGCGGTGGCATCGTAGTTGTATCCTCCTTCTAAAGTGGCTACAAGGGGTATGTTTAGCTCTTTTGCAGCTTTTATTATTATATTTGTAATCTCTTTTATGCCTTTTGATGTCACCCTCATAGGTCCAAGTGGGTCATCTTCGTGAAGGTCGTAGCCTGCGCTTATAAGGAGTATATCTGGTTTAAAAGCTTTAAAACTTTCTACAAATTTTGTTTTATAGACCTCTATATAAGTTTCATCACCGGTGCCGGCTCTAAGGGGTACGTTTAGCGTGGTGCCAAAACCCTCTTTGAAACCTCTTTCATCCTCTTTGCCGGTACCCGGATAGTAAGGATAGCAATGAGTAGAAAACAAAAACACAGAACCATCTTCATAAAACGTATGCTGGGTGCCGTTTGGATGGTGGACATCAAAATCTGCTATGTAAACTTTTTTATAACCAAGACTCTGGGCTTTTCTTGCACCTATGGCTACGTTGTTGAAGATGCAAAACCCCATAGCCTTTGCATACTCCGCATGATGACCGGGCGGTCTTACCAGGCAAAAGCCCGCTTCATACTTCCCGCTTTTTATATGCTCTAAGGCGCTTATTATAGCCCCAGCTGCAAAGACAGCTGCATCGTAGCTTTTTTCATAGGCGTAGGTATCCGGGTCTAAATAACCTCCACCTTTTTTGCAAAACTCGTATATCTCCTGGATGTAGTATATATCGTGAATTTTAGATATGTCTTCTACGGATGCTTTTTGGGGCTTTTCAAAGGATACAAGATTTTTTATACTTGAGTTTTCTATATACTTTAAAGCGGTTTTTAACCTGTTGGCGTTTTCGGGATGGCTTGGCTCATCGTGTAAAAGATATATATCATCGTAATAAAGAGCAGTTTTCATAACCTTGCCTCTTTGACGTTTTTCCTTTTCCAGTGGTTTATAGAAGGCATATTTTCATAAAAAGCCTTTTGAAGCTCCGCTATCTGTTTCAAGCTGGCAAGACCCAGATCCAGCATAGCGTTAAACTCTTTTCTGGTGTAAGTGGCCTCCTCTCCTAAAGAATGGATCTCCACTATCTCGCCGTTTCCGGTGGCCACCACCGTCATATCCACAGCTGCGTTTGAGTCTTCTTCAAAATCAAGATCCAGCATTATATTTCCATTTACTATACCAACCGATACCGCACCTACCGTATCTTTTATAGGAACGGAGCTTATAACCTTATCCTCGTTTAATTTGATAAGTGCATCTGTCATGGCTATAAAGGCACCCACTATAGAGGCTGTTCTTGTGCCACCGTCCGCCTGGATTACATCACAGTCTATCCAGATGGTCCTTTCACCTATCCTCGATAAATCTATCACCGCCCTCATGGCCCTTCCTATCATCCTCTGGATTTCGTGGGTTCTTCCCCCTATCTTACCGCTTACAGATTCTCTTATGTTTCTTGTGGCGGTGGCCCTTGGAAGCATGGAGTACTCCGCCGTTATCCAGCCCTGACCTTTACCCTTCAAAAAAGGAGGGACGCTCTCTGTTACAGAGGCTGTGCATATTACCCTCGTGTTGCCAAACTCTATCAAACAAGAACCCTCAGCGTGTATGTTGAAGTCCCTCTGGATTCTTATCGGTCTTAACTCGTCCAATTTTCTGTTGTTCTTTCTCATATGTAATATTATAAACCTTAGAAGCTGATTTTTGTGCCCGGAAAATGGCCTCCTTTGTAGGTTATAAGTTTTGCATCATCTTTTAACGCCTTTGTCTTGTAAGCCTCTTTTATGGGTACTACACTATCCTCTTCTCCGTGTATCAGCGTGATGGGTATTTTCAGGCTTTTCACAGCATCTTTTAAATCAAGCTCTATATATTCTTCTAATATGTTAAGGGCTATTGTTTTATCGGGATACTCCTTCTTAAACTCAAAAGGGTATGCATTTTTTCTAAATTCCTCCAGGCCTTTCTGGAAGTCTTTTTTCATCGTTCTTATAAAAGCCAAAAACGTGATCTTATCGTGAGCTTCTTTGAAGTATGGACTGAATCCTATGAGTGTCAGGCTTTTAACGTTTTCAAGATATTTTGTTAACATGACTCCCAGCGATGCGCCCATTGACCAGCCTATTATGTCTAAACTCTCATATTGAGCCAGGTCTTTTGAATAAACTTTAGCAGCCTCTTCTAAAGAGCTTATATTGTTGCCGTGTCCCGGAAGTTTCAGCTTTATCCCCTCCTCTTCAAATACGCTCTCATCAAATCCCCAGCCGTGTATGAAAACTTTCATAATCTTATTATATCAAATTTTTTAGCTTTTACAATGACTTAAGATAAATTTAATATATGTATGCTAATTAAATTTGAGTATGTTATTATCAGAAAGTATTATAAAACACTTGACAAATTGGAAAAAAGTTAATATAATTTTCTATAGAAAAATCCGGAAAGGAGGTAAGAAGCATGAAGCTAAAACCAATCTATGACAAGATTGTTGTAAAGCGTATGGAAGAAAAGGAACAAAAAACACCATCTGGTATTATCATACCAGATACCGCCAAGGAAAAGCCCCAGGTGGGTGAAGTGGTTGCTGTGGGAAGCGGTAAGGTTTTAAACAACGGTGAGGTAAGACCGCTTACGGTGAAAGTGGGTGATAGGGTACTTTTTAACAAGTACGCCGGTACAGAAGTGGAGCTTGACGGCGAAAAGTACCTTGTGATGGCTGAAGACGAAGTTTTAGCTATTATTGAATAATTGAAAAACTCTAAAAGGAGGTAGTAAGATATGGCAGCAAAACATGTCATTTATGGAGAAGAAGCAAGAGCAAAGTTAAAAGCTGGCGTTGACAAGCTTGCTAACGCAGTTAAAGTAACGCTTGGCCCCAAAGGTAGAGAAGTTATCATAGAAAAGAAATGGGGCGTTCCAGTGGTAACAAAGGACGGTGTTACCGTTGCTAAAGAGATAGAGCTAAAAGACCAGTTTGAAAACATAGGTGCTCAACTCGTAAAGGAAGTGGCTTCTAAAACTGCTGATGTAGCAGGAGATGGTACTACCACAGCTACGGTATTAGCTCAGGCTATATTCACCGAAGGCCTAAAGGCTATAGCTTCTGGTGCCAATCCAATGGATCTCAAAAGAGGTATAGATGAAGCTGTAGCTCTTGTGATAGAAGAGGTGAAAAAGGCTTCTATACCAGTAACCAGCAACAAAGAGATCGAACAGGTAGCCACCATATCCGCCAACAACGACCCTGTAATAGGAAAACTCTTAGCAGAAGCGATGGAAAAAGTAGGAAAGGACGGTGTGATAACTGTAGAAGAATCAAAGTCTTCTGAAACCACATTAGAAACCGTCCAGGGTATGCAGTTTGATAGAGGTTATCTATCACCATACTTTATTACAGATGCTGATAAGATGCAAGCTGTACTGGAAAACCCATACATCTTGATATACGAGAAGAAGATAAGCAACATAAAAGAGCTTTTACCTGTACTTGAAAACGTTGTAAGAGTCGGAAGACCACTGCTTATAATAGCTGAAGACGTAGAAGCTGAAGCTCTGGCTACACTCGTGGTAAACACTCTAAAAGGTGTAATAAGGGCTGTGGCTGTAAAAGCTCCTGGCTTTGGCCAAAGAAGAAAGGATTATCTAGAGGATATAGCCATTCTAACCGGTGGTCAGGCTATCACTGAAGACCTCGGTATCAAGCTAGAATCTGTAACGCTTGATATGCTTGGTCAAGCTGAAAAGGTGGTAGTGGACAAAGAAAACACCACTATAATAGGTGGTAAAGGCGATAAGAAGAAGATAGAAGCACGTATAGAACAGATAAAGAAACAGATAAAAGAAACCACCTCTGATTACGACAGAGAAAAACTCCAAGAAAGACTTGCTAAGCTTTCTGGTGGTGTGGCTATAATAAGAGTCGGAGCTGCTACCGAGTCAGAGCTAAAAGAAAAGAAGGCAAGAGTAGAAGACGCAGTACATGCTACAAAGGCTGCTGCCGAAGAAGGTATAGTGGCTGGAGGTGGTACAGCACTAGCCAAAGCCTCAAGAGTGCTGGATAACTATACAAACCCCAACAAGGATAGAGAGCTCGGAGCAAAGATTATACAAAACGCCTGCAGATATCCTCTAAAACAAATAGCTTACAATGCCGGATATGAAGGTTCTTTGGTGTTTGAGAAGGTATATGAAAACCCAGATAAGAACTATGGCTTCGACGCTGCTGCCGGCGAATACAAGGATATGGTAAAAGCTGGTATCATAGACCCCACCAAAGTGGTGAGAACCGCTTTACAAAACGCAGCTTCCGCAGCAGGTACGATGCTCACCGCTGAAGCTCTCATAGCCGAACTCCCAGAGAAGAAAGAAAAGACCCCAACACCAACAGACATGCCACCAGACTTTGATTAATAAATCTAAGGCCCCGTCTCGGGGCTTTTATAAAAACATATATAAAACTTTTCAAACTTAGAACCTTTTATATCTCCTCTTTTAAACTTTTCTATGTTTTTTAAAAATACAAAAAACCTTGATTCTGAATCTGTGTACACATAACCCTGCCATAGAGGATTATCGCATGGTTTTTCGCTTATCAAAAGCCCGGGTTTTGAGTTTTTATTTAGTGGTTTTATATCAGTCTCCCCATAAAAAGGAAGCTGGTGTATGAAGTACCCTTCATAATAAACCGGTTTATCATCTTTATATTGCTTTATTATCTTACCCATCTCCTCGTAAGGTCTATAGGGTTCTATAGATGGGAGTATAAATATTATAAGAGTGTAATATATTAAAAGCCCGATACCAAAAAGCACCCAAAATGTATATTTAAAATATCTTTTGGCAAGGGCGTTTATACCTACTATAAATCCCATTGCAGGGTATGCTGGTATAAGGTATGTGGGGATTTTCATCTTTATCAAAGAAAACACTATAAAAAGCGAAAAAAACCAGATACTTGCAAACTTTATAGTTTTTAGGCTTTTAGGATTTAGAAAGAATAGATAAAGTATTATGGAAAAAGGAGCAAAGGATACGATGGTGTCTTTTATGTAAAAATACCACGGGTCTTCTTCAAGGCTGTTTATCCTTTTTATGTTTTCTACGTAAAACTTGTGGATGAGAAGCTCTTTATAAGGGGAGTTAAGAACTTTTATATACCAGATGCTTCCTATTAAAAGCGCCGTAAGAAAAGCTATATAAAGTTTTATATCTTTTAGTTTTTTAGCGTCTTCAAACACTATATACCAAAAGCCCACAAAACCCACTATCAAAACACCCACCGGTCCTTTTGTGAGCATCGCCAAAGAGGATGATAGTGCAGAAAGCATCAGATATAGCGTTTTCTGGCTTTTAAGATAAAAGTAAAAAAGATATAAAGCACTACTTATAAAAAAGCAAAAGAGTATTTCAGGAGAGGCGTATCTTACGTTTGAAACAAACTCTAAAGCCATACCGGTGGCTATAGCCCCGTATAAGCCTAAGTTTTTTTGTATTTTTTCGCCAAAATAGTAGGTAAAAAATACACACAAAGCACCTGCCAGAGCGGAGGGTAGTCTAAGAGCAAAGCTTGAAACACCAAATATTTTAAAGCTTATGGCTATGAGCCAGTACAGAAGGGGTGGTTTTGCAAGCCTTACATGGTCGTTATATATGGGTATTAGATAGTTTCCAGTTTTTATCATATTCAAAGCAGCGTCAGCGTAGAAGGATTCGTTTGGGGCAAAAACTTGATTTGTGCCGAGGTTTATAAAGAAAAGCCCCAAAACCAGCAAAAGGAGTATGTAGTTTTTACGCGATATCAAATAATCCATCGTTGGTGGGGCTAAAAAGCCTCCTGTATAGTTTTAAAGCAAAATTGTCAGTCATACCTGCTATATAATCACAGGCAAGTCTATATCTTTGTCTTTCATCGTTTCCACAATCGTTTATATCCCACATGTATTTAAAATCATCTGGATAGTATCTTCTGGCATCTTTCTGGGATAAAAGCTCAAAAAGCTCTTTTATCACAAAGCTTAGCTTGTGTCTTAGCTGTTCTAATCTATAATCGCTTATAAAAAGCTCTTTGCTTATGCTTTTTAGGATATAAACTTCCCATTTTGCTTCGTTTTCTATCTCCAGCTTGTAGTCATATCTTTGGGTATCTGGTCTTTTTTTGTCGTTTTTTGCTATCTTTGTGGCGTTTATAAACTTGTGTATTCTAAAGGAAGTGAAAGCCTTTAAAAGATGCTTTCTTTCAAAGGGGTTTGCCCGCTGTATCTTGTAAAGCTCTTCTTGAAAAGCCCTTAAAGTCTCTTCTGCAAAGATTTTGTCTACGCCATGGCTTGTGGCATCGTTTATGATACGCTCTCCTATCTTATCTATCACTATGGAGTTTATTAAAGAAAGCCTTACCCCGTCTTCTATATCGTGCACCGAATAGGCTATATCATCCGCCCAGTCCATTATCTGGGTCTCTATGGGTGTCTGGCCGTCTTCATAGTACGGGTCTATAAATGCAAGCTCTTTTTTGTGCTCTTCATATATCCCTTTTTTGTGCTTTTCTGATAAAAACCTCTTATACTTTATAACTCCATCTAGCACCGCTCTTGTGAGATTTAACCCGTAGCTTTTCCCATCTTTTACAGCTTTTATCTCAAGGTAAGTGAGTATTCTTATATTCTGGGCGTTTGATTCAAAAAAACCATGTTCTGCCATGAGGTTGCTAAGAGTTCTCTCTCCTGAATGCCCCAGAGGTGGATGGCCGATATCGTGAGCCAGCGATATGGCTTCTAATATGGTGCTGTCAAATCCATGTTTTATGGCTATGCCCTTTGATATCTGGGCTACTTCTAAGCTGTGGGTGAGCCTTGTTCTATAAAAATCCAGATACCCGGGGCTCATTATCTGGGTTTTTCCCTGCAATCTTCTAAAAGCCGAAGAGTGTATTATTCTGGCTCTATCTCTTTCAAAATCATCTCGTACATCGGAGTTTTTCTTTTTTTCTATAAAATCGTCCTCTTTCAATATTCTCTCTTTATCAAACTCGCTGTAGGTTATCATCTAAATATATTAGCATAAACATTGTGTATAATTTTATCTATGAACATAGAAGATATAGCTTTTGACGAAAAAGGTCTTGTGCCTGTAATAGCTCAGGATATTTTTACCGGTGAGGTCAGGATGCTGGCGTACGCCAACAAAGAAGCTATAGAAAAGACCATTGAGACTGGATACGCTCACTATTTTTCACGCTCTAGAAACAGCATCTGGAAAAAGGGAGAAACCTCTGGTGAGCTTCAGGAGGTGGTGGAGATAAGGATAGATTGCGACAGCGATGCACTTATATATATGGTAAGACAGCACAAAGATATAGCCTGTCATACCGGTAGTAGAAATTGCTTTTTCAGGGCTTTTAATAAGGAGAAAACCTCTTTGATGCCTTTTGAGATATTACCATTTTTGGAAAGGCTTATAAAAGACAGGATATCAAACCCTCAGGAAAGCTCCTACACCTCTAAACTTGTAAAGGAAGGGCTTGACAGAATTGTGCAGAAGATAGGGGAAGAGGCTATCGAAAGTGTTATCGCCTTTAAAAATCAAGATAAGGAAGAGATTTCTTACGAGCTTGCGGATCTTGTGTATCATATACTGGTGGGGCTTTCTTATCTTGGTATGTCTTTAGAAGATATAGAAAAAGAACTCATTAGAAGACATAAATCATAGCACCCCCTTCGTTTTGAAATTAGATTTAGTGTATCAACTTTAAGGAGGCTTGTATGGAAGCAACTACTTTAGTTTTTACAGTGTCAGAATTGGCTTCTCAGGAGATAGCTAAAATAGCAGCTGAGAATAACATTGAAAACCCTATGCTGAGAATAAGGGTTGTACCAGGCGGATGCTCCGGTTTCCAATACGCTATGGGCTTTGACGATACCGTAGAGGAAACAGACATCGTTCTGGAATCAAATGGCACAAAGGTTATCATAGATCAATTCTCTGTCCCTTACATAAACGGAGCAGAGCTTGACTATGTTCAAGACTTTATGGGTGGTGGATTCACCATCAAAAATCCAAACAACTTCGGTGGCGGTTGCAGCTGCGGTTCTGGCGGTTGCGGTTCACACTAATATAAATCCCATACCCGCCAACGGCGGGTTTAAATTTT
>CAYFGH010000001.1:23451-45862 GCA_964342735.1 uncultured Aquificaceae bacterium
TCTGTTTCACTTCTTGTTCATCGAGCAATCTTATTATGTTCTGATGAAAAAATTGGTTTTAGCTTTTGGGATGGTCAACGGACTGGTTTTTGCTAAAAGCCTTAAAAACGAGGTATATATAAACCTCTTTTCTGGAAGGCTTCCTGGTATCAGGAGTGTTACTTTAAGACCCAATCTAAATGTAGGGTATAAGCTCCATGCCGGGATAAAAAGGTTTGATGTGGATTTTAGAGCGGATGGGTATTATGGATCTGCGGACACTGGCTCTGGCACAGAGAAAAATAAGCTCCTTCAGCTAAATTTGAAAGCTGTAGGGCTTTATAACTTTTATGAGGATAAGCACTCTAAAATAGGTATTGGGCTTTTCGCAAAAGATTATCAACCTCTGACATCTTTCAAGCCATCCATTACATCCTCTCAGGTGATTCAGTACGGGGCGGAAGAAAAAGAAATACCCACCAACGATACATACAACTTTGGCTCAAGGTTGAGGGCTTCTTATCATTATAAGAAGATAGAGTCCTCTGTTTTCACGGATATATATTTTTACGGCAACAGGGTAGCACCAAATCTGGTGCCTTATGCTCCTTTGCTAAGCATCGGCACAAAGGATAAGCTATTTTTAATAGGCGATGTGGAAAATCCAAAGCTTGCGTTAAACCTTGATATGAGGTTTTATTTTGAAAGAAAGTACGGCAACAAGATATTCACCTCTCATGACGGGCTTGCGGGTACCAAGAGAGAGTTTGATTTGACGGTGGGGTTTATGTATTATATTACCAAAAAGCTAGATTTTCATGTGGAAACCTATGGGTTTAACAATCTAAACAGAGGAAACTCCTCAACGCTTCCAAGCGGTTTCAAGGATGGTGTTTATGCTGGTTTTGGATACAGGTTTTAGGATTTTTCCTGTAAAAGCACATAAAAACTCTCGCCCATGCTGAGGATCAGGTTTTTAAGTCTTGAGCATCGTTCTATAGAGTATGGGTCCTCTTGCTGACAAACCTCTTCTAACGTGCTTACAAAGTAAGGGATTTCTATCAGGAAGTCCCTCTGTTTTTTTAAGAATACATTTTTAAATCCAAAGTATTTGCCGATTTTTTCCAGCATAGAAAAATCCACCATGTATGTGATGTCAAAGGTATCTTCTTTGTAAATATCTTCAACAACCTTTGAATCTTTATAGCCTCTTATGGTGTTTTTGTGGGGTGATGTTTTATATCCATAATCAATTGTCAGGATGTATCCTCTTTTTAAGATGTTTGATATCTTTTTGTAGACATTGAATGTATCAAGGGGTATCTCATAATAGTTGTTATCTATATCAAAAGCCTCTATAAAATGTTTTGTATCCTCATGGGGTTCTTGCCATATCTCTTTTTTATCCTCTATATATAGCTCTTTTTTATCTTTTACAGGGGCTATACCTAAAGCGTCAAAAAATTCGTTTGAAACTATTATGCCTTCAAAATTTTCAATCTCTTCTAAAGAGCTTATCCAGGATACGCTTTTATCTTTCAGCATGTTTTTCTGGATGTTTATAAGATATGGGCTTGTTTCATATATGATATAATCTATATCAAGTACATCCAGTATGTCTTTTGCCATTATACCATTACCCGCACCAAGCTCTAATATCTTTGGATTATCAAGAGTATTTAGATAATCTTTTATAAAATATCCTATACTTTTACCAAAAGCCTCATCTAACTCTGGTGATGTAAAAAAATCCCCTCTTCCTATCTTTGGGTTTTTGCTGTAGTAGTCTTGGGCTTTTTGTATGAAAAAATCATAAAAACGTTTCATGTTAAAATTATACACCATGATAATAACAGAGATGACCAAAGAGCATATTGACGAGGTGATAACGATAAACAACCTTTCCTTTACCACGGATGCCTGGAACGAGCAGGGTTTTTACCGGGAGTTTAGCCTTGAGTATTCAAGAAAGTGGGTGGGGATTGAGGATAATAAGGTGGTAGTTTATGCTATATTCTGGTGTCATGGGGATGAGGCTTTTATGATGACGTTTGCGGTGCATCCAGACTACAGGTCTAAAGGCATAGCCTTTTCTTTTTTGACAGAGGTTTTTGAGCTTTTAAAAGCCCAAAACATAAAATATGTAGAGCTTGATGTAAGAAAATCAAACCTTCCGGCTATAAATTTGTACAGGAAGCTTGGGTTTAAGATTGAACGGGAGCGCCCGAGGTTTTACTCGGACGGTGAAAGCGCTTTTGTGATGTCAAAGGAACTTTAGTACAGGTAGTTTTTAAACTTATTAAAGTTTGCTATAGCCTGAGCCAGGCTTAATCTTTTTTCGCTGGCTATTTCTATTATGTAGTTTAAAATCTTTATGGATTCTTCTATATCTTCTTTGGATTCTTTAGAGACATCCATAGAAGCAATCTCTTCTAGACATTTCTTCGCTTTGTCAAAGTCTTCGGTTTGAACGTATAGCTCACACTGAAGGAGCAGCTTTTTCAGTGGCGACTGATTTTGGTCCATACTCTCTTCTCTCTAGTTCTTCCCATGCTTTTTTGACGCCTGATAGCATCATTATCATGTTTTGAAGGAGCTCTTTATCGTTTTTCTGGTTTGCTATAAGAAGCCCCTCCAGTATAACCCTGTAGAAGTTTGAAAGGTCTACAGCCACCTGGCCACCTTTTTCGAAGTTCAATGAATCATGAAGTATAGCCACAGCTTCGGTGGCCTTTGTAATGTACTCGCATTTTTTTATAAGGTTGTCTATGTTGTCAAGACCAGCGTCTATTGCCTCTATAGCCTTTTCCATGAACTCTATAGCCTTATCGTAGGCAATGATGATAAGTTGTAAAGGGTTTGCACTGAAAAGCATGTTTTCTATGTAGCTATCCTTTAGATCCTGATACATAACCTGCTACCTCCTTTATCCTAAAAGTGTTTGAAGTTTTGATATTTCGGCACTGGAGCTTGCCATTATGGCTTCCACCTGTGAAAATTGCAGTTGAAGCTGTTGTTGTTGCAGCAGTAAAGATTGCTGCATCTGGTATATTTGATTTTCTGTGTAGGCGTAGTTTGATGATATGTTGTTTTCCTCTGTCATGAGAGCTCCGTTGGGGGATATTATATTCATTATGGCCTGACTCAAACTGCTTGCAAAAGCCGTAACAGAGCTTAGGGCTGTTTGAGAGCTGGTGCTCAGTATGTTTTGGAAACTGTTTGAATCAAACTGAAGTTGTCCGGTTTGATAGTTGTAGCTTACCACCCCAAGGTTTTCAAGAGGTTGAACTACGCTTAGAAGCTGCGTTTTTATATTTGTGAGTATAAAATTACCCATGAAGTCTCCGGGTATTATAAATGGATTTGCCGCTGTTAAAGAGTTCTGGGAAGGATATGTGCCTGGTTTTTCTGTCAGCACGTTTATAGGGGTCAGTATGTTGTTTATCTCGTTTATCAAGTTTGCCACGTTGTTTGCTACTTGGGATGTATCCTGAGATATGCTTAATATTACAGAGCCAGTGCCGGATAAATTTAGTGTTACTCCGCTTATTACGCCCTGTATTTGGTTCACGTTTGATGTAACGCTTGCGCCTCCAAAGTTTATGATGGCGTTTTGGGCATTCTGGATATAGTTTTGAGTGAATATACCAGAGCTATCTTGGGCTACTATAACATGCTGGGTGGTGGAAGGTGATGTCGTAAACGTTGATGCTCCTTGTTTTTCTGCAAGCATAAGACTGTATGTGCTTCCGTTGAAGAATATAGACGCTGTTACATCAGACCCGGCTGTGTTGTTTATCTCATTTACGATGTCCTGGAGCGTGTTTGTACCTGTGTAGGTGATGTTGAACTCCTGGACGCCCGGTGTTGTGGCACTTAAGTTGTTGTCTGTGACACCAGAAGATGATGTGTTGGATCTGAAGAATAGCGTTATGGTACCGCTTTGTCCAAGCTGGGTATTTGCAGAGGAAAAGCTTCCAAGAAGCGATATCTCTGGCTGGGCTAATTGCTGGACTGTTATGTTGTATGTGCCAGGAGCTGTATTTGGTGTGGCTATGGCGCTTAATACGTTTGAGTTGGAGCTTATGGCAGTCATGGAACCTGTTATGGGATTCAGCACAAATCCCATCATGGTGGAGAACACAGACATGGACTGATTGTAGATGTAATTCACTTCCTGCATTTGGTTTTGTAGATAGCTTGCCTGCTGGCTGAGGGAAATAAGAGGTAGACTGCTGGATGACATTACAGCAGCTAATATGCTTCCGCTGTTGAACAGGTTTGAGAATCCCGATAAAGCTATACCCGCCATATCACACCTTCTTGTTTACTATGATACCTACTAGATTGTTGATAGCCTCTGCTATCCTTAACATGTATTCTGGTGGAATCTCTTTTATTACCTGATTTGTCTTGTTGTCTATTATTTTTATAACTATGCTGTCTGCTTTTTTGTCTATGCTGATGTTTAAATGGGTGTTGAGATAAGATAGGTTTTGAGTGAGCTGTTCTATGGCTTTTTGAATTTCCTTTTCTAAATTTGTTGTGTTTGCACTGGTTTGGGTGTTATCATTTAAATTGGTTTGAGTATTTAATATGTTTTGATTGTTCTGGGTTTGTGTGTTTGGCTGCTCTGTCTGTGAGTTTTTAGCCAGCTGGCTTGCCAAACCGCTATCAATTCCTATATTTTGAAGCGGTGTCATATTAAAAACCTCCAAAGTTTTATTACAAATAACATAACTTCATCCTCTTCCCTTTTCAATGATATTTTTATCGGCTTTTAAGATAAAATTTTTAGCCTCTTCTATCTTAAGTAATTTTTCTTCGTAGGGTTTTATCTTTAGGAAAATGCCCTCTAAATTTTTATCCACGTGTTTTATGGTGTTTATCTCGTATATGAGGTTGTCGTTTTTTATAACCCCTGTTTTTTCTAACACATCCCAGAGTGTTTTTAGCATGTTGTCTATGTCTCTTCGTCTTTTGTCTTTTAAAAATATCACCGCCTCTATGGATATTTCACAGGAAAAGGGCTCTTTAAAGCCGATATTTTCTAACTGAAGTTTTATCTCCCAGGCAGCTTTTGTTTCCCAGGAGGATATCCTCCAGGGTTTAAAAACCCCTCCTCCTTTCTGTCTTATGTACCTGTTGGCTTTTCCTTTTGGTGGTTCTGAAATAAATAGATACAGCTCATTTTCTTCCATGCTAAAATAGTATACTATGTTTGTGCCTTTATCCATATTAAACGAATTTGTAGAGATAGATGACCCTCAATATGTGGCTGATAGACTGTCCATATCTGGCACCGAAACCTCTTTGAAAACCTTTGGTATAGATATAAAAAACGTAAAAGTTGGGGAGATTTTATCTATACAAAAAGCCCAAAACCTGAACCTGTGCAAAGTGTTTGTAGGAGATGCTACACTTGATATTGTAACGAGTGCTTCAAACGTTTACGTGGGTGCAAAAGTACCTGTGGCTTTAGAGGGTGCTTATTTAAACGGAAAAGTCATAGAAAAGAGGACTTTTAACGGTATCACATCTTACGGTATGATGCTCTCTGCCTCTGAGCTTGGTTTAGAGGATATAGAAGAGGGCATTCTGATACTGGATGCTGATATAGAACCAGGGGCTGATGTAAAGACCTTGCTTGATTTTGGTGAAGCGTTACTAGAGTGTGAGATTACACCAAACAGAGGTGACCTTCTTTCAATACTTGGTGTTGCAAGGGAGATAAGCGCTATAACAGACAGGTCTTTGGCTTTTAATATAGACCTTAAAACACCGCCTATTATTGATTTAGATATAGAGATTGAATCTGATGGATGCTTTAAATATGTGGGAGCTATTTTAGAAGATGTTTCTGTTAAAAGCTCAAAACTGTGGCTTAAAAAAGCCCTGTGGAAGATGGGCTTAAAGACTATATCAAACGTTGTTGATATTACAAACTATACCATGATGCTTCTGGGTCAGCCCCTTCATGCTTTTGATAAAGACAGGATAAAAGATAAGATAGTTGTAAGACAGGCAAAAGAGAAAGAGCGCATAACAGCCCTTGACAAGAAAGAGTATGAACTTGACCCATCTATTATGGTGATAGCAGACGGTGAAAAGCCAATAGCCTTGGCTGGTATAATAGGTGGGCTTGAAAGTTCCGTATCTTATGAAACGAAAAACGTATTTTTGGAATCAGCTCTTTTTGACCCTGTTTTTATAAGAAAAGCCTCAAAATCTTTAAAGATTTCCACAGATGCCTCCTACAGATTTGAAAGGGGCGTTGATATAGATATGAGTCTAAAAGCCTCTTTGTTCGCTATAGACCTTATACAAAAAGAAGCTGGTGCTAAGGTGATAGGTTATAGCGAAGTTTTAAAAAGAGCGCTTCCACCCAAGAGATTTTTCTTACCCATGAATGATTATATAAGATATACCGCCATGGATTTTGACAAAGAAAAGATATCTTATATTGCAAACAAGCTCGGTATTCCAAACAAACCTATGAGATGTGGTATAGAGTTTGAAGTGCCCTCTCACAGGTATTACGACATGGACTCTTCTATAGATTTAATAGAGGAGATTATAAGGGTTGTTGATTTTAATACCGTTGAAGCTCAATGTCTTTCTCTGGTGCCAAAACCAACGGACAGGCAAGATACGTTGCTTGATTTAAAGAAAAAGCTAACAGCCCTGGGTCTAAAAGAGGTTATAAATCTAAGCTTTGACAGGATGGAAGATTATGAAGCGCTTGGCTTAGAACCACCAAGCATTGAGGTAAAAAATCCCATACTTTCATCTTTCAGGTTTTTAAGAAGATATCTTACCCCTTCTATGATAAGACTATCAGAGCAAAATATCAAAAAGCATATATACGATTTTGCAATATTTGAAGTATCTGATGTTTTTAAGAGCGATACTATGTCTACTCATATATGCATAGTCCTCAGAGGTCACAAGAGGATATATCCAAGCACAAAGTGGAATTTACACCATATAAAAGAGATTATAAAGGTGATAAACAGGGATTTGTATTTTGGCTTTTCAAATTACACGTTTTTACATCCTTATCAGCAGGGTAGCGTGTGGTTTGAGGGTAAAGAGATAGGTTTTTTTGGTACTCTTAAAAGCGATATACTTAAAGATGCAATCCTCTGTGAGTTTGAAGTTCCTTATAAGGAAACAAGACCGAGGATAAAGGATGTGTCAAAGTATCCGCCGATAGTTAGAGATGTCTCACTGATAATGAACATTGATTTTGACGTTCAAAAGCTTATTCTTATCATAAGAGAATTTTTTGGAAGTATGCTGGAAGATGTAACAATATTTGATTTTTATAAAGGAGAGCAAATAGAAGAAGATAAGAAGAGTGTTGGTGTGAGACTTAGCTTGAGAGCCCCTGATAGAAGTTTGGAAGATGAAGAAGTAAACGTTCTTATGGATAAGTTGTTAGAACGTTTGGAAGATGTGGGTGTAAAACTTAGGGTAGTTTAATATAAAAGCCTGCCCTACTCGTTAGTGTAAAGATATTTTTGGGGCCTACATGTGAGCTGATAGGGAGCTCGGATAGTTCAGGAGCGTCTCGGCGTAGACCTCTTGACAGGGCACCCACCTAAAAATACGAGGCCCGCATGTATGTTTGCACGACGGTAGGGTGGGTTTCACAGCACTCCTTGTCTTTCTTCTCTTTGCCTCCTGAGAATGGAGGTATATGTCAAAGAAAGATTTACGGGATATTTTTTTAAAAAGACGCGACATGCTAAAAGAGGAAGAGGTTAGAGACTCTTCCTTGATGATTGTTAAAAACCTTTCAAAAGATAGAGATTTTATAAGGGCTAAGTCTGTAATGACTTATATCCCTATAAGAAAAGAAGTGGACCCTCTTGTAGATATGAGCATATACGATGGCAAAGTCTTAGCTGTACCAAAAATATTTAAAGATGAGCTTGTGCCATGCCTTTACAAAGAACCCTTTGTCAAATCAGCTTACAGGACGCTGGAGCCAAAAGATTGTGAAAAAGTAGATATAGAACTCTGTATAGTGCCGGGTGTTTGCTTTGATAAACATCTTTATCGTATCGGTTTTGGTAAAGGGTTTTACGATAGGTTTTTAGCCAGAAACAAACATGTGTTTTCTATAGGGATTTGTTATGATTTTCAAATAGTAGATTCTATAGAAAGAGATCCTTACGATGTAAAGCTTAACAAAATCATTTCTGAAAATTATGTAATAGAAGGAGGTAATTACCAATGGAAACTGCTGTTGTAATCTTGTCTGTTTTAGTCGTAGCTCTTGCTGGTGTTGGTTTTTGGGCTTTTAAAAAGCTAAACGAGAAGCAACTCTCCAGTATGCAGGTTTCTGGTGCTTCAGAAGAATCTAAGCTTCTTTTGGAAGAGGCTAAAAAGCAGGCTGATGCCATACTGGAAGAAGCCAGAAGACAGCTTGAATACTCCAAAGAGCTTGCTGAAAGGGAAGCTTCCAAGTACATGGAGTTTATAAAAGCTGAAAACGAAAAGATAGAAAAAGAGAAAGAAGCCATACGAAAAGAGCTTGAGGCCAAGAAAGAAGAGCTGGAAAGAGATTACGCCAGGAAGAAAGAAGAGCTTTTGTCCAGAGAACAGGCGCTTGTTCAGAAGGAAAAAACTCTTGAAGCCAAAGAAACCAGCATGGATAGAAAGCTCCAGAGCCTTGAGAAAAGAGAAGAGGAGCTTTATTCAAAGGAAAGAGAGCTAAGAGAGCTTGAAAAATCTCTCCAAAGAAGAGAGAAAGAGATAGAAGCTCAGTATAAAAGCATAGAAACTATGAAGCGGGAAGTAGAGGAGCTAAAGAACAAAGAGCTCTTGGAGCTTCAAAGGATAGCTTCGCTCACCAAGGAAGAGGCCTATCAGGAGATTTTAAGGATGGTGGAAGAAGAGGCCAGGATAGAAAGTATAAAGATAGCTAAAGCCATAGAGGAAAAGGCAAAAGAAGAGGCTGAAAGAGAGGCAAAGAGGATTATCACTACAGCCATTCAAAGACTCTCCCCAGAGATTGCTATAAACTACAGCACATCCACCATAGAGCTTCCAAGCAACGAATTCAAAGGACGTATCATAGGTAGAGAAGGAAGGAATATAAGGGCTTTTGAGATACTAACAGGCGTTGATATTATCATAGACGATACACCAGATACTGTAACGTTATCATCCTTTGATCCAATGAGAAGGGAAATAGCCAAGCTGGCCCTTGAAAAACTCATAATGGATGGAAGGATACATCCAGCTCGTATAGAGGAGGTGGTGGAAGAGGTCAAGAAGGAGATGGACAACAACATAAGAAAACTTGGTGAAGAGACTGTTATGGAGCTTGGTATTCACGATATGAATCCGGGTCTTTACTACTACATAGGAAAACTCTACTACAGGACTTCTTACTCTCAAAACGTGTTGCTGCACTCCAAAGAGGTGGCTACCATTGCAGGTCTCATGGCTGCTGAGCTTGGTCTTAACGAGAAAGCTGCCAGAAGAGCCGGGCTTTTGCACGATATAGGTAAAGCCATATCAAACGAGATGGGTGGTTCTCATACTGATATAGGTATAGAACTCTGCAAAAAGTATAAAGAACCTGATTATGTGCTAAATGCCATAAAAGCTCACCACGAGGAAGAGCCTGTGAAATATCCAGAGGTGGCTCTGGTTTGCGCTGCGGATGCTCTTTCTGCGGCAAGACCCGGTGCCAGAAGGGAATCTTTGGAGGCTTACATAAAAAGACTTGAAAAGTTTGAAGAGATAGGCAAAAGTTTCCCCGGTGTTTCCAACGTTTATGCTGTGCAGGCCGGTAGGGAGGTTAGGGTTATAGTGTCCCCATCGGAGTTAACAGATGAGCAGGCTTATGAGCTTTCCAAAAAGATTGCCAAAAGGATAGAGGAGGAGATGGACTATCCCGGTAATATAAAGGTGGTGGTGATAAGGGAAAACAGGTTTGTGGAGTATGCAAGATGATATTTGTTTTAGAGCTTTTTAGAAAATGAGCTATATTTTAATGGAGAGCGTTTATGTATGAAAATACCAGGATAGATTTGGAGCTTATAAGAAAGTACGATAAACCGGGTCCAAGGTATACCAGCTATCCTACCGCTGTGGAGTTTAAGCCGATATCTCCTGAGGTTTATGTAAGAGAATTAGAAAACATACTAGAGGATGATCGTCCTCTTTCTTTGTATGTTCATATTCCCTTTTGTGAAAACGCCTGCTGGTTTTGTGGGTGCAACGTCATAATCTCCCACAGGACTGATGTGGCGAAGCCATATCTTAGCTATCTTTTTAAAGAGATATCGATGCTCAAAGATGTTTTAAAAGATTATAAGAAGATTGATCAGTTTCATATAGGTGGTGGTACGCCAAACTTCTTGGAGAACGACGATTTTAAAAGGATGATGGATTTTATAAAAGAGAGATTTTCTTTTACAGATAATCCAGAAGTGTCTTTAGAGATAGATCCAAGACATATAGATTATGAGAAGCTAAAGCTTTACAAAGATCTTGGGTTCAACAGAATAAGCATGGGTATTCAGGATTTTGACAGAGAAGTTCAGGCGCTTATAAACAGAGTGCAGGATGAGGAGCTCCTTAAAAGGGTAGTTTATGATATAAGAAGTCTGGGTTATAAAAGTCTGAATATAGACCTTATGTATGGACTGCCGGGGCAGAGCTTGGAATCTTTTAGAAAGACCATAGAAAAGACCATAGAGCTTTCGCCGGACAGGATGGCGGTGTTTAACTTTGCCTATGTGCCGTGGTTAAAGCCACTCCAGCGCAAGATAGACGCTTCTATGCTTCCGGAGGCACCCCTTAAACTCGATATGCTGAAGCTTGCCATTGAGCTTTTTGAAGAGGCGGATTACGCTTTTATAGGCATGGATCACTTTGCCAAGAAAACCGACGAGCTTTATCTGGCTCAAAAAGATAGAAAACTCTGGAGAAACTTCCAGGGGTATACCACCAGAAAAGGCGTGCATCTTATAGGAATAGGGGCCACCTCTATAGGCATGCTTGATAGAGCTTATTTTCAAAATCACAAAACTCTGAGGGACTATTACAAGGCTCTGGATCAAGATGTGTTTCCGGTGATGAGGGGATATTTGCTAAACAACGATGATATCATAAGAAGGGAAGTGATTATGGATATAATGTGCAACCTCTATGTGGATAAAAAGGATATATCCTTAAAGTTTAATATAGATTTTGATGAATACTTCGAGAAGGAGCTCTTGGAGCTAGAAGAGCTTGAAAAGGATGGTCTTGTAAGTATAACCGATGATAAGATAGAGGTAAATCCAGAAGGCAGGCTTCTTGTTAGAAACATTGCTATAGTTTTTGATGTTTATTCAAAAACCAAGGATAAACCTACATTTTCTAAAACAATATAAATTTTGAAGAAATTTTTATATTCTTATGCTATAATATCCATATGGAGCATTACGAACATGTAATAACAAGTATAGTGGCGATGATAGTTGCCCTTGGTGTTGTTTTGATGGCTGGAAAACCCAAGGTTGTGCCATCTAAGTTGCAGTTTGTGATTGAGTCTTATGTTAACTTCTGCAAATCTATGTTGATAGATAACATGGGAGAACAGGGGCTTCGTTATCTACCGCTTATAGCATCTATAGGTCTTTTTGTATTCTTTGGAAACGTGATGGAGCTTTTACCCTTTGTGGATGCTCCTACCGGTAATATAAACACTACACTTGCGCTTACCCTTATAGTGTTCTTCCTTTATCACTTTGAAGGTTTCAGGGTAAACGGTCTTGGGTATATAAAACACTTTATGGGTCCTATAAAGGCTTTAGCTCCTTTCTTTTTCATAATAGAAATAATGTCTCATTTAGGAAGGGTGGTATCGTTGTCTTTGCGTCTTTTTGCCAATATGAAAGGTGGTGCTATACTTCTCATATCCATAATAGGTGTAATGATAGGAAATCCTTTTACCTTAGCGGTGTCTCCAGTGGTGCTTGTATTTCTTATAACTATAAAAGTTCTGGCTATAGTGTTGCAGGCTTTTATCTTTATGATACTGAGCACGATATACATAGCTGGGGCTATAGTTCACGAGGAACATTGATATGGATATAGGTAAAATTCTTGTTATAATGGATATGGAACACGGAGATTGCACCGGTCTTATGGGTAAAATATTAGATTTTATAAGCTTATTTAAAGCCAAGGATGTAGATGTGCTTGTGGTTTTAGAATCGGTAAAAAAGATGGAAGATGTAGCTATCTCTTTTGGAATGCCCTTTGATCCAAACACGAAAGAAGATAGTGTAAAAAGGATAGCAGACAGGTTAAGACACATGTTTCCTAAGGATATAAACGCCAATTTTCATATAAAAGTAGGATATTTTGATGAGGAGCTCGAAAATATTTCTAAAGAACTTAACCCCGATATATTTTTAATGGCTTGTGATAACTTTAAAAAAGATCTGTCAAAATTTGCTAAGTCTGCAGGTAAACCAATCTTATTAATAAATTAGGAGGAACTTATGAAGTTGAAAACCCTTATGCTCTTAACGCTTGCTAGCAGTATAGCTATGGCTGATAGTGCCAGTGCTGGCTCGTCTGATGCTCATTCTAGAGCTTTGTTCTATGGTCTTATGGCGGTGGCTGCCGGTATAGCTATAGCTGGTGGTACTCTGGGTGCTGGCGTAGGTGCTGGTGCTGCCATAAGAGGTGCCGAAGAAGGTATGGCTAGAAACCCAAACATGGCTGGTAAGCTCCAGACCATCATGTTTATAGGTCTTGCCTTCATTGAAACATTTGCTTTGTATGCAATGCTATTCTCCATAATATTCGTATTTACCGGTATATTCTCAGGAAAAGCTGGTTTTTAAGTTTTAAGCATCGCCGTGGGTAGAGGCGATTATAAATATCTACCCTCTTTAAAGGGGTATTGATATGACAAACGCTTTGAAGCCACATATATCCAATAGAAAGAGAAAGCGCGTAAGCGGATTTCTGGCTCGTATGTCATCAAGGTCTGGCAGAAATATCATAAAAAGAAGAAGACAGAAGGGTAGAAAGAGATTAACCCCTTGAAAGGTTTGTTGATAAGATTTATAAAACTCTGGCAGGTTTTTATATCTCCTCTGTATCCGAGTGCCTGTAGATTTTATCCTACATGTTCAAATTATGCCATTATGTCTATTGAAAAGTATGGGGCTTTTAGAGGAAGCCTGAAAGCCCTCTGGCGTATACTGAGATGTAACCCCTGGAATAAGGGCGGTGTAGATTATCCCTGATGGAACAGGTTGATTTAAAAAGGCTGATAGCTATATTTTTTGCAGTATCTTTTACGATACTGGCGTATCAATATATTACAGATTATTTTTTTAAAAGCCCAAAACCAGCGCAGGTAAACAACTCATCCAATATTGAGAAAAAACAATCTTCCCAGAAAGAAGTTTATAACTATAATGGTGGCATAGACCTTCTTTTAAACGGACAAAGACAGAGTGTAGATATAACAAAAGGAGTGCTTTTACATCTAAAGGATGCGGATGTGAAATTCTCTTACAGCGGTGGCAGGATAGTTTATTACTATATTAAAAACTTCAAACAAAATCTCATAACACCTCAAGAGTATGCTTTGAAGGTGTTTCCTCTGGAGGTTTACACCGGTGATCCTTCCCTTGATAGCGCTATAAACTTTGATAATTATAATATCACGGTAAATGGCAACGATGTGGTAATGAGTTTAAATTTACCAAACCTAAGCGTCGTAAAAGATATACATTTTGATAAAGAGGGTTTTATATCCTATGTAAATATTACGCTCTCAGGCTATAACAAGCCTTATTTTGTAATGATCGGTAACAACCTCAACGAAGAGGATTTACACACCCATCAGGGACCTGTTTTCGATATAGATGGAAATGTAAAAAGGCTTGATACAGATGATATAAAGACCTATAAAGTGATAACCGGTAATATATCTTTTGCCGGTGAGGAAAGCAGGTTTTTCTTCCAAGGTTTTAAAGGTCATATAAACTCTTTGCAGATATACAAAGAAAGGTTAGGAAAAGAAGATTTCACGCTGATGCTTGCTTCTTTCAGCGGTAAAGCCCTCATGTTTTTTGGACCAAAAGAATATGACTGGCTAAAGAAAGCCGGTCTTACGGATGTGCTTGACTTTGGGGATTTCAGGATAGTGGTGGAGCCTCTGTTTAAATTCTTATACTTTATCTATATAAAAACTGGAAACTGGATTATATCTATCTTTGTTTTAACGCTTTTAATAAGAACACTGTTTTTCCCATTAAACTACAAATCCACCCTTTCTATGTCAAAGCTCTCAGAAGTAGCTCCCAAGATGGAGAAGATAAAGGAAAAGTATAAAGATGACCCTGTAAAGATGCAGGAAGAGATTATGAAGTTATACAAAGAGGTGGGCTTTAACCCGGCTTCCGGATGCTTACCCATACTGGTGCAAATACCGATATTCTTCTCCCTTTACAAAGTTATTGTGATAACTGCGGATTTAAAGCTTGCTCACTTTCTCTGGATACACGATCTGACCCAGAAAGACCCTTACTATATTTTGCCTGTTTTGATGGGAATCACGATGATCATGTCTTTGAGGCTTACGCCAAACCCCGACCCAAAGCAAAATTCTATAATGTATATCAGCTCTTTGTTCTTTGTATTTTTGTTTGCATCGTTTCCCGCCGCTTTGGTGATATACTGGACTATAAACAACATCCTCAGTTTCTTACAAACTTATCTTATTAGAAAGGTGCTTTTAAAAGACAAGATAAAAACTCCAACTAAAAGCCCCAAAACTAAATAGATGGTATAATGTTATTATGTTTGAGTTTATAAGAAAACACAAAGAGACCTTTGCTATATTATCGGGTATAGTAACTGCGGCATTTTTCTTGTGGAACTTTGCCGCTGGTAATATAACGTCTTTGTTTCACAGGTCTGGTGATTGTGTGGCCACCGTAGATGGGGACTGTATAAGCATTGTGGATTTTAGAAGAGTGGCCATGAGAACAAACCAGCAGATGACTCCACTTTTAAAGCAAGAGATTTTAAACTCTTTGATAGACGATGATCTTCTTTATAAAGAGGCTAAAAAAGAAGGTTTTGTGGTGTCTGATAAAGAGGTGGCAGATATAATCTCCAAAGATCCATCTTTTCAGGTAAACGGTAAGTTTAACTTTGAGCGTTACAAGGCTGTTCTGGCGGAGGCCGGTTATACACCTCAAAGCTACGAATCTTTTATAAAAAGACAGCTCACCATCCAGAAGTACACGCTTTTTATAACAAACGCTTCTTATGTTAGCGATATAGAGCTAGATGAGGCCAATGCGATAAACGACACCTTGCTATCTGGAAAAGTTTACATAGTAGATCCAAACTCTGTGAATATAAATTACAAACCTACAGAAAAAGAGATAGAAGACTATTACAATGCCCACAAAGATGATTTTAAAGCTATAAACCCATCATCTATCATATACTGGGATACCAGCGATAAAAACAAAGCCAGAGAAATATATATGGCTCTTAAATCCGGTAAGATTCCACCCGGTTTTAAGGTTTTTGATGAGAAAACGATGTCAAAAAGATTCAGCACTGTATTGACAGCCCTAAACCCTCAAAATCCTATAGTTATAGGTGGATTAGGTAATAAAATTTACATATTTACCTATAAAAACCAAAACAGCCAAAGCTCTTCGATTCTTCCTCTTCAAGCGGTAAAAAATCAAGTAATTCAGGACATCATCATGGAGAAAAAGATAATGGCTTTAAAGGATTTTGCTAAAAAGGTTTACGATAATTTAAAAGCCCAAAAACCTGTAAATATAAAACCTGTAGTTTTTAACAGCCTATCTCTGTCTAAGATTTCCAGGATGGTGGATATAAAATCTTCTGATATAGTGCCTATGCTAACAGCCAAAACTCCTGCGCTTTTTGGACCTTACGTTTCTACAAATGGCACTGCTTATGTTATCCTTGAAGTAGACTCAAGATCTAAAAATACAAAGACAAACCCTCAAGAAACGCTTGCTCAACTTGTGAGCCTCAAGGCTAATCTTTTTATGAATTACCTCATAAAAGATTTGAGATCTCATGCCAAGATAGAGATAAACAAAAGCTTATACAACAACCTTTGATATGTTAAAATAGGCTTATGAAAGAGAAAGAGTTTTTGCTTTGGGCAAAGGATAAGAACGCTGTTACTACCGCTTTGGAATCCGGTGTTAAAGCCATAATAGTTGAAAGCGAAGATGAAGCTACAAATGTAAATAAGCTCGGCAAAATAGATACCTGGGTTCTAGGGCAGGATATAGAGTATATAAAGATTTTAAACAAAGAAGATGAAATAAGAGCTGCCAGCTCTCCTAAAAAAGTTCTGGTAGAAACCACAGACTGGACTATAATCCCTCTGGAGAACATCATAGCCCAGAAAGAAGATGTTTATGTGATAGTAAAATCCGAAGAAGAGGCCAAGACCGCTCTTAATATACTGGAAAAGGGTGTAAAAGGTGTTGTCCTAAAAGACCCGGATTTAAACCTTATAAAGAGGATATCAAACGTTGTAGAACCAAAGGAGAAGTTAAATCTTGTAGAAGCTGAAATTCTGAGGGTCTTGCCGGTGGGTATGGGAGACAGGGTGTGTGTGGATACCACATCTATACTGAAAAGAGGAGAGGGAATGCTGGTGGGCAACTCCTCCGGTGGTATGCTTCTGGTAGCTGCTGAGACCGAAGAAAACCCTTATGTGGCCTCAAGACCTTTTAGAGTAAACGCAGGTGCTGTTCATATGTATATAAGAACGCCCAACAACAAAACCATATATCTTTGTGAAGCTGAGGCTGGAAAACCTGTTATGGCTTACGATAAGGATGGCAATGGAAGGGTGGTGTATGTGGGAAGAGCCAAGATAGAAAGAAGGCCCATGCTTCTGGTGGAAGCTGTTTATAACGGTAAGAAGATATCTGCGGTGCTTCAAAACGCTGAGACCATAAGGCTTGTGACTCCCGATGGAAACCTCATATCTGTGGTGGACTTGAAAAAAGGTGATAAGGTATTAGGGTATATAGAGGAGGCCGGAAGGCACTTCGGTATGAAGGTAGAAGAAACCATCACCGAAAAATGAAATACCTTGCCCCTTCTATACTCTCTGCGGATTTCTGGAATCTCGGGAGAGATATAGAAGCTACTTTAAAAGGCGGAGCCGATATAATACACTTTGATGTGATGGACGGGGCCTTTGTGCCAAATATAACGGTAGGCCCTTATGTGCTGGAATGTCTTAAAGAAAAGCTTCCAAATATCACATTTGATGCACATCTTATGATAAACAACCCTGATAATTATATAAAGGATTTTGTAGAAGCCGGAGCATCTATGGTGTCCGTTCATATAGAAAATGTACCCCATATTCACAGGACCGTTGAGCTTATAAAACACCTGGGTGCTAAGGCGGGTGTGGCTATAAATCCAGGCACATCTTTGGATGCTGTTGATGAGATAATGCACTATGCTGATTATATCCTTGTTATGTCTGTAAACCCAGGTTTTGGAGGCCAGAGTTTTATAGAGCGTTCTATAGTTCGTGCTAAAAGCCTGAAACAAAGGATTTTAGAAAGGGGGTTAAACTGTCTTATAGAGATGGATGGTGGACTGAAGCTTCAAAACCTTCATCTTGTGAAAGACTATGTAGATATATTTGTGATAGGCTCTGGTATTTTTAAAGAAAAGGATATAGAATCCATTACTAGAAAGATTAAAGATTATCTAAATGTTTAAGAAAATAAAGCCTTTTATCGTAATGGATGTTCTTAAAAAAGCCTCTTCTTATTCTGATGCTATTCATCTTGAGATAGGCGAGCCTGATCTAATGCCATCTTCTAAGGTATTAGAAGCCTTAAAACGCGCCTTAGAAAAGGGTCTTTTTGGCTATACAGAGGCAAAGGGTTTGATGGCTCTGAGGGAGGCTATAGCAAATCATTATAGGTATTTTTACGACGTTGATGTTTCACCTCATAGGATTATAATAACCACAGGGTCTTCTGGTGGTTTTTCTCTGGTTTTTGGGCTTTTTGAAGGAAAGAAAATAGCACTTCAAGACCCAGGATACCCCTGTTATGAGAATATAGCTTACGCTTTTGACAAAAGCGTGGTAAAAATACCCGTTTTTAAAGATACAGGATTTCAAGTTACAAAAGAGCATCTGAAAGCTCTTGATTTTGACCTTCTTTTGATATCATCGGTATCAAACCCCACAGGCGTTGTCTACGATGAGGATAATTTAAGGGATATAATAGATTTTTGTAAAGAGCATAAAAAGATCTTTGTGTGTGATGAGATATATCATGGCCTTGTTTATGATAAAAGCGTAAAAACCGCACTTTCTTTTGATGAGGATGTGTTTGTGATAAACAGCTTTTCCAAGTTTTTCTGTATGCCAGGATTTAGAATAGGCTGGATAGTGGTTCCTGAAAATTATGTGGAGGATATGGAAAGACTCTCTCAAAACATGTTTATAAGCGCTCCCACACTTTCTCAGTATGCTGCCATAGAGGCTTTTGATTATGATTATCTTAATACTGTAAGAGAAACTTTCAGACAAAGAAGGGATGTGCTGTACGAAGGGTTAAAGGATATGTTTGATATACCTGTAAAACCAGAAGGAGCTTTTTACGTATGGGCTAATATATCAAAATACGGCATGAAATCAAAGGAGTTTTGTGATTTTATCTTTGATAGGACAAAAGTGGCTATAACACCCGGTATAGATTTTGGTGAGAACGGCACGGATGGTTTTGTGAGGTTTTCTTTTGCAAAGGATGTGAGCCTTTTAAAAGAGGCTGTTGAGCGAATAAGAAACGTGCTATAATGTGAATAAAACGTTTTTGAGAGGAGAAGAACTATGAAAGATGTATATTTTATGGAGAGAGACCCTTACGCCCCTATAAGGCATTGTTATGCTATCAGCAACATTTTGTATGAGGGTAAGTCAAAATACCAGGAGATACAGGTGGTGGAGTCTCATTACTTTGGAAGGATGCTTATCCTCGATGGTGTTGTGCAGTTTACAGAAAAAAACGAGTTTTTCTACCATGAGATGCTCACACATCCTGTGATGTTTGCCCACAAAAACCCTGAGAACGTGTTGATAATAGGCGGTGGAGACGGCGGGATATTAAGAGAGGTGTTAAAGCATAAATCAGTCAAAAAAGCGGTGCTTGTGGATATAGATAAAGATGTGGTGGAGGTGTCTAAAAAGTTTTTCCCAACGGTGGCCTGTTCTATGGATGATCCAAGGGCTATTATACTGAATGAAGATGGTTTTAAATACATTCAGGATTATAAAAACGAGTTTGACATAATTATAGTAGATTCTACAGATCCTGTTGGTTTTGCGCATGTCCTTACCACCGAAGAGTTTTTTAAATACGTATTTGAGGCCTTAAAAGAAGATGGTATATATGTGGGTCAGTCGGAATCCCTTCACTATCATCTTGATATAGTGGTGCGTTTTCAAAAAGCCCTTAAAAAGACTTTTCCGATAGTGGATCTTTATACTACTGTCATACCGGTGTATGCGGGTTACTGGTGGAGCTTTTCGGTGGGCTCAAAGGTTTACAATCCAAGAGAGATATCAAGAGAGATTGATATAGAAACTAGGTTTTACTCAGATGAAATTCACAAAAACGCCTTTTTACCACCAAACTTCTATCAAAAGGTTTTAAACGGCACTTTTAAATACTGAGGAGGAGCTCTTGTGAAAGTTTTACTGGTAGGATGGGCCCCACCCGCCGAACCCCAGAGTGGTGAAGATAAGCATATTTATATTCTTGCTAAAAACCTGAAAAACTTAGGTCATCAGGTAGAGGTATTTACCATATTACCGCCTTTTTTGATAGGTAAGCAAAACGAGTTTGAGCTTCTCAACGCTCAGTATGACGGGATACCATACACTATTTTTACCAGAAAGGAGTGGTTTTTGTACCAGCATGGATACTCTCCTATGACAGAGGTCTATGAAGAGCCCACCACCCAGATATGGTTTAAATTTTTGTCTATGAAACCAGACTGGGATTTTATACACTTTCAATCCATCATGCCCCTTTCCATCATAGAAAAGACAAAGCAATTGGGATACAGAGTACTTAGCACCATGCACTCTATGTATTTATTAGAGCCTTCCTGGCACATGTTTTCTACTTACAAATACGAACAAAACAGGTTTCAGTGTATTGCCCAGGATGAGTTTACGCCCGAGAGGTTTGTAGAAGAATACAACATCATGATGGGTTTAAACCTTACAGAAACTCAGAAAAAAGTAGTGGCCATAGAGATGAAAAGGAGGCTTGACTACGGGAAATACCTAATGGAAGATGTGATTGATTTAAATATATCAAACGGTGGATACGGCTCTTACGCTGTTTTAGATTTTGGTGTTAAACCGGACAGGATTATAAACTTGGTATTGCCAGAGCAAGGGTTTGCTACAAATCAAAGGGATGAAAAGAAAACCAAAGAGATAATAGAAAAAGCCAAGGCAAAATATTCAAAACCAAGAGAAAAAACGATATTTGCCTTCTTATCAAACTGGCAGGTGACAAAGGGTCATCACATCATATTAAAAGCTGTGGATTATCTCAGGGACTTGGAGGGTAAGTTTGAGGTAAGGCTTTACGGAAACCCGGAGATAAATCCAAACTACAAATATTTTATGCTTTCACTGTTTAAGGATAAGTTCATAAAATCTCACGTGAAGGTGATGGGTATATATACCCATGCTCAGCTTGACAGCATATGTGATGAGATACACCTTCATATAAACCCCCACATCTGGGCAATGGGTCCTACCACCGCTTTTGGTGAGACCTCCCAAAGAGGTGTTATGCAGATGTGGACCAAAGCAAGGCACTCTGACATATTTGAAAAATTCAGCGAAGAGCTCATCTTTGGTAAAAAACTTCTTGATGAAGATATAAGCAACAAACTAAAGTATATTAACAGACACTTCTTGTCGGAAGAAAGCCTTGATTATCAAAGAAACAGGTTTAAGGCTTTTAATATAAACAGCTATGAAGAGGAAAATAAGAGGCTTAAAAACTATATATTAGAATGTGGAAATCCAGAGGACTTGGCAAATAAGATGAGGTTTTTCATAGAAAATCCAGACTACAACATATTTGATGACTGGTATTACCTTGTGGGATACAGCATGGAAAATCCGCCCCCTATTCCAGAGATATCGGATACCAAAAAGTACATAGAGCTCATATACAGGTGAAAAAAGAAGATATACCGAAGGTTTTCAGGCTTTTAAAAAAAGATTACGAAGAAAACCACGCTCCTGTAGTGACTCTAGTGGCTCAAACCACAAAAGACCCTTTTAGAGTGCTCGTGTGTGCCATTCTTTCTACAAGGACAAAAGACGAGACTACATCAAGAGTGTGTGAAAGGGTGTTTTCTAAAGTAAAATCCGTTAAGGATTTGTATGATATAGATGTAGAAGATTTAAAAGACCTGATATATGGAGTTGGTTTTTATAACACAAAAGCAAAAAACCTAAAAGAGCTTGCAAAGATTTTGATGGAGAAGTATAACGGGGCTATACCAGATACTCTGGAAGAGCTTCTTGGTCTTCCGGGTGTTGGTCTTAAGGTGGCAAACCTTGTTCTGGCGGAGGGGTTTGGTGTGCCTGCCATCTGTGTGGATACCCATGTTCATCGTATCACAAACCGCTGGTGTCTTATTAAAACCAAAACCCCGGAGCAAACCGAAGAGGCTTTAAGGGCTGTTTTGCCAAAAAAATACTGGGTAGAGATAAATAGGTATCTGGTATCCCTTGGACAGCGCATATGTAAACCTACAAAGCCAAGCTGTGATATCTGTCCTATTGAGCGCTTCTGCGGAAAGTGTATTCATAGATAAAACCAAGAAAAACTATCAGAAGATTTACCCCAAGAGCCACTGCCCCTATAAATACAGGACCTACGGGGGATGGCATCAAGACGTTTTGTATAAGACCAAAATGATTTACCACCAGAAGCTCGTATATACCCGTTGCTATACCTGCTAATAGGCCTAAAATCAAGCTTTCTTTGTTTAAATGTTTTATGAAAAGCCCAAGAAATATGGATGGAAGCGTCTGAAGGATTATTATACCACCAATTAGCTGAAGGGCTATGGCAAAAGTGGGAGGCACCAGGAATACAAAAACAAGGGGTATTAGTTTAAATAGAAATGAAAACCATTTGGCTAGCTTTGTTTCGTTGGAGGGATTTGAGATGTTTAGCTCTCTTAGTATGTTTACCATGAGGTTTGAGCTTGCTATGGCCATGATAGAGGCAGGCACAAGACCACCTATAAATATACCAAGAAGCGCTATACCACTAAACCACTGAGGCATTGTAGATACTATAATAACGGG
>CAYFGH010000002.1:0-37871 GCA_964342735.1 uncultured Aquificaceae bacterium
TTTTAAAAATATACATATAACCCTTGAAACAAAAGAGCATTTTAACCTTTTAAAAGATTGCCCATATGTGGATGAGTTTGTCTACTCTCCTCTGGAGCTTTCTTTTGTTAAATCCTTTGATACCGTTTTAGACCTTTACATGCTTGTAGGCTCTCCTATGTTTGATAGCAACCTTGTAGCCTCTTACTATTTTAAGCTTTTTGGTTTTGAAGTCCCAGAGGATAAAAGCGCTTTTATACCATACGTTTATATAGACAAAGAAAAAGATGAATATATAAAGCATATTTTTGATGAGTACAGAAACATATATAAAAAGCCTATCTTGGGATTTCACTTTTCAGCTTCTTCACCACATCGCATGCCACCGGTGGATATATTTTGTCAAGCCATAAGCCCTTTGCAGAAGTTTTTTACGATAGTTTATTCTTATCCGTCCCAGCATAGCGATTATGCCAAAGAGGTTAAGAAATATCTTCCAAAGGCTATAGATATATCTTCTCATATAAAAGATATATCATATCTTCCATCTTACGTTAAAAATCTTGATTTTCTTATATCTGTAGAGACGGTGCTTCCTCATATAGCGGTCTATACGAAAACCCCTGCTCTCGTGGTGCTTGGCCCGGGGAGTTTTAAAAATATATACGACTATGGAGTATCCTATATAAAAGCTCTTGAAATGAACTATAAAGGACAAGTGTGCGCAAGCCCGTGTCATCTTCACGTATCCCCAATATGTCCTGAAGCCGTTGTGAAACAGTCAAACCTCTCCCCCTGCTTTTCAAATCTACACTCTTATTCTTTGATGAAATCGTTTTTAGAGCTTTTAAAAGCTATAAACTCAAACCTTACAAAAAAGCTAGAGGAAGAACTCACTTTAGAAGAGCAATCCACAAGGGCTATATTTAGATTGCTATCCACCATACCCGTAAACCTTTATTATGAAACAGGGCTTAATTTCATAGGTGCTTTTGCCCATGTAAAGAGTATAATGAGCTTTGTTTTGAATGCACTATTTGAACGTTCTATCTCTTTTAAAAGCCTGAAACCTGTTCTTATACTAAGAGGGTATGAAACTCTGGCTTTGGCTCTTTTTATAAACGCCATATCACCATCCATCATATATGTAGAAAATGAATATTTCAAAAAGCTACTGTACTATTTTGGTATAAAATCACATGTGATTGATTACGATATACTAAACATACCAGACAACGCTTTGATTATAGATATGGCTTTATCTTATGAAGATGAATTTGATTACAAAGCTCATATTAAAAAGTTATCTAAAAAGCTTAAAAAAGATTCAATATTCTTTTCTTTTGTATTTAACAAGGACAGGCTGAAAAATGCTTTTAATAAGGGTCAGGATATCTATCAGCCTCCTTTTGACAGGTTTATAAACGAGATTTCTTATGATGAGCTTCTTGAATTTAAAGATTTTCATATAAACGCCTTATCCCCAAACCCTTCTGATTTTATCAACATGTTTGGAGAGTATTCTATATTTAAGCATATACCACCTCATAATCAGGCTTTTAAGCTTTTGATAGAAAAAAACGACCATCCTTACATATACGCTCTTTCAAACATAAAATCAAAAGATAGCTATGAAAACATCACAAGATTTTACTCTTTTATAGAAAAGACCTATATAAGACCTGATTTTTCTATATCTTCTAATGTAAAAACCGATGATGATGTTAAAAATCTTTTTGTTCTTGATAAAAATATAAGCGGATATTTAAAAGATTATATTAAAAATGCTTTTGATGATGCTATGTTTTTGGAGTTTAACGCTTTTGATAAAGATATATTTGATAAATACATAACACTGCAACCAGAAAGTATCTTTTTTGTGGGGGATTCTTTTTTGGATTACTTTAAACAAGACCCAAACTTTTTAAAGAACATCCTTTTCGGGCCAAAGGTAAATGTGATCCTTGATAAAAATCCTTTTTCTGATGATGCTTATCTAAACACTTTTAAGGGGTTTTTAAGAGATTATCCAAATATAGATTTTTATACCACACACAAAGGCGTTTTTGATATACTTGGCAAAAAGCACGAAAACCTGAGGTATTTTGATGTTGATTTAGAAAAGATTGATGGCTTAGAAGGGTATAGCGATGATAAAACGATAGATCTTCTTATAGTATCAACCTCGAGCTATTTTCCCATCAAGAAAACAGAGTTTGACGTGGAGGAGTTTTATAGCTCTTATATAAATGGTTTTTCCAAAAACATCCAGAAGCTTGTGCTTGATTTTCTAAAAGATAAGACTGGAAAAAAGAATCTATACTATGAGGATATTGAGTTTTTGAGCTTTTATAAAGATATTATAAATCATAGTGCCAGTGTAAACTATTTTATCGCTCAAGAGGTAAAAAATGTGGCAGCAAAGCTTACAAAAAACATTTTACATGTGGGAATACTGAACTTTGGAGAACCGAGGTTTTTAAAAGATATCGCCATGGAGCATACAGTAAGTAGCAGATACATGCCTGATATTCTTATTACAAAGGAAGAAAATTTTGATGGCTTTTTGGAAAAATCAAAGGTTGTTTTATATCTTGATGGGTTTGATAGTTTTCAAAGATTACCTTTTCTTTGTTTAAAGGCTTTTAAATCAAGAATACCCTGTATATCAAAGTATCAGAAACCCTTAGAAAATGTTCCAAACCTCATACTTGTAAGAAATATAGAAGAGCTTCTTGGAAGCGTAGGGTTTTTGTTGAGCTCTAAGGTTTAAAACATCTATTTATAAACATATGAAACTTTATAAAAATATGATAAACTAATAGCCAATGGCACAATTAAGCAGTGTGGACAACGTAAGAAACAGGATAGAGCAGGCTCTTAGCAAACATCTTGATAGTTCTGTAGATACCATACTAAAAGCGGGAAACTCTATCATTGAAGCTGGTGGTAAGAGAATAAGGCCCCTTTTGCTGGTTTACCTGGTGGAGAGCCTAGGTGGTGATGTAGAAAAAGCCATAACGCTTGGGTGTGGTATAGAGTACATTCATATAGCTTCTTTGCTTCACGATGATGTGGTGGATAAGGCAGATTCTAGAAGAGGGAGACCTTCTGTAAACAAGGTTTTTGGGGCTGAAGTGGCTGTTCTTACCGGGGATTATCTTTACGCCAAAGCGCTTTTTCTGTATGCTAATTACGGCAATCAGAAGATGATAGATATTTTATCAAAGGCTGTTATGAGGATGGCGGAAGGTCAGCTTTTGGAGTTAAAAAGCATAGGCTCTATCATAGATGAGAACACCTATTTTGACATAATAGATGGTAAGACCGCATACCTTATAGGGGCTTGTTTTGGAGTTGGTGCTCTGATATCAGAAAGAACCGATTATGAGAAGTTTTTCAATATAGGTTTGAAACTGGGCAGGGCTTTTCAGCTGATAGACGATGCTCTTGATTACGAGATGGACAGCCAGAAGCTAGGTAAACCATCAAGAAGCGATTTGAAGGAGGGCAAGGTTACATATCCTGTGATATCGGTAATAGATAAAATAGATAGAGGTTTATTGCAAAAGATACTGCTCTCTCAAAATCCGTCTCAAGAGGAGCTTGATAGTGTTATAAACATGGTGATAGAAAAAGGCGGGGTAAATTATACAAAGGACTTGGCTTTTAGGCTTTTAGAAGAGGTAAAACAGGAGCTTTCTAGCTATAAAGTTACAGATAAACTAATGGAGCTTATAGAGAAAACCGTCAAAAGAGATTTTTGATGGAGCTAATAGGCTATATACTTGGTATAGTGTTTTTTATACTTCTGGAGGGGTTTTTCTCTGGTTCTGAAATGGCCATACTCTCTTCAAACAAATCAAGGCTTGAAGCCCTAGCTAAAAAAACTAACAGCCCCTACAAGGAGCTCGTATCTAGATTTTTAAAAAATCAAGAGGAGTTTCTAACGTTTACGCTTTTTGGATATACCATAAGCATAGTGTTTGCTGCTAGTCTTTATACCATAATGCTTTATGAAGTATCCAGGAATATACCCATTTTAAGGCATACCTATGTGCTTTTTTCGGAAAGCCTTGTGATTCTTACCATAGTTTTTGGGGAGATAATACCAAAGATAATATTCCAAAAGTACGCGGACAAAGTGATATTGCCCGTTATATTCGTTCTTTATAAACTAAGATTCTTGTTTGGATTTTCCTCTTTTTTATCAAAAGCCATAAAACACGTATTTTTTAAGTACATGTCCAAACCTCGTTCTCATGTTAGCAGGAGTGCTTTGCTTAAAATAATCTCAAAAGAGCTTGACGTAGACAAATTTGAATCGCTGATATTGTCAAATATACTCTCTTTTAAGGAAAGAAGAGCTGGTGAGATAGTAAGACCCATATATGAAGTGGCTATGATAGAAGAGGGGGCTCTGGTGGAGCAGGCCATATACCAGATGAAATCCAGCGGATACTCAAGGCTTCCGGTGTTTAGAAACACTGTAAACGATGTGCTTGGCTATATCAGGGCTTTTGATATCATAGACAAAGACCCAAATACGCCAATAGGTATCTCTATAAGACCAATACAGGTATTTTCGGAGTTTTCTTTTTTAAAAGATGTGCTTCAAGAGTTTAAAAGAAAGAAAGAGCATATAGGGGTCGTGGTGGATGAAAGAGGGGTTATACTCGGTATCATAACGCTAGAAGATGTTTTAAGGGAGATAGTGGGCCAGATGTCTGATGATGTTAGAAAAGAAGAACAGCTTCTTAGAGAGATTGCAAAAAACAAATGGCTTGTGGATGGAAAGCTTGAGATAAACGAGTTCTCCAGAGTTGTAGGCGTAGAGATACCCTCTGGTCCTTATACCACAGTATCTGGCTATATAACTTACCATCTTGGTAGAATACCCCAAAGAAACGAATCAGTAAATATAGATAAGTTTAAATTTAAAATTATAGACAGCGATAAAAGAAGGATTTTGAAGCTCATAGTGGAAATATAAATTATTGACTTTTTACAATATTTTTATATCTTTAGTTTATAAGGAGGTGCTTTATGCAGAAGAATATGGCTTCATGGGACAGAATAGGCAGAGTTGTGCTGGGTATTATTTTGATATTTTTAGCTATTAAAAACCATGGGATAATTTTCACGATTTTAGGTGTTGTGGGTCTTGTATTTCTGGTGACTGCTGCTATAGGTTTTTGTCCTCTTTATACGGTGCTTGGCTTTAAAACTGGCGAATGATAGTATAACTTTACTTTTTTATAAATTTTTTATTATTTTCTTTTATAAGGCTGATAAATTTTGTTTATATAATATATAAAAGCACCTTATAGCTACTTAAACAATTATTTATGGCTTCTTTCTGTCCATATGTTAATATTTTTGTATATTAGCTTAGTTTGTTTTGGAGGTTTAATATATGGACAGAAGAAGTTTTTTTAAGGCTATAGGCGCTGCTATAGGCATAGCCGCCTCAGAAAAGGCTGCTGAAGCCGTTGAAATACCTCCTATGCTTACGATTCCCGGCAGGGAAGAGAACAATCCTCAGTGGGTTGGTCAGAAGGGTAAGAAATTCGCAATGGTTATGGACTTAAGAAAGTGCATAGGATGTCAGGCCTGTACCTCTGCCTGTATCATAGAGAACGACGTTCCCACAGACCAATATAGAACTTATGTGCCAGAGTATGAAGTAGGAACATTTCCTAACGTTAGAAAGGTATTTTTACCTCAACTTTGCAATCACTGCGAAAATCCTCCGTGTGTACCTGTTTGCCCCACAGGCGCCACCTACAAAAGGCAAGATGGTATAGTGGTGGTTGATAACACTATATGCTGGGGGTGCGGGTACTGTGTAAATGCCTGCCCATACGATAAGAGATTCATGAACGATAGATATCACGTTGCGGATAAGTGTACGTTTTGTGCTCACAGGGTTGACAACGGTATGCTACCAGCCTGTGTGGAGTCCTGTGTGGGTGGTGCTAGAATATTTGGAGATTTGAACGATCCAAACAGTGAAGTTTCAAAGCTTATAAGAACATACCCTGTAAGTGTTTTAAGGCCAGAGCAAGGTACGATACCAAATGTATTCTATATAAATCTATATGGAGAGCTCCAGGATACGCCACCTACAAACTTTGAAAGCTTGGATGACCTTGCAAGAGAGTACTATAAGATAAAGTCTGAAGAATCTGAGTGGATGATTTTGAAACCACTTCAAGATATAGTAAATGTGGAGGATTACAGACATGATGCTTGATACTTATCACAAGATTTTGGTGTTTGCTTCGTCTATTACCCCTTCCAGACCATGGGGTGTCAACATACCAAACTATTTCTGGACTGGTGGTATAAGCGTAGGGGCTTTCTTTATATACAGCCTTTATGCGGTGTTTGGTATGGAGAAGTTTAAAAGGCTATCCAGCATGTGTCTTTTGATAGCCTTTTCTTTCATAGCTATAGCCCCACTTAACCTGGTGGACGATTTAAAGCAACCCGGTAGAATGATTCACGTATTTTTGTATGGATGGTCTCACTTTCCTACCTCGCCTATGAAGTGGGGTGTTATACTCTTGACTTCTTATACGGTATTTGCTCTGCTTAGTTTGATAGCCTATTACAGACCATTTTTTGCAAAACTCTATGAGACCGTCAGCGATAACAGATTAAAGCTAGTTTTCAAGCTTTTAACATTGAATAGATTAGGTTTAACAGAAGAAGAATTTCAAAAAGACAGAAAGATTTTGTTCTATCTTGGAGTGCTTGGACTTGTGTTTGGTATAGGTGTTGAGTTTTATACCGGATACATAGTGGGAATATTGGTTTCTTTCCCGCTTGTGCATTTTCCAGCTCTTCCTCTTGTGATGTTAACCTCTGCTTTGGTGTCGGGCTCTGGTTTCGTATTGTTCTTTTATCCTATATACCAAAAGCTCATGGACAAAGATATAGATAGGGACGATATAGCAGCTGTTGCCAACATAATGGCATGGGCCATAGTGGGTGAACTCTTGCTGGATCTATTCTGGTACTCTTTCAGCCTTGCTTTTAGCGGTATCACGAAGTACTACATGAGAGCTTACTTTAAGGAAGACCTTATTGGTATACTGGTGTTTGATCTGGGTCTTTTCCTGTTTGTGCCTATGATATTGGCCTTCAGCAAAGTTAAAAGATCCGCTTTCTTTATGTTTATAGCTGGTGCTCTGGCAGCGTTTGGTGCCTGGTATTTCAAATACAGCCTTGTTATAGGCGGACAGAGCTTTCCGAAGATGATAGGTGGTTTTCTTACATATACGATGCCTATATTTGGACACAACAGTCTTCAGTCTTTGATAGCCAACTGGGGTGGTATCATAGGGCTTCTGGCGGCTACCATAGCACTTTTGCCCCACGCTGATGATTTGTATAGAGGTTTTGGTAAGGAGGTTAAAGCATGAATACCACTCGCAGAAAGTTTCTTTTGGGTGTTTCAGCGGCCGGTCTTGGCACGATGGCCTTAGGATATTTAAAAACTTTTAAATATCTTTTTACTTTTGGCAGAAGAGGTCCAAAGCCAAGGTTTCCCATATATGGAAACGTACACCTGCCAGAAATTTTAAAAACCAAAGCTACTACCAACGAAAACGGCAACTATGTTATAAACAAGGATTATTATTATGCCAATACCGTTTGTATAGGCTGTACTACTCAATGTGGTGTACGTATAAAAGTTGATAAGAAAACCGGTAAAGTGGTGAGGGTGTTTGGCAACCCTTACAACCTCCTTTCATCAGACCCATGGCTTCCTTACGACAAACCCATAAAAGAGAGCATATTCTGGGTATCCGGTATAAACGAATCCGGTCTTAAAAACCGTTCCACTGTTTGCGCTAGAGGAAACGTGGTGTTTGATAAGCTTTATACCAGATACAGGGTTACAAAACCCTTGAAGAGAGTGGGCCCAAGAGGCTCTCACAGATGGGTGGAGATAGAACCTGAGCAACTTATCCAGGAGATTGTAAACGGTGGTAATCTTTTTGGTGAGGGTTTTGTAGAAGGTCTTAAAAGCATCAGAGACATAAATACACCTATAGATCCGAACAACCCAGAATATGGTCCAAAATCAAATCAGCTGGGTATCCTAGGTACCAACGACGATGGTAGAAAAACATTTATAGTACACAGGTTTGTTAAAGCTTTTGGTACTGTTAACTTCTCTGGACATACCTCTATGTGCGGTCTTGCAATGAGGATAGGGCAGGCTGCTTACTTCGGAGACTTCAAGAAGCTTCCGCACGCCAAACCCGATTTTGATAATACAGAATATATCCTCTCAATAGGCACGGCTCCAGCCCAGGCGGGTAATCCATTTAAGCGTCAAGGTAAGCTTCTGGCAAGGGCAAGAACAGAGGGTCCTTTGAAGAAGATAGTGGTCGTGACACCAACGGCGGTCAACACCGATAACATGGCTGTAGATGCAAAATATGAATGGGTACCTATTTATCCGGGTCAAGATTTGGCTTTTGTGATGGGGCTTTTCAGATATATCATTGAAAACAACCTGTACAACGCTCCTTATCTTTCTATACCCAGTGAAGAGGCTATGAAGGCTGCCAACGAAGTAAGCTACACCAACGCCACTCACCTTGTCATACAGGATCAGGGCGAAGATTTTGGCAAAATTTTAAGAGATGCCAACGGCGATCCCTACGTTATAGATGCTTCTACAAACTCTTTGCAAAATGCTAAAAACGTAAGAACGGCAGTTTTGTTTGTGGATCAACAGGTAAGTTTAAATGGTAAGACATACCATGTTAAAAGCGCTTTTCAGCTTTTAAAAGAGGCAGCTTTTGAATACTCTTTAGATGAGTATTCACAGATGTGTGGCGTACCGAAAGAAACAATAATAAGGATAGCTAAAGAGTTTACTTCATACGGCAGAAAAGCTACTACGGACATACATGGCGGTGCTATGAACACCGTAGGTATGTACACTGCCTATGCTGTGGCTATGCTTGGTGCTATGGTGGGTAATATGAACTACAAAGGTGGTATGGCCATAAAGGGCGGTACTTACGATGCATACAAAGGACCGGTGTATGACCTTCTTGATTATGATGGAAAGGTTAAAACTCATGGCGTTCGTATAGATAGAGCAGGTTTTAAGTATCAGGATACCACAGAGTATAAAAACAAAAAAGCTCAAGGTTTAAATCCGTATCCTGCGAAAGATAAATGGTATCCCTTCTCTAACGCCATAGAGTCTGACTGGATAGCATCATCCGCTCATGGATATCCATACTCTTTAAAGGCTCTTATAACGGTAAACTCAAACCCCGCCTATGCTCAGTCAGGTTTTTCAAATGTAATAGAGTATTTGAAAGATCCCAAGAAGATACCCCTCTTCATCGCAATAGACCCATTTATAAACGAAACGAGCACATACGCTGATTATATAGTTCCAGATACGGTGCTCTACGAGGAATGGGGTGCTATGGCTCCTTGGGGTGCTTATCTTACAAAGATTACGACAATAAGATACCCAGCTATAGAAAGCCCAAACGCCAAGTTTAAAAACGGTGAAACCATATGTGCTGAGAGCTTTTTTATAGAGCTGGGGAAAGCCCTGAATTTGCCAGGTTTTGGAGACAACGCTATAAAAGGTATGGACGGTAAAACGTATCCTCTACACAGACCGCATGATTTTTATCTTAGGGCTTTTGAAAACTTGGCTATGCAGGAAACCCCGGTGCCGGATGCAACAGATGAAGATATAGAACTTGCTGGTCTTACAAACTGGGTACCGCTGTTAAAAGAGATAAATGGTCCAAACTGGCGGAAGGTGGCTACCATAATGAGTAGAGGTGGAAGATACGCTCCTTATGAGACAGCTTACGATGGTATATATGTAAACCATAAGTATAAGAAGATACTTAACATATACAACGAAGAACTCGGTACTACAAAGGATGCCATAACGGGTGAGTATTATCACGGTGTGCCAAAATACATAGAGGGTCCTATATGCGCCGATGGTTCAAGTCTCTGGACAAAGGTGGATAAAAATCAGTTTCCGTTGATGGCCTTTGGCTATAAATCAAATGTTTTATCCTCTCCAAACGCTTCTTCTGATAAGTTAAGGGACATAAAACTATCCACTTACATAGATATAAACTCTAAAACAGCTAAAGAATTTGGTATAAAATACGGTGATCTGGTGAAGGTCTCAAATCCTTTCGGCCAGTACATAATAGGAATAGTCAGGGTAAAAGAAGGTATAATGCCTGGCACCATAGGTATAGAACATGGTCTTGGAAGGCTGGCTGAAGGTGCTGACACCATTTATATAAACAACAAAAAACTTCCGGCTATGCCTCTTCGTCAAACTGGAGTTAATATCAACATGCTTGGCATACAGGATCCAGTCCGTCCTAAAGGACATGTGCTTACTGATTTTGTGACAGGCGCTACCGCCAGAAACACCATCCCCGTAAGGATTGAGAAGATAAGAAGCTTAGCCTAAGCAGCAAGGGTGGTTTATCGCCACCCTTTATTCATAAAGTTTTGATAATTTTAGTAAAAGCCTGAAAACGTTTGTGTTGTGCCTCATATGGATTCTTTTGAGTAAATAAGGATCATCGCCCTTTTTTATATGTCCAGAATTTACACTAAAAGCTAACTTATACCCAGCTTCTTTTACGGCGTCTATCACCCTATCGTCGTGATCTCCATAAGGATAGCAAAATGTAGTGATCTCTACACCAAGCTTATCTTCTAATATCTTTTTTGATAATTCTACCTCTTGTTTCAGGCTTTTATTATCAAGAGTAGATAACGGAGCATGGCTCATGGCGTGAGAGCCTATCTCAAATCCCTCTTTCAAAGCGTTTTTTATATCTTCCCAAGAGGCTACTGGCTTTTTTACATTCAGTTTTTCAAAATCCCATTTGTTGTACTCTCCCACAAGGGCCACCGGTACAAATATTATAGCCTTAAAATTATACGTTTTAAGAACAGGTATGGCGTTTTCAAATACATCTTTATAAGCGTCGTCAAAGGTTATACATATGCTTTTGTGAAGGTCTTTACCGTTTATAAAATCTGTAAGCTCTTTTGAGTCTACGCTTTTAAACCCAAGTTTTTTAAGGGTTTTTATCTGTCTTTCAAAAAGCTTTGGATGTGTGTAGAGGCTTTTTAACTTTGCTTCTTCTGGTGGTATTCCTACGCTATGATACATGAGTGCTTTTATGCTCATAGTATGTATATCTTTATAAAATAGTATACAGTCAAGCTATAACCTATAACGCTTACTAAAAGCCTTACATATTTTCTATCTATCTTCTGAGAGATTAAAGAAGAACTAAGACCACCAAGAGCAAAACCAATCATCATAATAACCCCATAATGCCATTCTACCTCTCCGTACAAGGAAAATAAGATAGCTGCACTCAGATTTATCAAAAATGCTAGAGAATTTTTTATGGCGTTTGCTACATGGATATCGCTTACACCTATAGCCACTATGCTTCCAAGCATTACTATACCTATTCCAGCACCGAAGTATCCGCCGTAGACAGCCGTTAGAAACTGTATTAAAAATATGTATCTGGTTTTTATATTAGATGTAAACTTTGATATTTTAGCACCAAAGCTAAATAGTATTGTAGCAAAAAGGATAAGAAAGGGCACTATAAAATTAAATAAAGTCTGGGATGTATACAAAAGCAAGTATCCACCCGTTATTCCACCTGCGATAGATGGTATGATGAGTTTTTTTATCGTGGGTAGCGCTTGTTTAAAATAATTTTTATAACCAAAAGCCCCAAGCAGGGATCCAGTCCATAGGGCTACTGTGTTTGTAGTGTTTGAGGTTTTTGAAGAAAGTCCAAGCTCTATGAGGGTGGGAAAGCTAATGAGAGTACCACCCCCAGCCACCGCATTTATCCCCCCAGCCAGTATAGATGATAAAAACGCTAAAAGATAATGCATTATTCTTTGGTATTTTTAGGCTTGTAGGAGCCAGCTCTATACTCTATGATAAAGTTCCAGTTGGGAAACTGCTTTGGCATTTGAAGTATGTTGTATACCATCACACCTGTGAATATACGCTCAAACCAGGATGACAGCGGCCATCCAAAGTGTATTGTAAAGGTTTTGCTGGGATATTGCTCCTTTATAGCTTCTAAAAGTTTTTTTGTGCTGTATCCTATGCCCCAGAAGGCGTTTACCGGAAGTATAAAATGGCTTTTGAAGAGTTTTTTAGGCGGTCTTTTCTGCCTTAAGAAGAAAAAGGTTATATATATCATATTATCGCCTATCTCCTGGACATTTTCTGAGGGTCTTCTAAAGAATATATGTATAGGCTTATCTTCTGGTAGTTTGCCTATATAATCCACCACATCTGCATATTTATCTATCTGGGCTATTTTCTCTTCTTCCTCGGTGGTTTTTATCCTGGTTATAATGTTTCCAGCTATTATAAAAAATGCCACCACAAACGTCCACATTGCAGTGCCGTAAGGTTTATGTATGACTATGTATATAAATGTGGATAAGAATATTGTGAATAGAATAATGTTTCTAAGTATACCTGTTCTATACTCTTTGGTTTGAGCGCTTCCTCTTACTATTTTATAAAGTATTATAGTGCCGGTATTTATAACAAACGTTGCTATAAGCCCTATGGCATACATATCTGCTACTATATCCTGGTTTCCCTGGGTTATTAAGACTATAAAAGAGAAGAATATACTCATGAATATTATGATGCGATAATGGGCATGAAACCTGTTCTCTTTTGATATCCAGTAAGCTTTATGATTGTCAGCCATCGTGGATATGAGTTCTGTGGCACCGACAAGAGCAGTGTTCACAGCGAATGCAAGCGTTAAAGATGCCAGTATCACCACAGCTATAGCCATTATGTTTGTGCCCACCAGCTGGGAGTAGTATGTGATGAGATCATCCACATGATCCAGCGGGTTTTCTACCCTTGCCAGGGCCAGTGTGCCTATTAATGGTGTAAAGATACCTACTGTGAGACCTAGCATTATGTAAGCTTTGTATATGGTTTTCCAGTTTTCTACAAGCTTATGTGTTTGAAGCACAGATTCTATACCAGAGTAAGCCAAAATCGTTGAACCAAAACCAATGGATATGAGCTCTATAGTTTTTACAGGGTCAAGGGTCAGAAAATCCTGAGATAGTGTGGTTTTGTAAGAATCTACTATTTTGTTTATCTGTGCATGATCTAAGTTTGATATGCCTAAAAATGCCAGAACGGTGAGCACGTAAGCTGTTATTGCAAAAAGAGCGTATGTCACCTTTGCATTTTCTCTTGCCCCCAATAGATTTAATATAGCAATTAGCCATATTATTAAAAGCTCCAAACCTAATTTAAACACAAGTGGCCAGTGGAAGAAGAAATTTAAGTTTTCTACAGCGCTTATAGACGACATCACAGCGGTGTTTACATAATCTACTATGATAGAACCTGCTGCTATAAAAGAAGCCGTAGCGCCAAATACAAAGTAAGAGAAACTGTATACACCGCCACCTTTTATCTTGTTGTTTTCTAAAATCTCTGCTATCTCTGTCATCGTAAGAGAGTATAAGAAGATTAAAAGGGATGTTAAAGAAAGATACGTTATAGCTTTATAACCTATGAACCTGAAAGCCTCACCCGGTGCATAAAATATGCTGGTGAGCTCATCCATCATCGTAATGACTGCAACCCCAGCAAACCCAAGCCATAATTTTCCCTTTTTGGTGTAATAAAGGTATTCTCTTTTTCTTGTTAGAAAATAAAGTGCCGCACTCACCAGAATGATGGCTAGCAAAACGGGGATGATTTTCATAAAACCCTCCTTATTTCTTAAATAAATCCAGGAATATGATGACTCCTATAAGTATTGTTTCCGTTATTACTCCAAAAATAAACTGAGATTTGCTGGTATAGGGTTTTAATATCACTACTAAAAGCCCATAAACTATAGCTATAACTGTAAGGACTTTTTGATTTGAAAGCTTCTTAAATAAATCGTTCATAATACTATTTTAGCACCGTCAAAGGCTGCTATGGTTTTTACGTTTGTTTTGTCCTCTATCTCTTTTGCCACATTTTCTGGGGATTTTTCCAGCATATCCGATGCAAAATGTGTGATGATTGCCATCTTTGGTTTTACTATATTTATTATCTCTATCACGTCATCTTTGCAAAGATGGTCTATGTTTTCTCGCTTTTTATAAAATGTTGTATTTAGTATTATGGTATCTATGTTTTTAGGGTAATGCTCTACCACTTCTGGTTCAAACTTTGCACAAGGGTGATACGCTATCTTATCGTTAAACACTAGCCCATACGTTATGGCCCCGTGATGTGTATGTCTTTTCAGTACGTTTATCTTTATATCTTTCCAGTGGTAAGTGGTATTTTCTTTAAAGATAAAATGCTTTTCTGTCTTTTTTATTATAAAATCTAAAATAACTTTGGAGCTTCCAATAAAAGCATCCTCTGGAGCGCCTATAGCTATTTCTTTGTTGTTGTCTTTTGAGCCAACCTTTGCTGATTCTATCATCGTATTTATATCAGCCGAATGATCTAAGTGTATGTGAGATAGTATAAATATGTCCATATCCCAGGGTTTAAAACCCAGTGGTAATATATTTAGAAATGCTCCAGGACCAGGGTCTATGTGAGCTAACGTGTTTTGTGCTTTTATTATGAAACCACCTGATTTTCTTATGTATTTAAAAGTAGAAACACGGCCACCGGCCGTGCCTACAAAGTATATATCTATAACGACGTCCTCCTAAGAGGTCAGTCCTCTATTACTTCTGTGCTGATGGCACCGCTTGGGCACTCATCGGTGACTTCCAAAACCGCATCTTGGAGTTCTGGCGGCACGTCCGATTGGATAACTTCAGCTATGCCGTCTCCGCGGTTTTTATATATCTCAGGGACCCTATCGTAGCACACTTCGCAAGCGGTGCATAAGTCAGGGTCAACTATCGTTTTAACGATTTTTGCCATAGCAAAATACCTCCTTTAGAATAGTCATATTATAATATACCAATTTGTTAATGTCTGCTATCTTTTTTATCATCTTAAAGCGTCAGCTATTGTTTTACCTATGAAAGCTGGGTTTTCTATGACGGTTACTCCGGCGTCTTTCAGAGCTTTCATCTTAGATTCCGCAGTTCCTTTTCCACCGCTTATAATAGCTCCAGCGTGTCCCATCCTTTTTCCAGGCGGGGCTGTAATGCCTGCTATGTAAGCAAATACCGGTTTTTTAACGTTTGAAGCTATGTACTCAGCAGCTTCTTCTTCGGAAGTTCCTCCTATTTCACCTATCATTAGTATAGCCTTTGTTTCTTCGTCTTCGTTGAAAAGTGCTATAACATCTTTATGAGATAAGCCATGTACAGGGTCGCCACCTATACCTATGGCGCTGGACTGTCCTATGCCTAAATTTGATAGCTGAAAAGCAGCTTCATAAGTGAGCGTTCCACTTCTTGATACTATGCCAACGTTTCCTTTTTTAAATATGTGTCCTGGCATAATGCCAACTTTCGCCTCTTCTGGTGTGATAGCCCCTGGACAGTTTGGACCTATGAGCTTTGTATTTGGATAGTTCTTTTTAAGGTAATATTTCACCGGTATCATATCTTTTACAGGGATGCCTTCGGTTATGCATATTATAAGCTCAATGCCAGCATCCGCTGCTTCCACTATAGCATCCGCTGCAAAAGGTGGTGGTACGAATATGAGAGAACAGTTAGCTCCTGTGTTTTTTACCGCATTTTCTACCGTATTAAATACCGGAATGCCCTCTACTTCTATCCCTTCTTTTCCAGGTGTTACACCCGCTACTACCTTTGTACCGTAATTTTTACATTGTATGGCGTGAAAAGAGCCTTCTTTTCCTGTTATACCCTGAACCACTACTTTTGTATCTTTGTTAACCAGTATAGACATATAAACCTCCTTTACTGTGCAAGCTTTATAGCCTTTTGGGCGCCGTCCCACATATCCACAGCGCTTTCAAAGTTGAGTCCTGATTCTTTTAAAAGCTTTCTTCCTTCTTCTACGTTTGTACCTTCTAACCTTACAACCACAGGAACTTTTACGTTTACTATCTTGGCAGCTTCTATAAGCCCCTGGGCCAATCTATCGCACCTTAATATTCCACCAAATATATTTATGAATACAGCCTTTACGTTTTCATCAGACGTTAATATCCTGAAAGCGTTTGCTATCTGTTCTACAGATGCTCCGCCACCCACATCTAAAAAGTTTGCTGGAGCTCCACCCGCTAGTTTTATGATGTCCATAGTGGTCATTGCAAGGCCAGCACCGTTTACCATACATCCTATGTTGCCCTCTAATTTTATATAATTCAAGCCGTATTTTTTGGCCTCCACTTCAAGGGGGTCTATCTGGGTAATATCTTCTAACTCCTCTATATCTTTGTGTCTGAAGGCTGCGTTGTCATCTATCTCTACTTTTGCATCCAGAAGCACTATATCTCCATCTTTTGTAAGCACTAAAGGATTTATTTCAACAAGAGAAGCATCAAGATCCATATATGCCTGGTAAAGCTTGGTGACTATCTTGCTAAATACGTTAGGGTTTAAACCAAGCTCAAAGGATAATTTTCTGGCCTGATAAGGCATTATACCAAGGGCTGGGTCTACGTACTCTTTTATGATGGCGTCTGGTTTTTCCTTTGATAGTTCTTCTATTTCCATACCACCTTCTTTTGAAGCCATTACGAGTATCTTTGAATTTGATCTGTCAAGGGTGATACTCAAATAAAACTCTTTTTCTATAGGTGTGGCTTTTTCTATTAAAAGCCTTGAAACTATTTTACCGCTTGGACATTGAACGGTCTTTAAAACTTTGCCCAGTATGGCTTCTGAAAAGGCCTCTAGCTCTTCGTCTGATTTTACTATCTTCACACCGCCTGCTTTACCTCTAGCTCCGCAGTGAATCTGGGCTTTTACCACCAGTGGATAACCACCTAGAGCCTGAGCAGCTTCTTTTGCCTCTTTTATGTTGAAGGCAGCGTAACCTTCTGGTATGGGCAGACCATATTTTTTGAGCAGTTCTTTAGACTGATGCTCATGCAGTTTCATAGAAAACCTCCAGATAAGATTAGACTAATATTATATCAAATTTATGATATTTTATGAGTCCAGTATGCCGAAATGCAAATCCAAATTTATTAATTGTGTGTTTGCGATATATCAAATTAGAGTATAATAATTATTTAATCAAATCTGGAGGCAAAGCATGGATGTTTTAGAAATTATGAAGATAATCCCTCACAGATATCCGCTTTTACTGGTGGATAAGATATTGGAGATGGAGCTTGGGAAACGTATAGTGGGTCTTAAGAATGTGAGTATGAACGAGCCTTTTTTCCAGGGACATTTTCCTGGATATCCTCTGATGCCGGGTGTTTACATGCTTGAGGCTATGGCACAGGTGGGTGGAATCCTCATGATAAAAAGTCTTGGGCTTGAAATAGGAAAATATGCAGTGGTGTTTGCAGGTATAGATGAGGCAAGGTTCAAAAGACCCGTTTATCCCGGAGACCAGCTTATTATGGAACTGGAGACCATATCCCTTAAGAAAACCATATCCAAGATGAAAGGAGTGGCGAAGGTGGACGGTCAGATAGTGGCAGAAGCAGTGCTCATGGCTGCTGCAAGAGAACTTGAGGCCATCAAAAAATGAGGGTTTTATACACCTTCAAAAAGCCCTGGTATTATCACATGGCCCTTGATTCTACCCTTCTTATGCTAAAAGCCCAAAACAAGATTCCAAACACCCTGAGGTTTTTAAGCTTTGAACCAGAATGTGTATTGATAGGGTACCATCAAAATCCCCATCAAGAGGTAAATATAGAACTATGTGAAAACATGAATATAGACATAGGAAGAAGAAGAACCGGAGGCGGAGCGATATACTTTAACAAAGAACAGATAGGATGGGAGATAGTGGCATCTTTGAAGGATTTTAATATAAAAGATTACGAAGAGCTCTCCAGATACATGTGTGAAAGGGTTGCAAAAGCCCTATCCAGTTTTGGAGTAGAAGCTAAGTACAGACCAAGAAACGACATCGAGATAAACGGCAAAAAGATATCCGGCACAGGCGGGGTTTTACAAGAGGGCGCTTTTTTATACCAGGGTACCATACTTATAGATTTTGACCCGGATAAGATGGCATCGCTTTTAAAAATCCCCTACGAAAAGCTTCAGGACAAAAACATATCCTCTGCAAGAGAAAGGGTCACCTCTTTAAAACAGGAGCTTGGTTATGCTCCAAGTTTTGATGAGATTACAAAAGCTATAGAAGAGGTTTTTAAAGATTTTGGTTTAGAAGAGGGCAATCTCAGCGAAGAAGAAGAGCTTATGGTAGAAAACATTTCAAAGGAACTAAACTCCAGGGAATGGGTGTTCGCCAACGAAGAACAGGAAAAGCTTATAGACATAAAAACAGTTCGTACAAAAGGAGGCACCTTCAAGATAGGTTTTAAGATAGACAGTGCAAAAAAACTACTGGAATACATCGTTATAAACGGAGATTTCTTTGCTACTCCCCCAAGCGCCATAAAAGATCTAGAAAGCTATCTCAAGTTTTCTTACTTTGATGAGATTCCAGAAAGGGTAAAAGAGTTTTTCGCCAGCACCAGAGCAAGCATATCTTTTATGACAGATGAGGATATAGCAAACCTTATCCTGAAAGCCATAAATGAATAAGAACTATGAAAAGTATGCAGCAATTCAGAAAATAAGCGCAGAGCGTCTGTTTGAAATTGTAAAGGATCTTGATGTTAAATCTGTGCTTGATATCGGAGCAGGCACAGGCTTTTTGAGCAAACATTTTAAGAACTATGTAGCTTTAGATGTTGATAAAAGCCTGAAAACCTATCACAGACGCTTTGTATTGGGAGAAGCTGAGAATTTACCCTTTAAGGATAAAAGCTTTGATATGGTGTTAAGCAACTTTGTGATGCATCTTTGCAATACAGAGCTTTCTATAAGGGAAAAGGTAAGGGTATCAAAACGCTACGTAGCCTGTAGTTTACCCATAGAGGGAAGTTTGGAAGGATGGATATACCACTTTCCGGAAGAAAAGCAGGTTTTAGAGCTTTTAAGAGGATACAAATTAAAGATATTTGAAAAGAGCGTATATCCTGTAAATTTTACAAAGTTAGAATTACTTAGATTTATAAACATTACCGGGAAACCAAAGATAAGATATAAGAACAATTTCATTAGTAAATCATATATAAAAGATATATTAGTAAAAATAGAAAATCCTAAGTTTGTTGTGTTATCATTTTTATTAGAGGTGTGAACTTATGAAAAGAATTTTTGCTATCTTAGCCTTGTTTACGCTCTTATTTTCAGTAAACTCCTGTGTGAAGAAAAGCAGGGTAGAAAATACCCCCAGTACTCAAGCCAACACCAGCAATTACCAGATCAATCTCAATGTACCGGTGCTAGCCCAAATGCAGGATGAGCTGGTTAAAATTGTGAAAAAAGTATCCCCTTCGGTGGTTACGATATTCTCCACCCAAGAGGTAAATGTACCACTTTTTCCACAGATACCCGGTTTTGATTTTCCAACTCCCTCTATACCTCAAGAAACCAAAGCACTTGGTTCTGGTGTAATATTTGAGTACAATCAAAAAGATGATACGTTTTTTATACTCACCAACAATCACGTGATAGCGCATAGCAAAAGCGTCATCGTAAACTTTGGAAACAACGAACAGCACAAAGCTGAAATAGTAGGAGCAGATCCCAAAACAGATTTGGCGGTGTTGAAGGTGAGCGCCAAAGGCATAAAAGATCCCGCTGACAGGGTAGCTACACTTGGCAATTCCGATACGCTTCAGGTAGGACAGATTGTCTTGGCTATAGGAAACCCATATGGGCTTGACAGAACGGTCACAATGGGTGTGATATCCGCTTTACATAGAAGTATAGGTCTTACTCAATATGAAAACTACATACAAACGGATGCAGCTATAAATCCTGGCAACAGTGGAGGTCCTCTTGTAAATATACAGGGTCAGGTGATAGGTATAAACTCTGCCATGGTGGAAGGAGGTCAGGGCCTTGGTTTTGCTATACCAATAAATTTAGCCAAGTGGGTATCCTCTCAGATAATAAAGCATGGTTCTGTTACTAGAGGCTGGATAGGGGTCATGATACAGCAGGTGACTCCCAGTCTGGCAAAGGCGCTAAAAGTTCAAAACGGTGCCGTAGTTGTTCAGGTTATGCCAAACGGTCCAGCAGACAAAGCTGGGATAAAGGTAGGGGATGTGATAGTGGGTATAGACAACGAGAATATAAGCACTGTCCAGCAACTTCAGTTTAAAGTTATGGAAACAAAACCAGGTACTACGCTTACGTTTCACATAGTAAGAGATGGAAAACCCTTGGATTTAAAGGTAACCATAGGAAAGATGCCATCTAATCCTACAGCTGTAAGCGAAGGCTCTCCCAGCACCAGCACAAGCCTTGGAATATCTGTTGCAAATTTAACTCCAGACCAGATGCAGATGTATGGTGGGGGAGTTTATGTGGTAAACGTGAACCCAAACAGTCCAGCCGCAAGCTCTATAGAACCTGGAGATGTAATACTGATGGTAAACAATCATCCTGTCAACTCTACTTCCGATTTTCAAAATCTCGTGTCTCAATATTCAAAAACCGGTGAAGTGTTGTTCTTGGTGGCAAGAGGATCTCAAAGATTTTATGTAAGTATACAGACAAGGTGATGTATGTACTCAGATAGCGAACAGGACATCATAAACCAGTATTTAAAGCGCGTTTCCAGCGTTAAGCTTTTAACACCGCAAGAAGAAAGAGAGCTTGCCAAAAGGGCAAAAGCTGGGGACAGAGAGGCTCTGAAATCTCTGGTGGAGGCCAACCTGAGGTTTGTGGTAAGTGTCGCCAAACAATACATGGGATACGGTGTACCTTTATCCGAACTTATAGCGGCTGGAAACCTGGGACTTCTGGAAGCTGCTACGAGGTTTGACCCGGATAAAAACGTAAAGTTTATATCCTATGCGGTATGGTGGATAAGACAGGCCATTATGCAGGCTCTGTCTCAGCAAACGGGAGCTGTTAGAATACCCGTGAAGCATTCTCACCTTATAAGCGCAGTGGGTCTTGCTTACAATGAGCTTTTGAAAGAGCTTGAAAGAGAACCCACTTATCAAGAGATAGCTGATTACATAAACAGGAAAAATATAATAAGAGAGTTTAAGAAAGAAACAGGTTTTGAACCCACAGAAGAAGAGTTAGAGCAATCCATGGAACAAGAGCACAAATATACCGTTACAGAAGAGGATGTGAAGAAATGCCTTCAAATATGTAAAACACCGCTTTCTCTGGATACGCCGGTGGGTGATAACCCAGATACTTTGTTTGTGGATCTTTTGAGCATATCAGACACTGATGAGATAGAAGAAGGTGTTATAAAGGATGTTTTGGAAAAGGAGCTACACGATATCATAAATAAGCTTCCAGAGAAGGAAAGGAAGGTTCTGGAGTTAAGGTATGGATTAAACGGCAACGAACCACTCACCTTAAGAGAGATAGGCGATGCTCTTGGTATATCAAGAGAAAGGGTAAGACAGTTAGAAACAAGGGCTATAAAAAAGCTAAGAAGCTTTGCTCTCAAAAGACATCTAAAAGACTTCTTGAGCTGAATGGACGGCTTTTATATAGGTTATAAGCCTGTTGGTATATCCTCCTCAAAGTTTACGCTTGATATTTCTAAAAGCCTCAAAACAAAAGCCGGCCATACCGGTACTCTTGACTTGGAAGCAGAGGGTATCATGATAATAGCTCTTGGTCAGGCTACAAAATACACGAGATATTTTAACGTACTGGAAAAAACTTACGAAGCAGATGCTGTTCTTGGTATTAAAACAGATACTCAGGATATTACAGGCAACATTGAGTATCAGACAGATAAGATAGATGTTACATGTGAAGATTTGAAGAACATTTTAAGCAAATTTACAGGCACGATAACTCAAATTCCACCCATTTACTCAGCTAAAAAGATAAACGGTGAAAAAGCTTATAAACTGGCAAGACAGGACAGGGCTCAAAATGTAGACTTAAAACCTATCACAGTAAACATATACAGTATTGAGCTTTTAGAATGCAATATACCACATTTTTCTATAAAGGCAAAGGTATCCACTGGAACATACATAAGAACACTTATAAACGATATAGGAGAGGCTCTAAAGGTGGGTGCTACTACAAAGCTCATAAAGCGAATCGCCATTGGAAAGTTTGACAAGGAAAGTGTTGGCACTATATATAACATAAACGATGCTCTTTACTTCATGCCATCTTTATATCTAAAGGATGAGTTTATCAAAAGCCTAAAACACGGTAAATTCGTTCGTTACCGGGAAAAGGACGGTGTCTACAAAATATTGTCTGAGAACGGAGATTTTCACGGTATAGCAGAACTAAAAAACGGCATTCTAAAAGCCCAGAGGATGCAAAGTGTATAAGATGTATCATATTGACAAAATACAAGATAGTGATATTATTAAATGCAAGAGATAAAGGAATATTTGAATAACAAACATTCAAATATCCCCGCGTCTCAAATTTTAGGAGGTTTTAGTTCCATGAGCATCACTGGCACAGTTAAGTGGTTCAGCAAAGAAAAGGGTTATGGATTCCTCACGAGGGATGATAACCAAGGCGATGTTTTTGTTCACTTCTCAGCAATTGACCCAAACAAAAAGGGATTCAAGACGTTGGTCCAGGGACAAAGGGTTGAGTTCGAAGTAGACCAAGATTCAAAAGGTCCAAGAGCAAAAAACGTTCGCGTTTTATCTTAAGTTTTATAAATCCAGATAGCTTCTGGCTATCTGGTTTTTCACTATATAATTATATAAAATCAAATTTTCATTAAATCTAATATGTTTTATAGAAAATCAAAAAATAATGATATCTTTGTCATTGTCTTTGATAGGATGTATTTTTGGCCATAAATGTAAATCTATTTAAAATATCCTTGATTTTTTATCCATATTTTGTTATAATTAATTACTCTAATGGGGTGTAGCTCAACTGGCAGAGCATCGGATTTTGGATCCGAGGGTTCCTGGTTCGAATCCAGGCACCCCAGCTTTAAATTTTAGTATTTAGGAGGATGTAGCTCAGTTGGCAGAGCGAGGGATTGTGGATCCCTATGTCGCGGGTTCGACCCCCGTCATCCTCCCTTAGACATTATGAATAACACTATTGTGGCTCCTGCAACCCCTGTTTTGAAATCGGCTATCTCTGTTGTAAGACTTTCAGGTCCACACTGTAAAGATGTTGCAAGGAGATTTCTGCATCTTGACAACCCAAAACCAAGGTATGCCTATCACAGAGAGTTTTATGTAGACGATAAAATGCTTGATGATGTGGTGGCTATATATTACGAAGCCCCAAAGTCTTATACTGGCGAGGACATGCTTGAGATATTTTTTCATGGCAACCCTGTCATAGTGGAAAAGGCTATAGAGGCGCTTGTGGATTATGGTTGTGTTTTTGCGTCTCCTGGCGAGTTTACCAAAAGGGCTTTTTTAAACGGTAAGATGAGCCTTGATGAGGCCTCAAGTGTTGAGCTTTTAATAAATGCCTCCACAGAAAAAGCCATAGAAAATGCCCTATACATGTTAAAGGGCAAGTTTTCCTCTTTTATAGATGATTTGAGGAAAGATTTTATAAGGATAATAGCCAATATAGAAGCAGATATTGAATTTGGTTATGAGGACATAGAACCTCTTGATCTTGATGATGTTAAAAAAGAGTTAAACGAACTTATGAAGAAGCTTGAAAACTTTTATGGAAAACTAAAAGAGCAGTCTTTTTTGTACGATGGTATCAAGATAGCTATAGTGGGCAAACCAAACGTCGGTAAATCCTCTTTGTTTAATGCGCTTTTACAAAAGAAAAGATCCATAGTATCCGATATACCGGGTACCACCAGAGATTATGTGGAAGACAGGCTAGAGATAAAGGGCTTTCCAATAAAACTTGTGGACACGGCAGGCATTAGGAAAACCGATGACCCCATAGAAAAAGAGGGTATAAATATAGCCATAGAGCACGTAAAGGAAGCCCATGTGGTTATTTTCATGGTGGATGGTTCTAAAGAGTTGACCGATGAGGATTATTTTATATACGATATTGTTAAAAGCCTAAATACGATAGTGGTTTTAAACAAGAGCGATCTTGGTATAAACAGCAAAACCCTTGATTTTTTCAGAAATGATGCTATAATTATTTCTATAAGACATCAAGAAAACTTGGAATATTTGAAAAACAAAATTTTACATATGGTAAATGTGACGGAAGATGGTATTTATGTTTCAAAAAGAAACAGGTTTTTGGTGGCAAAGGCTTTAGAATCTTTAAAAGAAGCTTTGTTGAAAGATAAAGCAGAAATTGTAATGCTGTATATAAGGGAGGCGCTTGATTATCTTGAGGAGATACTTGGTCTTATCACAGATGAAAACGTTTTGGATGAGATCTTTTCTACATTTTGTATCGGAAAATAATCTTTTTATTTTGGCCATAAGCGGGCGCTGGCAGGCCATAAAACCCGCTATACAAATACCAGCGTTTAGTAAAATGGGATTGGTGTATGGAACAAGAGATTAGTACAAAGGAGCTTTCTTTAGAAGAGCTTAAGAAAATGACTATGGCCGAGCTACAAAAGCTCGGTAAAGAGTTTGATTTAAAAAGGATTACCGGAATAAGAAAAGAAGAGCTCATAGAAGATATCTTGGAAGCTTACGGCAAAACAAAAGGTTTAAGGTTTGTAAGGGGTGTTCTGGAGATTTTGCAGGATGGTTATGGATTTTTAAGGAGTGCTGCAAACAACTACATGCCAAATCAAGATGACATATATGTATCTCCTTCTCAGATCAAAAAACTCTATCTTAGAACCGGTGATACAGTAATAGGTTTTTCAAGACCACCAAAAGATAATGAAAAATACTACGCTCTTGTGAAGATTGAGGCTGTAAACGGCCTTCCTATAGGATCCTCAGAGCTGAAGTCAAGGCCTTCTTTTGACAGGCTGATACCTTATCACCCTACAGAACGCTTGAATATAGAGTACGATCCATCTGATTACAGCACGAGGGTGCTGAGTCTTGTTAGCCCTATAGGTAAAGGTCAGAGAGGGCTTATCGTAGCACCGCCAAAAGCTGGTAAAACGGTAATACTTCAGCGCCTGTCAAAAGCAATACTCACAAATCATCCTGAGGTTTATCTCATAATCCTTCTAATAGATGAAAGACCTGAAGAAGTGACAGAGATGAGGCGTATAGTGATGTCAAACGCCGATAAGGCTGATCATGAGCCAGAGGTTATCGCTTCTACCTTTGATGAACCCCCAGAACGACATATGCAGGTGGCGGAGCTTGTTATAGAAAAAGCCAAAAGACTTGTGGAGCTTGGAAACGATGTGGTGATACTGCTTGATTCTATGACAAGGTTTGCAAGAGCCTCCAACGCTGTGACACCGCCCACCGGTAGAGTGCTGTCTGGTGGTATAGAAGCTACAGCTCTCCAAAGACCTAAGAAGTTTTTTGGTGCTGCAAGAAATATAGAAGATGGCGGAAGTCTAACCATCATAGCCACAGCCTTGATAGAGACTGGCTCTCGTATGGATGACGTTATATATGAAGAGTTTAAGGGTACTGGTAACATGGAAGTTCATCTTGATAGAAGGCTTACAGAAAAACGTATATTCCCGGCTATAAATATAAGCAAATCTGGTACCAGAAAAGAGGAGCTCCTTCTTTCCGAATGGGAGCTTCAGCGTCTGTGGGTACTTAGAAAATTCTTCTCTTCTATGGACGAAGTAGAAGCTATGGAGTTTTTACTGGATAAGCTTAAAAAGTTTAAAACAAACCAGGAATTTTTAAAAGCGATGAACGCTTAATGGAGTTTAGATGAAAACAAGAGACGATATAAGAAATGTAGCGATTATAGCCCATGTAGACCACGGTAAGACCACGCTTGTGGATGCTCTTTTAAAGCAAAGCGGAGCTTTCAGGCAAAACGAGGAAGTGCAAGAACGCATCTTAGACAGCAATGCCCTTGAAAGAGAAAGAGGTATCACGATTTTAGCAAAGAATACCTCCGTAAATTATAAGGGTATAAAGATAAACATAGTGGATACTCCGGGGCACGCTGATTTTGGCGGTGAGGTAGAACGCGTTTTAAACATGGTGGATGGGGTCATCCTTCTTGTGGATGCCGCAGAAGGACCGCTTCCTCAAACAAGGTTTGTGCTTAGAAAAGCCCTGGAGGCAAAACTGACTCCCATAGTGGTCATAAACAAGATAGACAGACAGGATGCTAGACCGCAAGAGGTATTGAACGAGATATACGATCTTTTCATAGACTTGGATGCCACCGAAGAGCAGCTTGATTTTCCGGTTTTGTATGCGATAGCTAAAAAAGGTATAGCAAAAACCTCTTTGGATCAGGAATCAAACAGCTTGGAACCACTGTTTGAAGCTATAATAAATACTATACCAGCTCCAGAGTATGATGAAAACCAGGTTTTACAGCTTTTAGTAGCATCGTTAGATTATGATAACTTTTTAGGAAGACTTGCTATAGGAAGGATTCAGAATGGACAACTTCGCCAGAACCAGCAGGTTTCAATAGCATCTCTTGAGGAAGGTGTTGTGAGAAGCGGTTTTGTAAAAGCCATATACACCATAGAAGGTCTTAAAAGGGTTGAAACAAAAGAGGCTTTTGCGGGAGATATCGTGGCGGTGGCTGGTTTTGAGGATATAAACATAGGACAGACCATAACAGATGTAGAAAACCCGGCGCCTTTACCCTCAATAAAAGTAGAAGAGCCTACCATATTCATGACGTTTTCTGTAAACGATTCACCTTTTGCCGGGAAATCTGGTAAGTATGTGACATCAAGACATCTAAGGGACAGGCTTTACAAAGAAACACTTATGAACGTCGCTATAAAGGTAAAAGACACAGACTCTACGGACTCTTTTCTGGTGATGGGAAGAGGCGAACTTCAGATGGCGATACTGGTAGAGACGATGAGAAGGGAAGGATACGAATTTCAGGTATCAAAACCAGATGTTGTGACCATAGAACAGGATGGAAAGAAGTTAGAACCTATAGAGAGGGTGATTCTGGATATTCCAGAAGAGTATGTTGGTATAGTCTCTCAAAAGCTTGGTTCTAGAAAAGGGCGCATGGTAAACATGATAAACCATGGTTTTGGTAGAGTGAGACTTGAGTTTATAATACCATCGAGAGGGCTCATAGGATACAGGTCAGAGTTTAAAACGGACACAAGAGGAGAGGGACTCATAAACACTGAGCTTGAAGGATATGAAGTATGGCAAGGCGATATTAAAAGCAGAATAAACGGGGCTATAGTGGCAGATAGAAAAGGTGTGGCCACACCTTATGCTTTGCTGGGGCTTGAGGATAGGGGAATATTTTTCATAGAACCGGGCACAGAAGTTTATGAGGGTATGGTGATAGGGGAGCACAACAAGGATAATGATCTGTATGTAAACATCACCAAAGAGAAAAAGCTCACCAACAACAGGGCAGCAGCTGCAGAGGAGTATGTGAGGCTTACGCCGCCAAGAAAGATGAACTTTGAACAGGCTATGGAGTGGATTACCCAGGATGAACTTATAGAAGTGACACCCGATGCTGTGAGGATAAGAAAGAAGAAAAAGTGATAAAGATAGCTATTACCGGAAACTTTGGGGTAGGAAAATCTTTTGTAGCATCTTTGTTTAGAGAGCTTGGGGTATGTGTCTATGATGCCGATGCCATAATCCACGAGCTTTACGATACTGACGAAAACCTGAAAAAAGAGGTTTTGGGGCTTTTAGGAGAAGGCATATTAACAGATGGCAAAATTGATAGAAAAAAGATTGCTCGTATTGTGTTTAACGACAGAGAAAAGCTTTTTGCTTTAGAAAAGATAGTCCACAGAGCCCTTTATGAGTATCTTGATAACCTTATGAAAGATGTAAACTGTGATATATTTGCGCTGGAGGCATCTCTTGTAATAGAGAACGGCACTTATAAAGATTACGATGTTGTGATAGTGGTTTATGCGGATAAAAACGTGTCAAAAGAGCGTCTTATTAAAAAGGGTTATACCGAGGAAGAGATAGAAAAAAGATTGTCAAGACAGATGCCCATAGAGGAGAAGATAAAGTATGCGGATTTTGTGATAGATAATTCAGGGGATAAAGAATACACTGTAAAACAGGTAAAAGATATATACAACAAAATCAAATATGCTAAAATATTAGGTATGAAATGGAAAGAACATCTAGATAAATTGAAAAAGCTGGAGGAGTTCATAAGCAACCACTTTGACCAGGTAGAGACCATAGTAGAACTTTGCATGCCTGGGAACGATTGTTGTCCAAATTGTGAAAGACCTTTTGTTCTGGTTAAATTTTGCTTAGAGGACAACAAATGTCACGAGAGGAGAATAGAGCTTTTTGACCACTATTTTGACCTTCCGGATCAAGAGCTCTTTGACCAGATAGTTCATTATGTAGAAGATTTCATGATGGAAATAGAGCAATCGGAATACGGTGGTGGTTGACGATGATAAGGCTTGCTATAGTGGGTGTCGGTAACTGCGCCAGCGCTCTTGTTCAGGGTATCTTTTACTATAAGAAAAACAATCTAAAAGACGTTAGTGGTCTCATGTATGAGGATATAGGGGGTTATAAACCTTACGATATAGAGGTAGTGGCTGCATGGGATATAGATAAAAGAAAAGTGGGAAAAGATGTATCGGAGGCCATATACGCCAAGCCAAACTGCACCGCTGTTTTTGAGCCAGATGTGCCAAATCTAAATTGCAAAGTCAGGATGGGTAAGGTATTGGATGGACTTGCCGAGCACATGTCAGATTATCCGGAGGATCTCACATTCGTAAAAGCTGATGAGAAAGAAGACGATATGGATACCATAGTGAAGGTCCTAAAAGAGACCAGGGCGGATGTGCTTATAAACTACGTTCCTGTCGGTTCTGAGCAGGCGGCTAGGTTTTATGCCGAATGCGCTCTTAAAGCGGGTGTTGCTTTCGTAAACGCTATGCCTACTTTCATAGTATCCGATAGCGAATGGGCGAGGCGTTTCAAAGAAGCTGGAATTCCGGCGGTGGGTGACGATATAAAATCCCAGCTGGGAGCCACTATATTCCACAGAACCATAACCCAGCTTTTCAAAGATAGAGGGGTAAAGATAGACAGGACCTATCAGTTAAATGTGGGTGGAAATACAGATTTTCTAAATATGTTGGAGAGAAAAAGGCTTGATACCAAAAAAGAATCCAAAACAAAAGCGGTTAGTTCTTTAATAGATTATGACCTTGGCTACGGAAACATCCACATAGGCCCTTCCGATTGGGTGCCGTGGCTGAAGGATAGAAAGGTAGCTTATGTGAGAGTGGAAGGCAGGCTCTTTGGTGATGTGCCTATGCATGTTGAGGCAAGGCTGGATGTAGAAGATTCTCCAAACAGTGCTGGATCTGCTATAGATGCTATAAGATGTGCAAAGCTTGCCAAAGATAGAGGGATAGCCGGACCTCTTTATTCCATAAGCGCCTATACGATGAAACACCCTCCTGTTCAGTATCCGGATTACAAAGCCAAAGAACTTGTGGATAAGTTTATAGCTGGAGAGATAGATAGCTGATTGGCGTTAGAGCTTTCAAAAAGGCTTCTAATAGAAGATGTAGATGTTCCTAAAAATGCTGTCTGGTTTCACACTGCAAGCGTTGGTGAGTTCAACAGTATAAGATTTCTGATAGACCATATATCCAGAAAGTTTCCAGTTTTTATTACATACTTTTCTCCGAGATCTTATCATTTTTTTAAAAGCTTACACTATAAAGCTTTTCCGCTGCCGCTGGACCTGCCCTTTATCTGGGATAAATTTTTAAAGCAAAAAAACCCTTGCTGTCTTATAAATGTTGAGAAGGAGTTTTGGCCATTTTTGTTAAAAGCCAAAATACCAAAGGCTATATTAAACGCAAGAAAGCCTAAAAACGCTTTAGAAAGATATCTTTTAAGGTTTTTTGATATGATAATAGCAAAGGATGAGCCAGGTTTTGAGCTTTTAAAAGATATAAACAAAAATACGTTTCTTTGTGGAAATTTGAAGCTCTCAATCGATTTAAACTGTGAGAATCTAGAAAAAGATAGTGTAGTAATAGGAAGTACCCACGAGAAAGAAGAAGAGCTTTTGATAGACCTTGTAAGATGGCTTTTAGAAAATACTGGATACAACGTAATATTGGCCCCAAGGCATATAAATAGAGCTTACGATATTTTAGGGCTTTTAAGAAAATACGGCATAGATGCACATCTTAAAACTGAGGATACACTTTCAAGGGTTATCGTGCTTGATACCCTCGGAGAGCTGAAAGAGTATTATAAAAGAGCCACTGTAAGCATAGTGGGTGGGTCTTTTGTAAAGGGTTATGGAGGACACAACATAGTAGAACCTGTGAATGTTTGCTCTTACGTTTTATACGGCCCTTATATAGAAAAAATAAGCGATGTGGCAGAGATTTTAGAAAAAGCTGGTGTTGGGCTGAGAGTACATGCTTCAAACATCGTAGATGCTGTAAAATATACTCTTGAACATCCTTTGAGCGTTGATAAGCTTTTAAGTCTTTCATCCTATTCAAAAGATGTAAGATCTTGCTACATTGAGCTTGTGGAAAAGTTTGTTTTAGAGCAAAGAAGACCTTAAACGAGGCCTATCTTCTTCTTGAGTTCTTCCGGTATTCCTACGTTTTCTCTTAGCTGACCGTTTCCAAAGATTATGAACTTTTCTATGGTGAGTTCTCTTAGAGCCATCGGTCCTCTTGCGTGGATTTTATCGGTGGATATACCCATCTCAGCCCCTAATCCAAACTCGTTGCCATCGGTAAAGCGTGTGGAAGCGTTTACATAAACTGCCGCAGAGTCCACCTCTTGTAAAAATCTCATGGCTTTTGTATGATTTTCTGTGATGATGGCATCGGAATGCTTGGAGCCGTATTTTTCTATGAAGCTCATCGCCTCTTCTAAGGAGTTTACGGTCTTGACAGCCAGTATGAGATCCAGAAACTCTTCGTAGTAATCTTCTTCTTTTGCTCTTTTAATCTTATCCTTAAAAGCCTCAAAATCTCTGGTGTCAAGGGCGTTGTAAGACTCCTCATCACACCTTAGTTCTACAGAGCTTTCTAAAAGCACCATAGCCATCTTGGGCCAGAAGTCTTTTAAGAGATCTTTGTGTATAACGAGGTTTTCTACGGCGTTGCAGACAGAAGGTCTTTGGACTTTTGCATTGTATACGATATCGTAGGCTTTTTTAAGGTCAGCTTCGCTGTCAACGTATATATTGCAAACGCCTTTGTAATGCTTTATCACAGGTATTCTGGCAGTTTCTGATACAGCCCTTATGAGGCTTTCTCCACCTCTTGGTATAGCTACATCCACAAGCCCTTCAAGTTGCAATAGCTCTGTTACTATCTCCCTTTCCCTTCTATCCACAAAACATACGGCATCTTCCAAGCCTTCCACGTGCTCTTTTATAGCCTGCCTGAAAAGATCCGCAAGTATCTTGTTGGTATGAAGGGCTTCTTTACCACCCCTTAATATAACTGCGTTTGAGGATTTAAAACAAAGGCTTGCTGCTTCTATGGTGACGTTTGGCCTTGATTCGTAAACGATGAAGATGACTCCAAGCGGTACTCTCATTCTGCCAATTTTGAGACCGTTGTCCACCGTCCACATGGATGTTATCTCACCGACGGGATCTTTTAATTTGGCCACATCCTCTAAGACTTTTATCATCGTGTTTATCTGCTTTTCTCCCACTCTTAACCTGTCTATCATCGCCTTGGAAAGGCCTATAGAATGAGCAAACTCTAAATCTTTTTCATTTTCTTTTTGTATAAGGTCTTTGTTTTCTATTAAAAGCCTTGATACCCTTAAAAGAACCCTGTTTTTAACCTCCGGCGTTAGGCTTGAAAGTTTTGGCAATACGCTTTTGGCTCTTCTGGCTAGCTCTACAGCATACTCTCTCATAAAAATATTTTATCCTATTTTTCCCTTATAAGGTATACTTTGTCCTTTTCCCTTACTTTCTCGTTTACTTTTAATCCCACTACCACCCCTTTTTCTGCCTCTTCTATCTTTTGATTTTCTATCTCCATTGACTCTACTTTCTGTCTTATGAGTCCCGTGGTTTTACCTATTATGTGTATGGTATCTCCTATTTTCAAAGGATGTGCTACTATTTTTACCTCCGCTACAGAGGCTTTTGGGTAGAACTTTAATACGTCTCCTACATAAATCTTTTCTTCTTTTGCTATGGATGAGTTTATACCAAAAGAGGCCTCTTTGAAATAAAAACCACCATCCCACTCTCTATGGTATACCCTCTCTAAGAGGTCTAAAAGGTCTTGATAACCCTTTTCTTGCCATTCGTTGTTTAATATCCTCTCTCTTGCTTCTTTATAGGCTTTTGTAGTCATATAAACGTAGTCTGGATTTTTGTTTCTTCCCTCTATCTTCCAGGCATCTGCCCACATCAGCTTATCTACAAAGTTTATGGTGAGTAGATCTTTAGCAGACATCACGTAATCGCTTCCAAGATAGTACTCGGTGCCGGAGTTTTTAGAGATCACCTTTATATCAAACTCGTGCCTGCACACCTGATAGCACTCTCCCCTGTTTCCGGATTTTTGAAAAACCTCATGACTCAAAAAACATCTGCCGGATACCGCCATGCACATTGAACCGTGTACAAACACCTCCACTTCTAAACCTGTATTTTGTTTCAGGCTTTTAACAGAATCTAAATCAAGCTCTTTTGCAGGAACTATGCGCTTTATTCCAAGCTCTTTGTAAAATTTTCCAGAGACTGAATTTGAAACAGAGGCCATTGTGGATATGTGCGTTTCTAAACCTCTTTTTATGCTCCCAAGCACCACAGAAAAATCCCAGGCTATTACAGCGTCCACCCCTATATCTTTTAAGAAATCAAGTACATCTTCAAGATAAGGTAAGTCCTCATCAAAAACGATGGAGTTTAGTGTTATATATTGTCTTATATTGTGGTCTTTTGTGATGAGGCGAATTTCTCTTATATCCTCTTTTGAGAATCCACCCTTTCCCGCCCTCTGGTTCAGTCTGTCAAAACCCATGTAAACAGCATCTGCACCTGCTTTTATAGCAGACATGAGGCTTTCAAAAGTGCCTACTGGTGATAATATCTCTGGCTTTTTCATGAGAGTATTATATCAAGAAAGGGCAGGAAAAACTCCTACCCTTATCAGAAATATCTGTTATACCGCTTCAAACACAAACTCGCCGTCTTTTACGTCCACTTTTACTTTGGCGCCGTCTTTTATCTCACCTTTTATTATCTTGTTAGCTAGAGGGGTTTCTAAGAGCTTTTGAACGGTACGCTTTAGGGGTCTTGCACCGAAAGCCGGTTCGTATCCTCTTCTGGCCAGCTCCTTCTTGGCCTCTATCGTTAGTTCTACACTTATGTTTCTATCCTTTAAGCGCTTGTTGAGATCTGCAATAAGAAGGTCTACTATTTGTATGAGCTGTTCCATCGTAAGAGGTTTGAACACTATAATATCATCTATTCTGTTTAGAAACTCCGGTCTGAAGAAGTGCTTTAGTTCGCCCAGGACTTTTTCTTTTGCCTTTTCAAACTCTTTCTTGATCTCTTCAGGATCTCCCTCAAGAGGTAATGTAAGAAGGTAGGTGCTACCTATGTTTGAGGTCATTATGATAACGGTGTTTCTAAAATCCACCGTTCTTCCGTGAGAATCGGTGAGCCTTCCGTCATCTAACACCTGTAAGAACAGATCAAACACCCTGGGATGGGCTTTTTCTATCTCATCCAAAAGCACAACGCTGTAAGGCTTTCTTCTTACCGCTTCTGTTAGCTTTCCGCCTTCTTCATAGCCTACGTATCCAGGAGGTGCACCTATTAGTTTCGATACGGTGTGTTCTTCTTTGAACTCGGACATGTCAAGCCTTATAAGGGCATCCTCTTCACCAAAGAGAAGTTCTGCTAAAGCCTTCGATAGCTCTGTTTTTCCAACACCAGTGGGTCCTAAGAACAGGAACGAAGCTATAGGTCTTCTTGGGTCTTTTAAACCTGCCCTTGCTCTTCTGATGGCTTCTGCTACAGCTACTACTGCGTCGTCCTGGCCTATGACTCTCTTATGAAGCTCTTCCTCTAAGTGAAGGAGTTTTTCCATCTCTTCTTCTTTTAGCTTGCTAAGAGGTATACCGGTCCAGTCTGATACTACCTGTGCTATATCATCGTAGGTTACGCTCAGGGTCTTTGCTCTTTTAGACTCCAGGGCTTTTATCTCTTTTTCGGTGTTTACCATCTCTATCTTTAGCTCCGCCTCTTTTTCGTAATCCCCTTTTTCCGCTGCTTTCATAATCTGCTGTTCCAGCTCTTCCAACTTTTTCTTTAGCTGGTTTATTTTCATATCTACCATGTCAAGCCTGTTGATGATTTCCTGTTTTTGCTTTTCCAGGTTTACCTTTTGAATCTTTAGCTCCGCTTCTTTTTCGTAGTCTCCAGACAGGTTGGCGTTTACAATTTCTTCTTCTAAGGTTCTTAGCTTTCTTTCTATCTCCTGAAGCTCTGGTGGCACGCTTACAGAGGCTAGCTTTTTACGAGCAGAGGCCTGATCAAGGGCGTCTATAGCCTTGTCCGGTAATTTTCTGAATGTGACGTATCTGTGGGTGAGTTTCACAGAGGCGTCTATAGCATCATCTTCTATCTTTACCTTGTGGAAATCCTCCAGTTTTGGTCTTAGGCCTTTTAATATCTCTATGGCCTCCTCAATGGTGGGCTCGTCCACATAAACGGGCTGGAATCTTCTTTCTAAGGCGAGGTCTTTTTCTATGTATTTTCTATACTCATCAACGGTGGTGGCACCTATTAACCTTATCTCACCCCTTGCTAAAGCTGGTTTTAACATGTTACCAGCATCCAAAGAGCCCTCACTTTTTCCAGCTCCTATAACCGTATGTATTTCATCTATAAAGAGTATCACATCAGTCCTTTCCTTTAGTTCATCTAGGAGTTTTTTAACCCTTTCTTCAAACTCACCTCTGTACTTTGAACCAGCTACCAGAGAGCCCATGTCCATGCTTATGATGGTTTTATCCTGAAGCTCTGGTGGAACTTCCTTGTTTACTATCCTCTGGGCCAGACCTTCTACTATAGCGGTTTTACCAACACCTGGGTCTCCCACCAGCACAGGGTTATTTTTACTGCGTCTTAAGAGTATTTCGATGGTTTGGTTTATCTCTTTTTCCCTTCCTATTACGGGGTCTAGCTTGCCATCTCTTGCCTTTTGGGTGAGGTCTACTCCGTAACGCTCTAGTATAGACTTTTCTTCCTCTTGGATTTCCTTTTCTGTATCCATGCTTTTACCTCCTAAAATTTGTTCTAAAAGTTTTGCTGCTATGTATTCTTTTGCTTCTAAAAGCGCTGAAACAAGATGAGCCGGTGATACTTCAGCAAGCCCCTCTTTTATAGCCTTTTCTTGGGCTATTTCAAACACCCTTTCAAGGTTTTTAGAGTATTTAAACTCAGGTGTTTTACCTGTAAATCTTTTAAGCACCTTATCTTCGTACCTGTCAAAGGATATACCTATCTCTTTTAGCTGTTCTTTGTGAGGACTTTCTTTTAAAGCGGTTTTAACAAGGGCATCTATCGATATCTTGTTGTCTAGGAAATCTCTTACGGCGCTCTTATCAAACACTGTAGATAAGTTTTGCTCCACCCTCGAAAGCTCTTTTCTTAGATGCTCTTCTTCGGCGTTTAGTTGTCTTAGTTCTAACTCTAACTGTCTTGCGCTCCAGGGGTCGTATCTTCTTGCTCTTTCTAGCTCAGCTTCTATACGTCTTTTTGCTTCTCTTATCTCTGAAAGTTCAGATTGTATATTGGATATATCTGATTTTAGCTGTATTATCTTGCTCCTTAAGTCTATTAGATGGTTTGCCTCTGATTCGGCCGCTTTGTTTAGCTGATTGTCTATGCTGTTTATGTGCTCTCTTAGCTTTTGATAGAGCTCTTTTGGATCTATACCCTTTTTATTTATATACTTTGAAAGGGCTGATTCCTGGTCTTTTAACAGCGCCAGAAGAAGATGGTCCGTGTCTACCTTTGTGTCCCCTAAAGACCTCGCTATCGAGGACGCCTGCTCTACATAGTCTTTTAGTTTTTTGCTCCACATGTTTTCGCTGTACATATTTTACCTCCTATAACATTATATCATAAATATAATCTTTAGTAAATTTATGTCAAGTTTTTTGATATTAATATACTAAATTTATTTGCTACAACTACCACCAAATATGTTGTTTAGCTGACATCCACCTCCTAAGTTTATATCTTCGGTTTGTGTGTTTTTATTGTTTGTTTTCTGGCTTTTGGTAAAAAACGACTCTATACTGTCAGAACCCACAAGCACCTTATACCCATAAGGCTCTCTTACAAATAGAACAGGTACTTCGTTTATACCCATAGACATGATAAGTCCTTTGTGAGAAGAGGCGTCTATCTTATCGTAGCTTACGTGTATAGAATCCAGAAACTTTTCTGTATGCTCACAGTGAGGACACCCCGGAAGGTATAAAAGCGTGTACTGGTCCTTTATCTTAATAGTGGGGTTGTTTATAAGAAACGCTGTAACAAAAACAAACAAGAATGCGCTAAGGCCTTTTAAAAATACCTCTTTGTTTTCTTTTACCCTTAAAATAAACAGCGTAAGTATTATAAGAAACGTAACTGTGCAAAATATACAGAATGTATGCGCTGTAAATATCTCAAAGGCCTGTAGATATCCTTCTGAGGCCAAAGCTCCTATGAGTATGGCATCCAATAGTTTTTCTTTCTTTTTTTCTTTTAAAAGCCCCAAAACTGTAAAGAGTAAAAGCCCTATAAAAAGCATCACGAACTCTGGGTATCTGTTGTAAGAAGCTGCTATGGTGCATCCAGAGCTTGTACATACGCTTTTATGAAACAGCCCCATAATTATCTCCAAGAGCACCCAGAGAGCACCCAAGATAGATATCTTTGTAAATATGCTCATAGAATAATTATAAACTATAAATAACTGGCTTTACCACCGAGTATATTTACCTTTTTGTTTTATTTGTCGTTTTGTAAAAGCTTTTTTATATATGAAGCCATATAAGCTGGGTCCTGGTCTTTATCAAAAAATATCGTTTTCAGGCTTTTATTGTAAATCACATATATGTTGTCTGAATGGTCTATTAGATAGCCTTCTGTTTTGGAGGGTACTATTTTATACACCACACCATACTCGTCGGCAACTTTCTTGATGTCGTTCTGGTTTCCTGACAAGCCGCTAAAATCCTTGTTGAAAAACTTGGCATACTGATCTGCAATCTCTGGCGTGTCTCTTTTGGGATCCAGCGTTATAAAAATCACCTTTACATACTTTTTATCGCTTCCTAGCATGTTATACATGGAGGAGAGCTTGTGTAAAACCGTAGGGCACACGTCAGGGCAATGGGTATAGCCAAAGTAAAGAAGTATAACTTTATAATGCTTTTCATAATCTTTCAAAGAAACCTGTTTATTTTGAGACATTAGCTTAAAATCGTAAGGTTTTGCTTTTATATTAACGCTTGAGGGTTTTTCGCAGGAAAAGATCAACATGCTGAAAAAAGTAGCAAAAAACAACGTTAATTTTTTCATTAAAGTATTATAGCATATTATACCTCTATACCGTATTCTTTTATCTTGCGCCAGAGAGTAGT
>CAYFGH010000003.1:0-31634 GCA_964342735.1 uncultured Aquificaceae bacterium
GAAGGTGGTAGAACCGTTGGTGCTGGTGTTGTTACCAAGATTATAGAGTGAGGATGTAGAATATGGAGCAGGATAAAATACGCATAAAGCTTAAATCTTACGATCACAGGTTGCTCGATCAATCTGTTAAGCAGATAGTAGAAACCGTTAAAAGAACAGGGAGTTCCGTAAAGGGTCCAATTCCATTACCAACTTCCAGAAGGCGCTGGGCGGTGCTACGCTCCCCTCACAAATTTGACCAATCCAGAGAGCATTTTGAGATAAGAGAATTTAAAAGGGTCTTAGACATAGTAAAGATAACACCGCAAACGATAGAATCGTTGATGGAAATAAGCCTTCCAGCAGGCGTTGATATAGAAGTAAAGATGAGAGGTTAAGCTATGATAGGACTTATAGGTAAGAAACTGGGAATGATGAGAGTATTTTTAAAAGATGGCACTGCTGTAGCTGTTACCGCCATAAAAGTTGAACCAAACTACATAGTGCAAATAAAAACAGCAGATAAAGACGGATACAACTCAATTCAGGTGGGTAGCATACCGCTAAAGCAGAGCAGGTTTAAAAAACCCATGGTAGGTCATTTTAAAAAGGCTAATCTAACACCGTTAAAATATTTGAAAGAGTTTAGAGTTGATAACGTATCTGATTTTACGCTTGGACAGGAGCTCGGAGTTGACATATTCTCTCCTGGTGAGCTGGTAGATGTAGTAGGCAGGTCAAAAGGCAGAGGCTTCACCGGAACTATGAAAAAATGGGATTTCGGTGGTTTTCCCAAATCTCACGGTCACAGATATCACAGAGCCGTAGGTTCTGTCGGAAACAGAACAGATCCCGGTAGAGTATGGAAGAGCAAAAGGATGGCGGGAAGACACGGCAACGATACAATAAGAGTGCAGGCACTTTTAGTGGTGGACGTTCTTAAAGATAAAGGTATAATACTGGTTAAAGGCTCTATACCAGGCCATAAAGATGGTATAGTTTATATAGAAAAGAGTCACATAGCTTCTAGGAAGAAAGCTCAAAGAAAGCAAAACCGTTTATCTTACATACCAAACAACATCTTAAGGCAGGAAGTGTGATATGCTAGTAAATGGTGTAGAATTAAGGGACGATGTTTTTAACATAGAACCTAAGAAACAGGTTTTATGGGATGTTGTAAGATGGCAGTTAGCCAGAAAAAGACAGGGCACTCACTCCACCAAGACCAGAGCAGAGGTAAATTACAGCAAGAAGAAGATACTGCCTCAAAAAGGGACAGGTAACGCCCGTCACGGTGCCAGATCCGCAAACATATTCGTAGGCGGTGGTGTGGCCCATGGTCCAAAACCAAGAGACTATGAATTTAAGCTATCCAAAAAGTACAGAAAACTGGCCTTAAAAATGGCTCTCAGCTCAAAAGCCAGAACCAATTCTATACACGTACTTGATAACGTGTTGTCTTCATTAGAAAAGCCCAAAACCAAAGAAGCCTACAACTTTCTGAAAAGCATGAACTTAGACAGCAAAAAAGTTCTCATAGTTCTGTCAGATCAGAATGAAAACGTATCTAAAAGCTTCAGAAACATACCTGACAAGAAAGTGTTGCCTGTAAGCGGATTAAACGTTTACGATATCTTATGGGCTGATGAAATAGTCTTAGAAAAAGGTTCACTGGAAAAAATTTATGAGAGGGTAAGCGTATGAGAGCACCAGAAGAGATTATTATACGCCCTATAATCACTGAAAAGACCAACAGATTGATGGAAGATCTAAATAAATATGTGTTTGAAGTGCATAAAGATGCCAACAAGCATGAGATAAAACACGCCGTAGAAAAGTTGTTTGGCGTCAAAGTAAAATCGGTGAACACATTGTATGCACGTCCAAGGGTAAAAAGAACCATTACAAGAAAAGGAAGGGTGTTTGGTAGCACTAGAGGTTATAAAAAAGCCATAGTTACCCTTTATGAAAATTCAAAAATAGATTTGATGAGCTTGTGAGGTTAATATATGGGTGTAAGAAAGCTAAAACCTGTAACAAACGGTCAAAGACACGCAGTGCTTTATGATTTTGCTGAGTTAACCAGAAGAGAGCCTGAGAAATCGCTAACCTTCTACTACAAAAGAGCTCTGGGTAGAAGCAGGCAACAGGGTAAAATCACCACGAGATGGAAAGGCGCTGGTAACAAGATAAGATATCGTATCATAGATTTTAAAAGAGATAAAAGCTTGGTACCAGCCAAAGTATACTCCATAGAGTACGATCCTTTCAGAAGCGCACGCATAGCACTACTTCACTACAAGGATGGTGAAAAAAGATATATCTTATGGCCCGATAAATTAAACGTTGGCGATACCGTCTTATCGATCAGTTATGAGGATGCCCAGAAAGGAAAAGAGCTTCCAGATATAAAGCCCGGTAACGCCATGCCACTTAAGTTTATACCGGTAGGTTCTTTCATACACAACATAGAACTAACACCTGGAAGAGGCGGAAAACTGGTAAGAGCAGCTGGGTTATCAGCTCAGGTGATAGGTAAGATAGAAGGGTATGCCCAAGTACGTTTGCCTTCTGGAGAGGTTAGATTGATAAACGAAAAGTGCATGGCTACCATAGGTGCCGTAGGCCTGGCAGAACACGAGCTGGTAAAGCTGGGTAAAGCTGGAAGAGCAAGATGGTTAGGCATGAGACCAAACGTCCGTGGTACCGCCATGAACCCAGTAGACCATCCTCACGGTGGAGGTGAAGGTAAAACAAAGGGTAAACATCCAGAGTCTCCTTGGGGCTGGAAAACGAAAGGATACAAAACCAGAAGAGGAAAGAAATACTCTGATAGATTCATCATATCCAGAAGAAACGCCGGAGGTAAGGTGTAATGGGTTTCAGAGGTGCTTGGAACAAAAGAAATAGACTGATAGAGGACCTGGATACTTTTCTAAAGCTCTATAAAAAGGCTCAAAAAGCTTATAAAAAGGTCAGAAAAGTAGAATTTTCTAACAACGATGAACTCATAGAAAACGCCAAGAAAAGATACAGAGAAATCTGGCAGGAGTTCAAAAACTTTGTAGACAAAAAAGCATGGGTTGATCCCAAGCTATGGGCTACCATAAGAAAAATGAATCAGAGCGGTGAAAGAAAGGTGGTTAAAACCTATTCCAGAGATTCGCAGATAATACCAGAGTTTGTGAACCACACAATAGCTGTACACAACGGTAAAACTTTTGTACCTATATATATAACACCAGAAATGGTGGGACACAAACTAGGAGAGTTTGCTCCTACAAGAACCTTTAGATCCCACCCGGATAAATCAGCAAAAGTGGTCAAGAAGAAGTGAGGTATAGCACTATGGGTATCGAAAATGTAGAGATAGTGAGCAGGGCAGTACATAAAAATGCCAGAATATCGCCACTCAAGGCAGCACAGGTTTTAAGGCTTTTAAGAGGAAAACCTGTAGAGTATGCCTTATACCAGTTAAGCTTCATGAACAAAAAAGCAGCAGCAATTATAAAGAAAGTGCTGAAGAGTGCCATCGCTAACGCGGAACAACAAGGTATAGACCCAACCAAATTGGTGATATTGGAAGCAAAAGCCGATAAAGGTATTATGTTTAGAAAATGGATGCCAAGAGCGCACGGAAGGGCTACCATGATGAGAAAGCAAACTTCGCACATAACGATTGTTCTAGGAGAAGCGAGCGAAAATAGTGAGGAGGCTAAATAATGGGTCAAAAAACTCATCCAGTAGGTTTTAGGATAGGTGTTACAAAAGATTGGCTGGGCAAATGGTGTGCTCCCAAGAAAGACTATCCAGGTATCTTGCACGAAGACATACTCATAAGAAAGTATATAAAGGAAAGATATAAATCCGCCGGTATATCTAAGATTACCATAGAAAGATCCGGTGAGAAAGTAAGGGTAAGAATTCTATCCTCTAAACCAGGTATCATCATAGGTAGAAAAGGTGCCGAAGTAGATCAGTTGAAGAACGACTTAGAAAAAATAGTGAAAAATAAAGATATAAGCTTGAGCGTAGATGAGGTAAGAGTACCACAGCTAGACGCTCAGCTTGTGGCAGAGGACATAGCCCTTCAAATTGAAAGACGTGTATCTCACAGAAGAGCTATGAAAAGAGCCATAGACAACGCCATTAAAAGTGGTGCAAAAGGTATAAAAGTCCAGGTAAAAGGCAGGATAGGTGGTGCAGATTTGGCAAGAGCAGAATGGTTTTTGGTGGGAAGGATGCCTTTACAAACATTAAGGGCAGATATAGATTACGGTTTTGCCACCGCCTATACGAAATACGGAATCCTGGGCATAAAGGTATGGATATATAAAGGCGATATCCTAAAAGGTGGCAAAGAAGAGATAATGAAAAAGATAGAAGAAGATCTCGTGAGCCAAGCTAAGGAGGTATAACGATGTCATTCCTGCAACCAAGCAGACAAAAATATAGAAAAACCCAAAGAGGTACCCTAAAAGGCAAATCCTTTAGAGGAAACAAGGTAGCCTTCGGCGAATACGGAATTCAGGCTTTAGAGAGCTGCTGGATCACCCAGAGGCAGATAGAAGCATCTCGTATAGCTCTGGTTAGAAATCTGAGAAAAGGCACAAAGGTATGGATAAGAATATTTCCGGACAAGCCCTATACAAGAAAACCCGCAGAAGTCAGAGGCGGTGGTGGTAAAGGTGATCCGGAAGGATACGTAGCCGTAGTGAAACCTGGCAGGATAATGTTTGAATTTTCAGACGTGCCTTATGAAATGGCTGAGGAAGCTTTCAGAAAGGTCTCTGCCAAATTACCCATAAAAGTGAGATTGGTTAAGGCAGGAGGCATAGGCATATGAGAGCTAAGGATTTACGCCAACTCACCATACAGGAGCTGGAAGCGAAGTTAAAAGAGTTAAAAAGCGAGCTATTTAAACTTCGTATAAAGAAAAAAATAGAAGGGCTTAAAGAGCCCACCAAAATAAGAGAAACCAGAAGAGATATAGCAAGGGTTTTAACAATCATAAACGAAAAGAAGAGAGGCTTGAAGGTATGAAAGAAAAGAAGTGGCACGAAAAGAGAAAAGAGTTCAAAGGGATAGTGGTAAGCAACAAAATGGATAAAACGGTGGTGGTAAAGGTAAACAGAGAAATGCCAAACCCATTATACGGTAAAAGAATTATCAAATCCTCTAAGTTCCACGCCCATGACCCAGAAAACGCATGCTCTGTAGGAGATTTGGTCCTTATAAGAGAGACAAGACCAATATCAAAAACAAAGAAGTGGGTAGTGGTTAAGATACTATCAAAAGCAACTTCCAATCAAGAGTTGCAATCTTAGAAAAAATATGGTATAATATGCGTTTCATGAAGGTAATTTAGGAGAGCGACTATGATACAGAGGCAGAGTTATTTAAATGTAGCTGACAATTCAGGAGCTAAAAAGGTTCAGATCATAGGTATACCATATGCCAGAAGACAATACGTGAGCCTTGGAGATGTGGTAATTGTTACCGTAAAGGAAGCTACTCCTAACGGTGCTGCCAAAAAGGGTAAAGTATACAGAGCTGTCGTAGTGAGAGTAGCTAAAGAAGTGAAAAGAAACGATGGCTCATACATAAAGTTTGACGATAACGCCGTGATACTCCTAAATCAGTACGGTGAATCGCTGGGAACTCGTATATTAGGACCAATAGCCAGGGAAGTTAGAAACAGAGGTTTTACCAAGATAGCTTCCTTAGCAGCGGAGGTTGTATAATGGCTTTTAAGATAAAAAGAGGAGATAAAGTAAAAGTATTGGCAGGTAAAGATAGAGGCAAGATAAGCACCGTAGAAGCTCTAGACACAAAATCTGGCAAAGTCATCGTTAAAAATATAAATATAGCCAAAAAGCACGTAAAAGCCATAGAGGGTGTAAGAGAAGGCGGTATTTTCGAAATAGAACTTCCTATGCCGATATCAAAAGTTATGCTCATATGTCCAAAATGCGACAAACCCACAAGAGTAGGTTTCAGAATAGAAGAAAAAGATGGAGTGTTGAGAAAATATAGATATTGCAAAAAATGTGGTGAGAATATAGATCTTGTGTACGAAAAAAATAAGGTGAAGAGGTAAGACATATGTCTACAGCAACCAAACAGAAACAAAGACTTCAAGAAAGATATGAAAAAATAGTAGTACCCAGATTGATGGAAAAGTTTAACTATAAAAGTCCCATGGAGGTACCCAAGATAATAAAGATAGTGGTGAACATGGGAGTAGGAGAAGCTATAAGCGATATAAAAAATCTAGACAGAGCCATGGAAGACCTGAAGCTTATAACAGGTCAGCATCCATCTGTGAGAAAAGCTAAAAAATCGGAAGCTTCTTTCAAATTGAGAAAAGGCTTACCCATAGGCCTAAAGGTTACACTGAGAAAAGACAGAATGTGGAATTTCTTAGATAAGCTGATATCCGTTGCATTACCACGTGTCAAAGATTTTAAAGGTCTAAATCCAAGGTCTTTTGACGGCAGAGGAAACTACGCTTTCGGCCTATCGGAGCAGATAGTGTTTCCAGAAATAGACTATGAAAAAGTAGATGCCATAAGAGGTATGGACATATTGATACATACAAGCGCAGAAACTGACGAAGAAGCGCTATATTTGTTAGCCCTGTTAGGGCTACCTATAAGGGCCTATTAAGGAGGAGTTATGCCTAGAAAAGCCAAAGTAGTAAAAGATCTAAAGCACTTTCCAAAATACCCCACGAGACAGAAAAACAGATGTCCCGTGTGTGGTAGACCCAGAGGATTTTTGAGAAGATTCAACATGTGTAGGCTTTGCTTCAGAGAGATGGCGCTAAGCAGTGAAATAACCGGTGTAAGAAAATCTAGTTGGTGAGGTTTAGAGTATGGATGTAATAGCTGACATGTTTGCAAGAATGAAAAACGCTATACAAAGAAAGAGAGATTTTGTAGATGTACCTCATTCTAAATTGAAACAAAACATTTTAGAGCTTTTGAAACAGGAAGGATACATTCAGGGGTATGAAATATTAGAGGATGAAGCCCACAAAAAGGGCAACCAGCCAACCATAAGGATACACTTAAAGTATCTGGACAATAGAAAAACAAAATCCGCAATAGAAAATATAGAAAGGGTATCAAAACCGGGAAGGAGAATGTACAAACCCATAAAGAAGATACCTCATGTTAGAAGAGGTTTAGGGCTTGCTATAGTCTCCTGTGACGCAGGGATAGTTTCTGATGCAGAAGCCAGGAAACTAAGAAAAGGTGGCGAAATAATAGCATACGTATATTAAAGGAGATAGGACTATGTCTAGGATAGGCAAAAAACCGATACCTATACCAAGCAACGTCAAAGTTTCTTTGGACGATAAAACCATTACAGTAGAAGGACCTAAAGGGAAGTTGAGCATGCCCATACACGAGATAGTCAATGTAAAGATGGCGGATAATCAGATTACAGTTTCCAAAAATGAAGAATCTCCGTTTGCTAATGCTATGCATGGTACTACAGCAGCTCTTATAAGAAATATGATAGAGGGTGTTACAAAAGGATATTCCGTCACGTTAGAAGTGGTGGGGCTTGGTTATAGAGCGGCTATGAAGGGTCAGGAGTTAGAGCTTAACTTAGGATACTCTCATCCCATATATTATAAACCTCCAGCTGGAGTAAAGCTAGAGGTCAAAGAAAACAAGATTACCGTATCCGGTATAGATAAACAGCTGGTAGGGCAAGTAGCTGCGGAGATAGCGAAGTTTAGAAAGCCGGACCCCTATAAGGGTAAAGGTATAAGATACGAAGGTCAAGTATTGAAGTTAAAACCTGGTAAATCAGCTGGTAAAGGTAAGAAGTAAGGAGTAGGCATATGAAAGCAACGAGAGAAGAAAAACGCCTCAGAAGACACAGAAGAATAAGGAAGAAGATAAGTGGTACATACCAAAGGCCAAGATTGTGTATATATAGGAGTTTAAACGCTTTTTATGCATCGCTGGTAGACGACAGCAGTGGTAAGACAATCCTTACGGTTTCCTCCCTTAGCAAAGAATATGTGGATGAAACAGGTAAAAGAGGTGGTAAGTCTATAGAAGCTGCGCAGAAAGTGGCTGAAATTTTAGTAAGAAAAGCCAAAGAAAAAGGTATAGAAAAAGCGGTTTTCGATAGATCTGGATATCTTTACCACGGTAAGGTAAAGGCTTTCGCAGAAAAGTGTAGAGAGCTAGGATTTATAAATTAGGAGGCTGATGTGGGTGCAAAGGATTTAAACCAAAGAATAGACGCTAAAAGAATTGAACAGGGTATAATTACCTTAGACGACATCCAGTTTGAAGAAAGACTGTTAGAGGCAGCCAGAACAACACGTGTTACCAAAGGTGGTAAACGTTTTTCCTTCAGTGCACTGGTGGTAATAGGAGATAGAAGAGGTTATGTAGGTTTTGGGCTCGGCAAAGCAAGAGAAGTGCCTCTATCTATCGCAAAAGCCATAGAAGACGCCAAGAAAAAAACCATAAAAGTACCTATCGTAAACGGTACTATACCTCACGACGTTGTAGGTGAGTATGGGTCTGCCAGAATAATAATGTTTCCAGCCAGAAGAGGTACCGGTGTTATAGCTGGTGGTGCTGCAAAACCTATATTTGAACTAGCAGGGTATACTGACGTGCTTACCAAGATAGTGGGCAGCTCCAACAGCCACAACGTTGTAAGAGCTGTGTTTGATGCGCTTTTAAAATTAAAAGATTTAGACACTGTAGCCAAGGTAAAAGGCGTTGCCCCGGAAGACCTAAGACAGAGATACAACATATATGCGAGGTGAGCCATGAAGTTAAAAATTACCTTAAAAAGAGGATTGGCAGGTGAAGATAAAGCCAAGAAAGAAGCTGTAAGAAGTTTAGGACTTAAAAAAGTAAGAGAAACCGTTGTATTAGAAAAAAATCCCATGGTATGCGGAAACTTAGAAAAGGTTAAGCATCTTGTCTTAGTGGAGGAGATAGAATGAAGTTACACGAACTACAGCCAAACGAAGGTGCCGTTAAAGACAAAAAACGTGTAGGAAGAGGTATAGGCTCTGGAAAAGGAAAAACTGCAGGTAGAGGTTATAAAGGACAAAAATCAAGATCCGGCGACAACAGAGTGGCTCCTTATTTTGAAGGTGGTCAGACACCTCTACACATGAGAGTACCAAAGGTAGGGTTCAAGAGCCCCTTCAAGAAAGAATACTCTGTGATAAATCTATCAACGCTTGAAAAATATTTCAACGACGGGGATGAAATAACCAAAGAAACACTGCTGGCTAAGAGTTTAGTTAAGAAGAACAAGCCGGTTAAGATACTGGGAATGGGAGAGGTTAGCAAAAAGTTTAAAGTAAAAGTGGACGCTATATCAGAATCCGCCAGACAGAAGATAGAAGCTGCTGGTGGAAGCGTGGAAGTTTTAGAGGGAGCTGGTGAATAACTTTCTAAAAGAAATACTTGAACTTGAAACTTTAAGAAAAAGGGTAATATTCACACTTATAGTCTTTGCGATATATAGGCTTGGTAGCCACATACCCATACCCGGCGTAGATCCACTGGCCCTTAGCGACTTCATGAGCAATTTAAAAGGGTCATTGTTTGCTCTTTATGACATATTCTCGGGTGGTAACCTCTCCAGGATGACACTTTTTGCACTTGGAGTAATGCCTTACATATCAGCTTCTATCGTAATGCAACTTCTATCAAGCGCAATACCAGAGCTTCAAAAGCTTGCCAAAGAAGAAGGAGATTACGGAAGGCAGAAGATAAACGAATATACCAAATACATCACAGTTTTCGTAGCAGGTTTTCAATCTTTAGGTATAGCCACCTGGCTTGAACACCAGACATCACCTCACGGATACCCGGTGGTGCCGCACGGAGGCATACTATTCATAATAATAGCTGTGATTGGTATGGTGGCAAGCACCATGATACTCGTATGGCTTGGCGATATGCTCACTGAAAAAGGCATCGGAAACGGCATGTCTATGCTGATATTCGCAGGTATAGTAGCGAACTTCCCAGAAGCCACCATAAGGTTCGTGTCAATGTTAAAACACGGAGACATAAGCCCTTTTGGTTTTGTAGGGGCTATTCTTATAATCATAGTTGTTATAGCAGCGATAGTAATATTCCAAGAGGCCGAAAGAAGAATACCAATCCAATACCCAAGACGCCAGGTAGGTAGACAGGAATTTGTGGGAGGTTCCACCTATTTACCCATAAAGCTAAACCCAGCGGGTGTTATACCAATTATATTTGCACAGTCTCTTTTGATAGTTCCTTCTACGATATTAGGGTTTATTAAAAACCCGATAGCGCAGGCCATCCACGACGCCTTTAACCCATTATCCTTACCCTACAACTTTGCTTATGTGGTACTTATTATATTCTTTACATACTTTTACACCGCTGTCCTTATAAACCCCTATGATGTAGCGGAAAACCTCAAAAAAGCAAACGCCTTTATCCCGGGTATAAGACCTGGTCAACAAACGATAAAGTTTTTTGAAAGTGTCATAAATAGACTGGTACTCATCGGAGCGGCGTTCTTATCGGTGGTGGCCATAATCCCCTTATTCCTTACAGTATGGCTAAAAACACCCTTTTACTTTGGTGGTACTACCGCTCTTATCGTGGTGGGTGTGGCCCTTGATACGTTGAACCAGATAGATGCTCAGATCATCACCAAAAAGTATAAAACTTACGCGAGGAAAAGATAGATGATTTTGGTGCTTTTAGGACCGCCCGGTTCAGGAAAAGGAACTCAAGGAGCTTTACTGAAGCAAAAACTTGGTTTTGAACATGTCTCCACCGGTGATATCTTAAGAAGTGAGGTAGCTAAAAAGACACCCATAGGCTTAAAAGCCCAGGAGTACATGAATCAGGGTTTGTTAGTACCGGATGAACTCATAATAGAGATGATAAAAAACCTTTTGATGGGAGCTCCCAGTAAAAACTATGTGTTTGATGGTTTTCCAAGAACTGTAAACCAGGCTGAAGCTTTTGAAAAAATGTTAAAATCCATGAACTTAGATGTGGATAAAGTGTTTTACTTTGAACTTAGCGATGATATCATAATAAAACGACTATCCGGCAGAAGGGTATGCCCAAAATGCGGAGCTACCTACAATATATACTATCAAAAACCCAAAAACGACACACTGTGCGATTACGATAATACACCACTCGTTCAAAGAGAAGACGACAAGGAAGAGGTTATAATAAATAGATTAAAGGTTTACAAAGAGCAAACGGCACCCCTTGTGGAGTTTTATAAAAACAAAGGTAAACTTCATGTGATTGACGCTGTTGGTTCACAGGAAGAAGTGTTTGAAAAGTTAAAAAGCTTGCTATGATAGAGCTTTACACAAAAGCTGAAATAGAGAAGATAAAAAAAGCTTGCCAAATAGTGAGCGATGTGCTAAAATATATAGCTTCTATGGTAAAACCTGGTGTTTTAACCTACGACTTAGAGATGGCAGCCAGAGAAAGGACGAAAGAGCTGGGTGGTATACCAGCTTTTCTTAACTACCAGCCACCTTTCTCCAAAAAGAAATATCCTGCTGCACTCTGTGTTTCTATAAACGATGAAGTAGTCCATGGAATACCATCCAAAACCAAGAAGATAAAAGAGGGCGATCTGGTAAGTTTGGACTTTGGTGCTATATACGAAGGATACGCCGGAGACGCAGCCCTTACAATAGGCGTAGGTGAGCTATCCGAAGAAAAATCAAGGCTCTTAGAAGCCACCAGAAAAGCTCTATACAACGCTATCAGTGAATGTAAACCAGGTAAAACCCTGTATGATGTTGCTAAAAGCATAGAAACGGTAGCAAAAGAGAACGGTTTTGGTGTGGTGTGCGAATATGGTGGGCACGGCATAGGTAAAAACAGCCACGAAGAGCCTTTTGTGGCCAACTGCACAAGCGTTATGACTCCGAAGATGAACGCCCAGCTAAAGCCAGGGATGGTGTTAGCCATAGAACCCATGTTTACCACCGGCGACGGTTCAGTGTATAAAGCGAACGACGGCTGGACTATAAAAGCTAAAGGCAGATACGCTTGTCATTTTGAACACACTGTAGTTGTTACAGAAAACGGTCCAGAAATATTGACGGAGTGGTGATATGGCAAAGAAGAACAAAAACGCTGAACCAGAGAAAGAAAAAGGTATAGTTTTTGAAGGTGTAATAGAGGAGGCTTTACCGAACGCCATGTTCAGGGTAAAGCTTGATAACGGTCATACTATTATAGCTCATGTATCTGGTAAGATGAGGATTAACTTTATAAAACTCTTACCAGGTGACAGGGTGAAGGTAGAGATGACCCCGTACGACCTTACCAAAGGTAGAATAATTTATAGAGTCTAGGAGGCTTTTATGAAAGTAAGACCGTCCGTAAAACCTATATGTCCTAAGTGTAAGATCATAAGAAGGAAAAAGCGCGTTATGGTTATTTGTGAAAATCCAAAACACAAGCAAAGACAAGGATAGCTGGAGGTATAAAATGGCTAGAATAGCAGGTGTTGATTTACCAGACCACAAGAAATTAGAAGTGGTTTTGACATATCTTTACGGCATAGGCTGGTCAAAAGCTAAAGAAGTTTGTGAACAGACAGGCATACCACCCACCAAAAAGTTAGGCGAGCTGAGCCCGGAAGAGTTAAACCAGTTAAGAAGATACATAGAGCAGAACATAAAAGTAGAAGGTGATCTGAGAAGAGAAGTTCAGCTGAACATAAAAAAACTGATAGATATAGGCACTTATAGAGGTTTGAGGCACGTAAGGGGATTGCCAGTAAGAGGCCAGCAGACCAGAACAAACGCCAGGACAAGAAAAGGAAAAAGAAAGGGGACTGTGGCCAACAAAAAGAAGGTGACTAAGTAAGGAGGCGCAATATGGCAAAAAAGACTAGAGAGTCCAAAAAAGAAAAACGTACCGTATCAAGCGGTATAGTTCACGTATATAGCACTTTCAACAATACGATAGTAACCATAACAGACAACGTAGGCAACACGCTGGTATGGGAATCCGGAGGTACCGCAGGATTTAAGGGTACCAGAAAAGGAACTCCATATGCCGCTCAGGTAGCAGCCCAGAAAGCTATAAAAAAGGCTATAAACGAATACGGGTTGCAAGAAGCGGAAGTGTGGGTTAAGGGTCCAGGAGCTGGCAGAGAATCTGCTATAAGATCTGTCCAGGCTGCCGGAATAAAGATAAAAGCCATAAGAGATGTAACTCCAATACCTCACAATGGCTGTAGACCACCAGCTAGAAGGAGAGTGTGATTATGGGTAGAAAGATTCAAGCTTGGTCTAAAGTAGATAGAAGATTTGGTGTTGTGGTTTCTGGAAAGTTAAGCGGTAATAAAATTCTAACAAAGAGAAACTTTCCACCAGGGCAACATGGAAGAACCAAAGGTCGTAGGGCAAAATCCACAGAGTTTGGGCTTAGATTAAACGAAAAACAGAAATTAAAAATGCTGTATGGCGGCCTGAGAGAATCTCAATTTAAAAAGTATTTTGATAAAGCCTCAAAAACCAAAGGTAACACCGCATCAGTAATGATAGAGCTTCTAGAAAGACGTCTGGATAACGTAGTTTACAGGCTCGGTATAGCATCCACCAGAAGACAGGCAAGACAGTTCGTAGTGCATGGGCACATAACGGTTAACAATGTAAAGGTAGATATACCGTCATATCAAGTGAACGTTGGCGATATTATAGAAGTAGCGCCAAAGTCTAGAGATATACCACAAATAAAACAAAACTTAGAAAACCTGGATCCAAGAAGTGTCCCTCACTGGCTGGAGATAGATAAGGATAACTTTAGGGGTAAGGTTGTAGATACTCCTAAGGATGTTGTTCTGGAAGTACCTATAAATATGCAGTATATCATTGAGTATTATTCAAGAGTGTAAGAGGGGACGTATGAAAGAGTTCATTTTTCCGATGAAGATTTACTGGGAAGAAAAGGATAAAACCTATGGCAGGTTTGTGGTAGAACCCTTAGAAAGGGGTTATGGCACAACCATAGGAAATGCTCTGAGAAGGGTTTTACTTTCCTCCATATACGGAACCGCCATAACTGCTATAAAAATAGAAGGCGTACAGCATGAGTTCTCCACGATTCAGGGTGTACAAGAAGATGTGCTACAACTCATAGCAAACCTCAAAAACGTAAAGTTTGACCTGAAAGATTCCGATCTTGAGATTTTGTATCTGGAAAAAACAGGCCCATCTGTGGTACTTGCCTCCGATATAAAAACGCCGCCAAACGTAAATATAATAAACAAAGATGCTTACATAGCTTCAATAAACTCTCCAAACACAACGCTAAAAATCGAGATACGCATAGAAAGAGGAAAGGGATACGTGATGTCTGAAGAACTAGAACAGATAGGTGAAGTAGGCTGGATTATACTGGACGCTGATTTTTCCCCTATAAAGATAGCCTCTTTCAACGTAGAGGCCACAAGGGTGGGCGACAGAACAGATTACGACAAGCTCACATTTGAACTCACCACAAACGGTGTAGTCTCTCCAGAAAACGCAGTTCAGCAAGCAGTAGAGCTCATCATAAAACACATGAACATGCTTACAAACATATCTTACGAAGTGCCTACACTGCCAGAGCCAGTTCCTCCCGATGAGCTTAGCGAGAAACTGACGCTATCTATAGAAGAGCTTGACATCTCTCAAAGAGCTTTAAACTCACTGAAACGAATAGGAGTATCAACCATAGGAGAGCTAGTACAGCTCACAGAAGAAGAGCTAAAAAGCTCCAAAAACATAGGAAGAAAAGCGCTCACCGAGATAAAAGAAGCCCTCAAAAATATGGGCTTTTCGCTTGGTATGAATATAGGAGAACACAGAGGTTCAGAGGTGTAATAGTATGAGACACAGGGTTAAGAAAAAACATTTTAGCAGAACGGCAGAACAAAGAAGAGCTTTGATGCGTTCTTTAGCAAGATCACTCATTCTATTCGAGAAAATAGAAAGCTCTGAGGCTAAACTAAAAGCTCTAAAACCTTTTGTAGAAAGGCTGGTGACACTGGCCAAAAAAGGAGACTTAGCCTCTAGAAGAAGGGCTCTAGCTCTGCTTCCAGACAAAGAAGCCATCAGAAAGCTTTTCACAGAGATAGCTCCAAGGTTTGAAGGAAGGAACGGTGGTTATACCAGAATAGTAAAACTTCCCACCAGAAAGCCAGGGGATAGCACAGAGCTGGCCATCATAGAGTTTGTGGAATGATGACAAGGCTCTTAGACGCTCTTATAGAGGTATATATAATATTGATAGTGATATACTCTATAGGCTCGTGGTTTCCGCAGTGGACTCAAAACAAGTTCTTTGATTTTCTAGCGAGTATAATAGAACCGCCGCTAGAAATGATAAGAAGGTTTGTGCCACCTGTAGCAGGTCTTGACTTATCGCCTGCTGTTCTTATATTTATTCTGGCTGTAGTACAGCATTTTTTAAGATGAATGTGGTATAATGTAGAATTATGTTAGAGCTTTTGACGGAAAAGTTTAGCGAAAGCTTAGAAAAGCTTAGGGGAGCTAAGAAGTTAAACGAAAAGCTTGTGAACGATACTCTCAGAGATATAAGGTCTGCCTTATTGGAAGCTGACGTTGACTATGACGTAGCTAAAGATTTTATAAAAAGGTTAAGAGAACGCATATTCTCCGAGGAGATAAAGACACACCTATCCCCCACGGACATGATCATAATGAGCGTTTATGACGAGCTCGTAAAAACGCTGGGAGGCAACGCATCTCCTCTGGAAGAAGGCGTGGTTATGTTTGTGGGCCTTCAAGGTACAGGTAAAACCACCACTATAGGTAAACTGGCAAACTTGATGAAAAAAGGCGGCAGAAGCGTAATGACCGTATCCACGGATGTCAGAAGACCGGCTGCTATGCTTCAATTAAAACGCGTTTCAGAGATTGCCGGCGTAGATTACCTTGAATTTAGCCCAGATAAAAACCCTGTAGATATAGCGAAAGAGGCTTTTGATATTTTTAAAAGCAAAAAATACGATTATCTATTCTTAGACACCGCCGGAAGACTTCACATAGACGAAGAGCTGATGGAAGAGTTAAAAGCCATAAAAGAGGCTGTAAGACCGTCTGAAGTTATATATGTAGCCGACAGCATGCAGGGTCAAGAAGCGCTATCGGTGGCAAAAACTTTCAATGAAACTGTAGGACTTACCGGTGCCATACTCACCAAGATGGATGGTGATACCAGAGGTGGTGTAGCTTTATCCATAAAAGATGCCATAGGAATACCCATAAAGTATATAGGCGTTGGAGAAAAGATAGAGGATATAGACCAGTTTTATCCAGATAGAATAGCCCAGAGAATACTGGGTCTTGGTGATCTACAAAGCCTTATAGAAAAAGCCGAACAGGTAATAAGCGAAGACGAGGCGGAGGCTATCACCTACAAAATGCTTAAAGGAGAGTTTGATTTAAACGACCTCAAGAAAAATATAACCTTCATGCTAAACATGGGTCCCCTTGACAGGGTATTATCTATGCTTCCAGGCATAGGCTCACAGCTTAAAAATATAAAGGTAGACCAGAAAATATTTAAACGTATAATAGCCATCATAGATTCCATGACCCCAGAGGAAAGGGCAAATCCCAATATTATAAATCTTAGCAGAAAGCAGAGGATAGCGAAGGGCAGTGGTACAACTGTATCCGATGTAAGTAAAGTTATAAAGCAGTATCAGGATATGAAGAAGATGATAAAAAAGCTGAAAAATCAAAAATCACCCTTTGGTGGTTTGGGATTTCCGTTTTGAGCATGGTTTATAAATTAATCTCATACATAAATATCGCCTGGGTGGTAGGCGATTATAAATATCCACTCTATTTGGCGTTAAAAGCCAAATAAAGGGTGTTTGAACTTGGTTAGAATAAGGTTGGCAAAGTTTGGTAGAACACATCATCCTATATACAGGATAGTGGCTATGGATTCTAAATCCCCTAGAGAGGGGCATTATCTGGATATACTGGGTACCTATGACCCAAAATCTGGGAAGATAATCAATCTAGACCTAGAAGGCATAAACGAATGGATAAAAAAAGGTGCACAACTCTCTGATAGAGTTAAAGCTATACTTAAGCAAGCTAATCAAATGAATGCTAGTGCAAATTCTTTATAGGAGGTAGCGTATGAGTCAAGCTAGAGAGCTCGTAGAAATCTTCGCCAAGAGCTTAGTGGAAGACCCTTCCAAAGTAAACGTCATCGAGGTAGAGGGCGAACAAACCGTTGTTATAGAATTAAGAGTAGGCCCTCAAGATATAGGTAAAGTCATAGGAAAGCAAGGGCGCATAGCAAAAGCTCTAAGAACCCTTGTTTCGGCCATGGGAAGAAAAAGTGGCAAAAAATATATGTTAGAGATTATAGAGTAAATATTCTATGCCCGCCAAGCATTTGGCGGGATACCTTTATAAAAGATTGCTTATTCTATAAAGAATAATATATTAATATAAAAGAAAAAATTTAGGAGAGAAAAATGTCGTTATTTTCAAAATTAAGCGTAGAACTACAAAAAGCTCTGGAGGATGCTGGTTTCAAGGAACCCACACCTATTCAGAGAGATGCTATTCCACTGGCTTTAGAAGGGTATGATATTCTAGGACAGGCGGCCACAGGCACAGGCAAAACCGGGGCTTTTGCCATACCCATCGTTGAAAAGCTCCAGAAAGGAAAACCCGGTATAAAAGCTCTCATCTTAACCCCCACAAGAGAGCTAGCCATACAGGTAAAAGAGCAGTTTTACATGCTAACAAAGTACAAGAGGCTTTCTTCTTACGTATTCTATGGAGGGACATCCGTAAAGCAAAACCTTGACATACTTGCCAGTAAAAACGTAGATATCCTCATAGGCACACCCGGACGTATAAAAGACCTCATAGATAGAAAAGCATTAAACTTATCTAACGTAGAGTATTTTGTGCTTGATGAGTTTGACCAGATGCTGGACATGGGATTCATAGAAGACATAGAGTATATCATGAGCTTCTTACCAGAAGAAAGGCATACTTATATGTTCTCTGCAACGGTGCCTCTTCGTATTGAGCTTTTAGCAAAAAAATTCTTAAAGCATGATTTTAAGTTTGTAAAAGTCCCGTCCGTAGAGTTAAAGCCAAACATAGAAGAGAAGATGATAAAACTCTCATCGCCCGGAGAGAAGATACACGAGCTCATGCGCATAATAGAAGCCCATCCAATGGAAAAGATGCTTGTGTTTGTAAAAACCAGAAAAGATGCAAAAGACCTGTTTTTCTTACTCACCAAAAAAGGCATAAAAGTCCAGGCCCTTCATGGGGACCTCACTCAGAAGCAAAGAGAAAAAGCCTTAAGCCTTTTCAAATCAGGTGCTGTTAATATACTTATAGCCACAGACGTAGCAGCCAGAGGCCTCGATATAAAAGATGTGGGTATAGTGATAAACTACAACATCCCAGAAGACCCAGAGCTATACATACACAGGATAGGCAGGACCGGAAGGATAGGTAAAAGCGGAAAAGCCTTTTCTCTTATATGTCCAGAGGATTCAAAAGCCCTGTGGCGCATAAAAAAGCTAAGGTCTAAAATTTCGGTCTAATTTTATTTTATTTTTATGTTTGTGCTGTAAAATATCTTTATGACTATACTGCTTTACGTGTTTGCTTTTGCGATTTTCGTAAGCGCTGTGCTTTTTGTAGCTTTTGTCTTGATAAAAGCAGAAAGATAAACTAAGGGGCGAATATATCAAGCACGCCCCAGGCATCTACGTCTTGGTTTAGCTTATAACCTTGTTTTATAGCCCTGTCCACATAGTCTTTGGCTTTTATGATAGAAGCCTTTACATCATCCCCAAGCGCCAGATAGGAAGCTATCGCTGAGGCAAAAACACACCCTGTCCCATGGGTATTTTTTGTCTGTATGAACTCTTTTTTTATCTCAAAAGACTCTTCCAGGCTTTTATAAAAATCAACCCCCGGTTCGTCTTCCCGATGACCGCCTTTTATCACCACGTGTTCTGGTCCCATATCCAGCAATATGTTTGCTGCCAGTTCAATATCTTTTTTTGATTTTATATCTATACCTGTCAAAAAAGAAGCTTCTTTTATATTTGGGGTTATAATATCTGCTTTTGATACTATGAGCTCTTTGAAAAGCTCAATACCTTTAAAAAGCGGTGTATCGTTTTTGGAAAAAAGCGGTGTATCAAGCACCACATAATCAGGTCCAAACAGGTCTATGGCTTTTGATACAAGCTTTATAGCCTCTTCATCCCCAATGACCCCTATCTTTATAACCTTTGGTTTTACATCCAGTATGTTTATATGTTTTTCTATAACGGATGGATCTAAAAATATAACCTCTTTTACACCCTTTGTATTTTGCACCACAAAAGAGGTGACGATACAAACAGGATGAGCCCCTATACAGGTTACAGTCCTGGCATCCACCAGCACACCTGCCCCGGCGGTCTGGTCATACCCTGCAAACACAAGCACTATATCCTTCATAGCTCAATCTCGTATCCTATATAAACTTCCCTTACCTTTTCGTTTTGTAAAAGCTCTTTCGGTGTTCCCTCCGCCAGCACGCTTCCATGGTTTATTATATAACCTCTATCTATTATCCTTAAAAGCTCAAAAACGTTGTGATCTGTTATCAAAATACCTATATTCCTTTGCTTTAGCTCCAGAAGGAGTTTTTTTATATCTGATATAGCTATTGGGTCAACCCCTGCAAAAGGCTCATCAAGCATTATGTAAGAGGGTTCTATCAAAAGAGACCTTGCCACCTCTAGTTTTCTTTTCATACCCCCGGATAGCTCTCCCGCTTTTTTGTCCTTGTGTTCTAAAAGCCCGAAACTCTGAAGAAGCTCTTCTGTAATGCTTTTTGCATCCTCTTTGTTTTTGTAGATAAAATCTGCAAACATGAGCATGTTATCCCAGACAGATACCTCTTCAAACAGAGAGTGCTCCTGGGGTAAAAACGACAGTCCAAAACCCGCCCTCTTGTAAGGTGGAAGATGTGTCACATCCTGCTCATCTATCTTTATAACTCCCCTATCCACTTTTATAAAGCCAGATATTGAGTTGAATATCGTAGTTTTACCAGCCCCGTTTGGTCCCATGAGCCCTATTATCTCACCCGGATGCACCACCAAAGACACATCTGTGATAATGGGGTTGTTTTTTATGCTTTTATATATATTTAAAACCTCTATCATAAAAGTTCTTGGAAGGTTTTTACATTGTCTACACCGTTTAGCATGGCAAAAGATCTGGCGTCCTCTATATTGGAAAAAGCGTAAAGATCTTCACCTATACCTACATAGTAAGCTTTTTTGCCGTCTATCCAGTTTTTTGTCTGATAATCTTTAAGATATATAGATTTTATACGTTTATCTTTTATGTTTAATTTCCTGTATGATATATAAAAATCCATGTCTTTAATAAATTTTAGCATATCTTTTGGGGAATCAAAGTATATGTATCTATCACCCAGATAAACTTCCGTCATCATATTCTGATTTTTATACACAAAAGCCCCGCAGACAGGGCATCTATCGGATGTTCTTACCTCAGATGGCTCTTTGTAGGCATTTTTTATATTGTAATAGGTAAATATACCAAAAAACGCCATAAGAACCACAGGACCCACTATAACCCATACCACCTCAAACCATCTTACATGAAGTCTCGTGAGTGTCAGCCTGTAAAAACCATACAGAATAAGACCAACCTGAGCCAGTAGCAAAAACCAGAGAGGGTTTATCTTTCTCATATATATTAAATATAAAAAAATTTTGAACTAATAGAAGCCTTTTATATATGATATAATACTCAAGGATGGAGTGCCCTGATACAGCGCTTGGCAAATACATCATAAAACCCGTCTGGTTTGGCGTAAGAGGGATTTTCAGAAAAGTATTTAAAATCAGGGCTTTTAACATAGAAAACATTGAAGGTGTAGAAGGAGCGATATTTGCATCAAACCACAGATCCCATTTAGACCCACCGGTGCTAAACTCTCTGGTGAAAGAACCCCTTTACTTTATCGCAAAAAAAGAGCTCTTTGAAGCCCCTGTTATAGGGTTTTTGTATCATCACATGAGGGCAATCCCCGTAGAAAGGGGCTCCGGGGATTTTAAAGCTATTGAAAGGGCTATAGAGCTTTTAAATATTAACTGCAACGTGGCTATATTCCCAGAAGGAAGAAGAGCTCCGAAGGGCGAGTTTTTAAAACCAAAAACCGGCGTTGGTATCATGGTGGTAAAAACCAGAAAACCGGTAATACCCATCTACATTGAAAACACCGATATAAACTTTCCAATAGGGGCAAAGTATCCAGTGCCAAAAGAACCCATAAACGTATACTTTGGGAAACCCATACACTTTGGAGATTTAGAGGATGATATAAAAAGCTATAAACTTGTGGCTAACATCATAATGGAGCATATAAAAGAGCTGGCCTCTAAAAAGCCTATTTAAACCTTGGAAGCCTCCAGTCCAGCATTATAGCAAGGATCCTCACTATAAAAACAGACAATACACACACTATAGCAGAAAGGGTGATATTGTGAGAAACATTGATCGTTATATAAAAAAGAAGAGCCCCTATGATGCTACAGCTTGCATAAAAATCATCCTTTAAAACAGCAGGGATTTTGCCAAGGAGTATGTCGCTTATAACACCACCACCTACCCCTGTAAGCGTCGCAAGAATCACTATACCAAAGATGTTGACACTTGCGTTATAAGCTATCATGGCTCCGGTAGCACTGAAGGCTGAAAGTCCTACAGCATCTGGTATGAGAATAAGCATGGAGTTTTCTATGCCTTCAAATTTGTAAATGGATATCCCTATTAAAAGCCCAATAAGGGCAAATATCATATTCTCTTTTGACCTGAAGGCGATAGGCACCGTATTTATTATGACGTCTCTTAATATACCACCCCCAAGGGCTGTGGTGATAGCCAGCACCGTAATACCAAGAAGATCTAGACCCTCTTTTATAGCTTTTAAAGAACCAGATATGGAAAAAGCCACTATACCAAGCAGGTTTATAAAAGAAAATAGCTTCCAGAATCCAATCATAGTATCTGGTGCTTCTCTATAAACCTTGCCATATCAAACAAAGCCCTGTAAGCTTTTAAAAGTTTTTTGTATCTTTTTGGAGCCTCTATCTCTGGTAAAAGCCCAAAAACCGGGTTCATAGGCTGAAGCTCTCCCTCTTTGGAGCTTATGTAATCTAGAAGTGCTCCAAGCATCGTGGTTTTTGGCGGTACCACCGGGTCTTTGCCTGTTAGCTTCAACCAGGCGTTTATCCCAGCCATTATACCTGTGGCAGAAGAAGCTGAATACCCTTCTACGCCTGTTATCTGACCGGCAAATAAAATGTTTGGATGCTCTTTTAACTCGAGGGTAGGTTTTAAAACTCTGTTGGATTGTAAAAAGGTGTTTCTGTGCATAGAACCAAGCCTTGAAAAAACGGCGTTTCTAAGGCAGGGTATAAGCCTGAAAACCCTTATCTGCTCTTTGTAGGTGAGTTTGGTTTGAAAGCCTACCAGAGAAAGGGCTTCGCCTTCTTTTGTCTCCTTTCTTAGCTGGACTATCGCATAAACGTCCTTTGATATATGATGCTTTAAACCCTTTGGGCTCATAGGTCCAAAAACGAGAGTCTCATAGCCCCTTCTAGCCATCTCTTCGATGGGAAGACACCCCTCAAAATGAACCACCCTTTCAAAATCTTTGGGTTCTACTTTCTGGGCTTTTAAAAGCTCATTATAAAAAATATCATACTCTTCCTTTGTCATAGTGCAGTTAAAATAATCATCCCCTTTATCGTACCGAGAGCCCCAGAAGCCTTTTGTAAAATCCACCGAAGAGGCTTCCACTATGGGAGCTATCGCATCGTAGAAGTAAAGGTACTCATCCTTTATAAGAGATTTTAAATAATTTGAAAAAGCCTCCGATGTAAGAGGGCCTGTGGCCACTATGTTTAGCTCATTTTTATCTAAACTTGTTATCTCCTCTCTTATTATCTCTATATTTGGATGGGATATTAAGGTATTTGTTATAAAATCAGAAAAGATGTTTCTGTCCACTGCCAGTGCAGTACCTGCTTTTACGTAAGCGTGTTTTGAGGCTTTTATGATAAGAGAGTTTAAAAGCTCCATCTCCTTTTTTAAAAGACCAGCGCCGGTGGTGATTTCAAAGCTTCCTAAGGTGTTGCTGCAAACGAGCTCTCCAAACTTATCGGTGTGATGAGCTTCCGTTGTTTTTAAAGGTCTCATTTCAAAGAGCCTTACCTTTATACCCTTGTTGGCCAGAAAATAGGCTGCTTCAGAGCCCGCAAGCCCAGCTCCTATAACGTTTACTTTCATGTTAATATTTTATGCTAAAATAGGTACTGTGAATGGTTTTTTAGATTTAAAAGCCTCAAAACTATTTAAACAGTTTATAGTGTATTCTGAGAATATACTGAGTGAAAAAGGCTATAGCTTTATAAAGCTTCCGGTCTTTGATAGCTTTTACAACCAGATGAGAACCACCACAAACTACCACGAACTCATAAGCATAAGGTCTTCCAAAGAGGTGTTTGCATTAAGAAAGGATATGACCTATCAGGTGGCAAGCTACATAGCCTCTTTGAAAGAAAGAACGCTCCCCATGAGGATATACTACGAAGGGGAGGTGTTTTCCTGGAAAAACGAGATAACATCAGATTACCAGCTTGGTTTAGAGTACATAGGATATCAAGAGGATGAAGCCATATTTGAAATAATAGACATCATATATCAGCTTTTAAGCTTCTTTGACAAAGATATAACAGTCTATATAAACGATGAGAGCGTATTAAAAGCAATTTTAAAGAGCTTTGACGAGGATAAAAAAGAGATTTTAGAATACGCTTTTAGAAAAAAGCACATAAACACACTGAGAGATTTTTCCTTAGACTGGCTTTTGCTGGAGGATGAAAATATCATTTTTAAACGACTAAAAAACCTAAATATAGATAGCTCCAGACTGGAAAGAGTTTTTGGGCTTTTAAAAGAAAAGGTTAAAAATGTAAGATTAGATGCATCGGAGCTAAAATCCATACCTTACTATGATGGGATTACATTTTCTTTTTACTCACCAAACTATCCTTTTCCCATAGCCTCCGGAGGCGAGTACCAGATTCTAAAAAACGTCTACAAGCTTGATATAAAAGCCTGCGGTGGTGCCATATATCTGTCCTCTATATTAGAAAAGCTATCTTGATACAGGAAGCGTAAAGTGCTCTAGATTAAATATATTAAACGTAAGAAGCACATAGTTTATATACTGATTTCTGGTCCCGTCAAAGTACTCCTGAAAAGAAAGACCCACCGAATAGCACTCTCCGTTGTAGGTGATATTTAAATACCTTGAAACATCGTGTCCGCTTATATCATCGTGCACTATACCACCGTTTACATTAAAAGCTCTGTAGGTGTAGGATGCTCCGTAGCTTTGCTGGTTCAGCGTATAATGCCTGTTTATATCCTTTGCTACGCTGTCTCCTATATAAAAGTTGAACTTTTTATAACCGACGTTTAAATACTGGTTTTCCTCTGGAAACTCGTTTTTGTTAAAATCGTAAAAACTATCTATCGTATAGGATATATTCTTAAAGGGTCTAAAGGTCACGGTGGCCCTCAAGGGCAAGAGAGGTTTGTGCACTATGAGGTTTGAACTCTGATAACTTGCTGAAGTCACAAAAGAGTCTAAGGAGCTAAGATATGTAGGGAAAGCATACTCTTTTAAAAACGTATAACCCTCTTCCAAATATACGTTTGCAAAGGTAAAACCTCTGTAGGTAAAAGAGTTGTTTATCTTAAAATCTATATAATTTTGGTTAGACTGATAATCCTTGTAATCAAACACAGGGTTGTTGGTGTTGTTTACAGGCTGGTAGTTGTAAGAGAGCTCGTAAAAGTTGTTTATATTGAGGCTTTTAATATTGAAATTTTTACTAAAAAATGTCTTGTTTTGAAATAGTATCTGATAAGCTGAGTCTTTAAATCCACTTTGATTTAGCCCTATATATTTGGTGCCCACAAGGTTTAGATTTGTGCTGTTTGTAAAAGCCCCAAAATGAAGGCTTTTTATAAAATCTGGATTTATCACAAACCTGTCTCCTTTTAAACCATCCTCTCTATAAAAGTACGTGTTTTGAGCGTTTACGTTGTAAAAAATACCATCAAAAAGAGGGTGGTCTTTCCATAAAAAATCTATCTCTGGGAGTCTTTGAAGGGTGTAGGCGTTGGTGTTTGACGTGGTATCGTAGAAGAATTTAAAGCTCACATCCGCAAAAAAATCCTCTGTATTTTTTTGGTAGTTTACATAAGAGCTAAGATATGGAACAGTTCTTTGAATGGTTCTAAAATACATATCCTGCATGAAATATGGGTCTGAGACGGTATCAAGTTTAAAGTCTATACCTTTATATCTTCCAAAGATATCTAACCTGTATCTGTTTGATTTAAAAGTGGATAAATCTCTTCCACTCCACCAGTCTCCGGGAGTGGATGGCTCTTTAAAATAATAAGTGTTGAAATTTATATAATCTTTCTGAGTAAAAGCCTGCCTGTATTGAAAAGATAACCCTTCTCCTTCGTTGTTTCTATACTCCGGGGTTATGGTCATATCCTTATCCCTTGATATGGCAAAGTAGATGGGTTGCTGGTATATAAAAGCGTTGTAGGTGTTTGAACCTATAAGAGGGGGAAGGAGCCCGCTCCTTCTTTTGCCCACCGGAAATATGGCGTAGGGGATGTAAAAAAGAGGGAGTTTTTTGTAAGCTAATATATTTGAATTTGCAAAAACGTATTTGTCGGTGACCTTAGCACTAAAAACACAAAGACGTAGCTTCTTATCTTTTAAATTTTTATCTATCTTGCAGGTGCTTACCACACCCTTATGAACGAAGTATATCTTATCATCTTTTGTTATCCTATCCGCCACAAAGTAGATGTTGTGAAATCTTCCATAGGCATCTATAAAATAACCCTGTTTTGTGTTAAGGTTTAAAAATCCTTTTTTACCGTAAACATCCTCTTGATTTACCACGTTTATAAGATGAACATGGCCTATCAGGGTTATGGTTTTTGAGCTTTTATCGTATATGGCTTTATCGCAGTATATGGTATAATCCTCGTAGTATATCACCACATCCTTTTTTGCCACAACGATATCTTTTGGCTCTTTTATAAGAACATCTGATAAAATCTTTACTCTATCAGCACCAAAAGAAATTCCTACTATTAAAAGCAAAAAAACTATTAAACTCCTAAGCCTGATAAGATCTCCTCCGCTTCTTTTAATGAATCCACTACGAAATCCGGTTTAAAATCCGTTTTATCAAGGTCCTCTTTTTTATATTTACCAGTAGTAATAAATATGGTCTTTATTCCGAGGGCTTTTGCTCCTATCAAATCTGTGTAAAAATCATCGCTTATTATGATGCTGTTTTGATACTCATCTTTGTTAAGAGCTTTTGATAGAAAAAGCTCCGATGGTTTTCCTAAGTTTGGTAAAGGCTCTTTGTAGTCTGTGGCGTTTGCAATCATAAAAGCCAAAGACCCAGAACCCTGAAAGTAAAGCCCATCAGAATCTTTTACAATCTTGCTGTGGTTTACAGGTATTATCCTGGCATTTTTTAGAAAAACCGCAGATATCGCTTTTTTTAGCTTATCAAAGTTTAGCTCCTTGTCTTGTCCCACTATCACAGCGTCCACATCTATGCTGTCTTTTACCTCTACATAGTTTGAAAGATAATCTTTCAAAGATTTTGTGCCTATTACAAAACAGGAGTTTATACCTTTTTCTTTAAGATAATCTGGTAATATCTTAAGAGGGGTAAGTATATCACTCTCTTCTATATCAAGGCCTTTTTCTTTTAATATTTTTACCAGCTCTTCTGGTGGTCTTGTGGAGTTGTTTGATAATATGATAAAGTTTCTTTTTTTTAAAAAGCTTAAAAACGCCTTTGTATCTTCAAATAAATTAAACTCCTTATCTTTTACCAGGACCCCGTCCAAATCCACAAGTATTTTCATAGAAAATAGTTTACAATGTTTTTATGGAGCTTGTGGATATTTTTTACAAAAGAGCCACTATGTTCTGGAAAAGCTTTTTAGGCCTTATAAGCATAGCCTATGTAGGACTCTTATTATCTTATTTTATCATAAAGCTTCCCATAGCCCTTCCTTTTGAGATAAGGCTATATCTTATAGGCGGTGAGATAACCCTTGGTGTTATAACGTTTTTCTTATCGCTTTTTGTAAAAAAACAGTATATACCTGCATCTATCCATGAACCTTACTGGAGCTACAAAGCTATGAAAGGATACTTCTGGCCTTATACGATAGGGTCAGCACCTTTTTTGTTTGCCGGTATATTTTATCTTCTGGTGGCGGATGTGATAAGTCTTAGTATTGGTTTTGTTATAAGTTTTTTTATCATTTTTTACCAAAAGCCCAAAAAAGATGATATAATATATTAAAATGGAGGTTAGCATGGACAGAAAGGCTATTGAGGAAAAACTCTACAAAGAAGACCATCATTACAAATATTTAAAAGACAAGCACGACGAGCTGGACAAAGAGATAGCAAAAATGGAAAAGCATCATCCCATGACATCGGACTTAGAGCTTCAAATAGAAACCCTCAAAAAAGAAAGGCTTAAACTAAAAGATGAAATGGAGCTCATAGTAGTAGAATACATCAAAAAACATGGAGAAAAGCCATGATTATAAAAGGCAGGATATGGAAGTTTAAAGACAACATAGATACAGACCAGATAATACCCGCAAGGTATCTAAACACATCAGACCCGTTAGAGCTAGCCTCTCATGTGATGGAGGACTCTGAAAGGCCAAACTTTGCCAAAGAACATCAAGAAGGGGACATCATAGTAGCGGGTAAAAACTTCGGCTCAGGTTCCTCAAGAGAGCACGCCCCCATAGCCATAAAGTATGCAGGTGTGCCTGTGGTGGTGGCCAAAAGCTTTGCAAGGATATTCTTTAGAAACGCCATAAACATAGGCCTTCCTATAGTAGAATGCAAAGAGGCGGTAGATGAGGCGGAAGACGGTGATATCTTTGAAGTAGACCTTGAAAACGGCACCGTTAAAAACCTCACCAAGAACAAAACTTATACCTCCACAAAGTTTCCGGAAGAGCTTATGGCTATATTAAAAGCTGGTGGACTGATGGAATATGCAAAATCAAGACTATCTTCTTAAGCTAAAAGAGCTCATAAAGAAAAACTCCCTTCTGGTGGCAGATGAGCCAAAGTTTAAACTAGTATCTGGAAAGCTAAGCAGATACTATATAGACCTGAAACAGGTGACCTTTGACCCAGAGGGTATATACATACTGGGAAACGTCTTATATGATATGCTAAAGCCCTTTAACATAGATGGAGCAGGTGGACTTACACTGGGGGCAGACCCCATGGCTTATGCGGTGGCACTCATATCCTATCAAAAGGGAAATCCCATAAAACCCTTTGTAGTAAGAAAAGAGCCAAAAGACCACGGCACCGGCAAGCAGATTGAAGGCAAATTGGATAGCATAAAAAATGTGGCCATATTAGAGGACGTGGCCACCACCGGTAGCTCTTCGTTGAAGGCAGCAAATGTATGCAAAAACGCCAATCTCAACGTGGTGGGAATCTTTACAATCGTTGACAGAGAAGAAGGAGCAAGAGAAAACATAGAAAAAGAGGGCTTTAAATTTTACTCTGTGTTCAAACTATCAGAGCTTTTGTGAAAAAACGATTGGATGTGCTTCTTCTAGAAAGAGGTCTTGTCTCAAGCCGTGAAAAAGCCCAAGGGTTTATAATGGAAGGAAAGGTGCTGGTAAATGGAAAACCCATAACCAAAGCAGGCACCCTCATAAAAGAAGACGCTGTTTTGGAGCTTTTAGAAGAAGAAAAGTTTGTATCAAGAGCTGGCTATAAGCTTGAAAACGCCATAAAAACCTTTGGTATAGACATAAAGGATAAGATTTGCCTTGATATTGGCTCTTCCACCGGTGGTTTTACGGATTGTCTTTTGCAGTACGGAGCAAGATGTGTTTATGCGGTGGATGTTGGTCATCTTCAAATGCATGAGAAACTAAGATACGATGAAAGGGTGCATCTTTATGAGGACACAGATATAAGGGCTTTCAAAAAACCAGAAAATGTAGAGTTTGACATCATAACCGTTGATGTGTCATTCATATCCCTTACAAAGATAGGAGAGTATATAAAGCACTTTTGCAACCCCAGCACAGAGCTTCTTATGCTTGTAAAACCGCAGTTTGAACTCTCACCAAAGTATCTGAAAAAAGGCATAGTAAAAGAAGAAAGCGCCAGGATGCTTGCTTTAGAAAACGTAATATCTTATTTTGAATCAATAGGTTTTAGGCTTTTAAAATACACAAAAGCCCATCCTAAAGGCACAAAAGGAAACGAAGAGTTTTTTACATATTTCACGTTAAAGGATTATAATATTTCTCAATGAGAAACATACTCTCTTTTTTAGGATTTTTTATAGTAGTGGTTTTGGTGCTTTTAGGAGTATATATATACAGCGTAAGCATAGGGCTTCCGGATGTAAGAGCTCTGGAAAACTGGCACCCGCCAGAGGCTTCAATAGTGTATGATTCCAGTGGTAAGGTGATAGGTACCATAGGAGCTCAGAACAGAATATACGTACCCATAAGCAAAATCCCCAAAACCGTTCAGGATGCTTTCGTATCAGCAGAGGACAAAACCTTTTATCACAACATAGGTATAGACCCCGTAAGCATATTAAGGGCTCTTATAATAGATTTAAAAAAAGGCAGGGCGGTAGAGGGCGGAAGCACCATCACCCAGCAGCTTGCCAAAAACCTCTTTCTCACCCCTAAAAAAACCATATCCAGAAAGATAAAAGAGGCAATCCTTGCAATTGAGATAACCCGTACGTTTCCTAAAAGCAAAATACTTGAGATGTATCTAAACCAGATTTATTTAGGACATGGGGCCTTTGGAGTGGAAGCAGCCTCCGAAACTTACTTTGGAAAACATGTCTGGCAACTGAGCTTAGATGAAGCGGCACTTCTGGCTGGACTTCCAAGAGCCCCAACCCGATACGACCCTTTCATAAATCCAAACTTAGCCCTTCAAAGAAGAAACTACGTCCTTTATAGGATGTACAAAGATGGCTATATCACCAAAGAAGAGTATTTAAAAGCCTCCCAGAGACCGATAGTTTTAAATACCCACACAAACCCCATCACAAACAGCGATTACTTTGTGAGCTTTGTAAAAGACTACATGTACAGATATTTCCCGGATCTCATATATCAGGGCGGACTGAAGATTTATACAACTCTAAATCAGACCCTTCAACAGGCTGCCGAAAACGCCGTAAGAAATCAAATAATCTACATTTCAAAGCTAGAGCACTATCCAGTATTACCATGGTCCATCACGGAGACCATAGCAAAGTTCAAAGCCCAGAAGATAGACCTTAAAAAATCCAGATACTATATAGGTTTTATTAAAAGCGTAAAAAACGGTATAGCAAATATAGATATAAACGGCACCGAAGTTACAGCTAAAACTTTTCCAGGCATAGATAGCGGCGAATATGTGACGGTGGAGCTTTCAAACACGCCATCAGGGCTTAAAGCCAAGATAATACCCCAGCTTCAATCAGCCCTTGTAAGCATGAACGTTCACAACGGTGCAATACTGGCTTTGGTAGGAGGCTACTCTTATCAGCTATCCTCTTACAACAGAGCAGTATACGCTCTAAGACAGACCGGCTCTGCTATAAAACCCATAGTATATTTGGCAGCCCTTATGAAGGGCTATACGCAGGTAACGGAGATAGACGCCACACCACATGCTTACAAAGACCCTTCAGCACCGGGCGGATACTGGACTCCAAGAAACTATGAAGGAGAGAGCTTCAGCACCATCACCCTAAGAAGGGCTTTAGCTTATAGTGTAAACACTGCCAGCGTAAATCTTCTAGCACAAATAGGATTTGACCTTCCCATATCGCTGGCGGCAAAAGTAGGAATAAAGCTTCCACCTTATTACTCTATGGTATTAGGAAGCACCAGCGTTACACCGCTTCAGCTTACAAACATGTTTCAGGCTTTTGCCAACTTGGGAACCTATTGCGAACCCTATTTTATAACCAAAATAGTAAACTCTCAAAATCAGGTGGTGTATGAGGGACATCCGGTATGTTACAACGTGTTTCCAGCTCCATATGACAGGGTTTTGATATCTATGCTAAGGTATGTAGTGAAAATAGGCACCGGTTATCCAGCACACGTACTGGGGCCATACATAGCTGGAAAAACCGGTACCACAAACCACTACGATGACGCCTGGTTTGAAGGTTTTTCTTCTGATGTGGTAACGGGTGTCTGGACTGGATTTGATATAAGAAAAAGAATAGGCTACAACATGGCTGGTGCTGCTGCATCGCTTCCAACATGGATAAACTATATGAAAGTGGCTTTAAGCATCTATCCAGAGAAGCCATTCCCACTACCAGATGGAGTAGAATACGTAGAGATAGATCCCGCAACCCATCTAAGGGCCACT
>CAYFGH010000004.1:0-31565 GCA_964342735.1 uncultured Aquificaceae bacterium
CCGATGATACTGTGCTGGGCAAACGGCACGGGAAAGTAGGTCGCCCTCGGGGGTTGATTTGTAAAACTTTATAAAGTTTTTATATTCTTTTGTTATCATATCTTAGTGGAAGAAGATATATTAAAATATTTACAAGAGACTATAAACAATCAAAAAGCCATAATAGAAAGATTAAACAACTTAGAAAATTTTTTACTGACAAATATAACCCAGATAAAAAATGATTTCTTCTTTCAATCTTATCAGCAGTTTCACACTCTCCAGCAGGGTATATACGCTTTGTCTAGAAAGCTTCGGGATAAAAACCGAAAACCAAGTGTAGTGTTTCTAATACATCATCTGCAAGCTTTTTACAACATAGAAGATGTTTATTACGCTTTTAAAAACTCTAATGAAGTCAATACACTGGTTATAGCCATCAACAACCACTTTCAAGATGGCATAATAGCTCAAGGGGCTGATGAAATATCAAAAGAGCTTACAGCAAAAGGTATAGAGCATATAACGTTTAATATGGAAAACACTTACTATGCCCTTGATATTCTTCTGGCGTTAAACCCAGATTATATATTTATACAAAGCCCATGGGACAACGACAGACCCTTAGCTTTGAAGGTACCATATACTATGTTTGCGAAAATCCTGTATGTACCTTATTATCCTATAACGCTTGTAGAACACTTTAAACCAGAACAGGATGATCTTCACTTTAACTCTTATGTGCACAATCTGGCCTATAAAATCTATGTGCAAACAGAACTTGATAAAAAGTATTTTAAAAAATATCAGATATTAAAAGCCAGAAACGTTGAAGTGGTAGGAAGTACAAAACTTTATAAATTAAAGCTTTTAAAAGAGAGTACAAAAACTTTACCTCAAGAAGAGACGTTTACCCTCATCTGGGCACCGCATCACAGTGTAGCCAAAAGATGGCTTGGTTTTGGCGTTTTTCACAGGATATACAAGGATATGACAGAGCTTGCTGAAAAAAGAAAAGATATAAGAATAATATTCAAGCCTCATCCGTTTTTAAGAAGAGCACTGATGGAACATCAGATTATGCACAAGGAAGAGTATGATAGCTGGTTAGAGGCCTTTAGTAGCCTTGATAATGTTGAGGTTTATGAGGGCGGGGATTATTTTGATATTTTCACAAAATCTGATGCTATGCTTACAGATGGACTTTCATTTCTTATAGAGTATCCTGTAGCCACTGAAAAACCTTTAATATTCTTTGACTCAAAAGCACATCAGCCTTTAAACGAAATAGGCCACATGGCACTGGAATATGCTTACAAGGTAGATAGTTTTGAGGCTTTTAAAAGCGTACTGGATCATCTTATAAAAACCAAGAAAGATAACGTAAAAGATAGAATGTACAACAAAAGACAAGAGGTCTTGAAAAAGATAGAAGAACTCTTGATACCAGAAGAAGACCCTGCAAAGCGGATACTGGAAGACGTATTAAAAGACTGGTATTATTAAGGTATTTTAACAGCACCAAGAAGATACTTCAAATCGTTGTCTGTAAACATAAGTCCTGCACCGATAAAACCACCCGTGAGTTTGCTGTTTAGGATATCTGTCACACCACCTCTTATGAAAAGGGGTCCAAACACCTGATAAGTAGCACCAATTTGAAAATCCGGTTTCAGGTTTGGCATGTTGGGATAGTCTTTTCTGCCAAAGTTCCATAAATCGCTTGTAAAGGTAAGCCTGCTGTTGTATATATAATCAAAGCCAACAGCACCGGTAGACTCTTTAAGACCACCTCTTACTACAAAGTAAGATTTCCCCGGTCTGAAGAAGGGGTCTTTGAAAATTCTTGCGTATTGAAGCGTGTATTCAGGTTTGTATTCGTATATGGTCTGAGGGTTGTTGTTTATGTACTGGGTGGTAACTCTACCCATGGAGTTTCCTACAATTTCAAACAGGTAATATTTGTGGTTGTCTGGCTGGAATTTCAAAGACAGTATACCTTTTGACTGCCCAGCTCTGAAGAGCTCAAACCTACCACCTATATAAAGATTGGATTTATTAACAACCTTGCCAAGGTTTGAAAATGAAGACAGAGCGTTGTTGGCGTTTGTGTAAAGGCTCTTATCGTTTACAAGTTTACCCAGTGTACCCTGGCCGGTATTTATCTTTACAAGTATTTGATTTAGCTCGTCGGAGCTCTGTTTCAGGCTTTTAGAAAGCTCTGCGAAATTTTTAATTGAGGTATGAATACCGTTTTGATTTTCCACCACAAGCGTATTTAGGTTTTGAGAAAGCGTATTGAGGTTTGCCATCAAAACGGGAGTTTGCTCTTTTAATGTGGAAGAAAGGGCCTTCAGATTCTCTACAAGAGCCCTTATATCCTCTTTGTTTTCTCCGGTTATCTCGGCGAGGTTTTTGGCGGTTCTATCTATGTCTGCTATGGTCTGAGGCAGTGTGAGGTTTAGCTGATAGGTAAGCATATCCAAGTTAGATATGGTTTGTCTTAAGGTATCTTGGTTTTGGACTATCATGGTATTCAAGTTTTTAGTAAGTGCGTCCAAGTTTTGGATAATACCCTCTATCTGATCTCTATTCTGGGATATTATACTGGCCAGGTTTGACGCCACCACAGAAAAGTTTTTGGCAGTGTCATTTAAATTTTTTATCAAAGATTCTGTATCTGATGAAACACCTATATTTTCTATCATGCTACCTGGTGGAAGTTCTCCGTATATAGAATGCCCTTCCTCTACAGATACATACTTATCACCCATGAGCCCCAGAGTGCCTATAGAAACTTCAGCATCCTTGTATATCGGTATGTCTTTTTTTACAGAGAACACCACCAGCACTTTTCCGTTTTTAAAGCTTATCTTTTCTACTCTACCTGCTCTTACGCCGTTTACCCTAACCTCAGCCCCTACGCTGAGTCCGTGCACATCATCGAGCAGAGCTTCATACGTATTTGATTTTTCAAAAAAATACCTTATACCGCTAAAACTTATAGCCATAAAAGCAAAGGCTATAGCGCTTACAAGAAGGAAAATTCCCAGCTTAAAATACTTTGAATTCACAACTATATTATACTAAAAATTGGTTCGTTAGTCATCTTAAAAGCCAGAAACTACCTTACAACATTTTTGGGCTGACCCTTCATAAAAGCAGCTATGTTTTCAAGTGTGGTATCCAGTATCCTCTGAAGCCCTTCTTTTGTGTTGTAAGCGTTGTGAGGGGTTATTATAACGTTTGGGTGCTTTAGAAGATAGTTTATCTCCAGGGCCTTCTTAAGGGTTTCCGCTGAGAGGTCAGCATCCCACAAAAGATGCTCTTCCATTACGATCTCTTCTGATTCAAAGGTATCTATAGCAGCGCCGGCTAAAATCTTTTGCTTTAATCCATATATTATGCTTTCTGTTTCTACCACCTTGCCCCTTGACGTGTTTACTATAAAGCTTCCTTTTTTGAAAAGCTTGATATTGTCCATATTTATAAGATGATGTGTTGATGGTAAATAAGGTACATGCAACGTTACAAAATCAGAATTAGACAAAAGCTCTTCAAAAGCCACATATCTTATACCGGCATCAACAAGTTTTTGATTTGGTTTGGCATCGTAGCATATCACATCCATACCAAAGCATTTTGCCAGCAAAGCAGTCCTTGTTCCTATCCTACCGGTACCAATAACTCCCAGCGTCTTTCCAGCTAGCTCTATACCCCTTAAATTAGAGGTCTTGTATACGCCTTTTTCCACGTTGTCTATGGTTTCTCTTAACCTTCTTGCCAAAGCAAGCATGAGCATGATAGTATATTCTGATACGCTCTCTTCACCATAAGAGGGGACGTTACATACCGTTATGCCTTTGGAGTTTGCGTAAGCTACATCTATGTGGTCAAAGCCCGTAGAGCGAGTGGCGATCAGCTTTAAATCTGGTAAGCTGTCTATCACTTCCTTTGTGATTTTAGAGTATATAAAAACGCTTAAAATCTCTACATCGTCTGGAACTTTAACCTTGTCTATCGTTTCATTAGAAAAACAAACAAGCTCTAGATCGTTCTCCTGTACAAACTTTTCAATGTAAGGCATCTCCCAGCCCTCTAACTCACAAAACGCTATCTTCATAAATTCTCCTCCTTACAGATATTATATACCTTATAGTTTTAAGATTTTATTAAAAATCAAAAGACGTTAAGATATCAGATAGTTTACCTGTTTTATCAAGGACATATTCTATAGCTTCCCTTAAAGCGCCATCGCCACCCTGTTTTTTTGTGATATACCTGCAAAAGCTTTTTACGAAAGGATGAGCGTTTGAAGGGGCAAAGCTAAATCCCACTCGTTTTAAAATGGGTATATCCACCAGATCATCACCCATATAACAAACCTCTTCATCTTCCAAAGACAAATCCTTTTTTATACTCTCATATATATCAAGCTTGTGATGATTTCCGGTATAAACTATCTCTATGTTGAGTTCTCTCAACCTGTTTAAAAGTGCCTCAGAGTGTCTTCCAGATATGACCCCAAACTTTATACCTGCACTTTGCAATAGCTTTATACCAAGACCATCCATAACGTTGAAAGCTTTTATCTCCTCGCCGTTTTTTGTGTAATAAAGCTTCCCGTCCGTTAGAACACCGTCTATGTCTGATAAGAATAGTTTTGGGCTTTTCATATTAAAAGCTTAAAAAAGACCAGCCACCTTTTTGAGTTCGTTTATCTCGTCTCTTATCTTGGCAGCTTTTTCAAACTCCCACTTCTTTGAAGCTTCCCACATCATCTTCTCCAGCTTGTTCAGGCGTTCTATCAGGTCTTTCTCAGTCTTTATACCTTTTGGTATAGACTCCGGCACTTTTACATAGTCAAGGTCTTCTATGCTAAGAAGCTCTTTTACCGGTTTTACGATAGATTTTGGCGTAATACCATGCTCTTCGTTGTAGCGCTTCTGGATTTCCCTTCTTCTGTTGGTCTCTTCGATAGCTTTTTTCATAGATTCTGTGATACGATCAGCGTAAAGTATAGCTTTACCGTGTACATTTCTAGCCACCCTTCCTATCGTCTGTATGAGAGATGTGGTACTTCTTAAAAACCCCTCTTTATCAGCTTCTAATATAGCCACCAGAGATACCTCTGGCATATCTATGCCTTCCCTTAAAAGGTTTACCCCCACTATCACATCTATAGAACCCTCCCTCAACTCCTTTATGGCTTTTGCCCTCTCTATGGCATCAAGGTCGGAATGAAGATATCTTGCTTTTATCCTGCGCTCCGTAAGATAGTCTGCTACATCCTCAGACAGTCTTTTTGTGGTGGTCAAAACTATAGCCCTTTCGTTTCTTGATTTTACTTGCAATATCTCCTTTATCAAATCCTCTAGCTGATTGGTGGTAGGTCTTACCTCCACCTCTGGATCCAAAAGTCCTGTTGGTCTTACTATCTGCTCTACTATTACACCTTTTGAATATTCAATCTCCCACTCACCGGGTGTTGCCGATACAAATATTACTTTGTTTATCTTTTTTAAAAACTCTTCAAACTTAAGAGGTCTGTTGTCTAAAGCCGCAGGCAATCTCCATCCATAATCTACCAGTTTTTGCTTTCTTGATATGTCTCCGTTGTACATACCCCTTACTTGGGGTATCGTAACGTGAGACTCATCCACTATAAGAAGAAAATCCTCTGGCATATAATCTAAAAGCGTAAATGGTGGCTCTCCTTCTTTTCTTCCGTCAAAATACCTTGAGTAGTTTTCTATACCCTTACAGTGTCCAAGCTCTTTTATCAGTTCAATATCGTACATCGTCCTCTGCCATAGCCTTTGGGCCTCTACCTCTTTACCCTGTGCTTTAAAGTAGTTCACCCTTTCTCTTAAATCCTTTTCTATCTTTTCTATAGCTTCCATCAGAGCTGGTTTTGGTGCCACGTAGTGGGTAGCGGGGAATATAACGGTATGATCTATTTCCCTTATTACATGTCTATTTAATAGATCAAGCTCTTTTATAGAATCTATCTCGTTGTCCCAAAACTCTATTCTTATAACAACATCATCCGCATGAGACGGGACTATCTCAATAGAGTCTCCACCTTTTACAGAGAATGTCCCTCTTTTGAAAGAAAAATCGTTTCTCTCATAACCTATCTCCACCAGTTGACGAGACAACTTTAAAGGGTTTATCTCCTGTCCTTTTAAAAGCTGAATACGCATATTTACATAATGTTCTGGTGAGCCAAGGCCGTATATACAGGAAACCGAAGCCACCACTATCGTATCTGCCCTTTCAATCACAGATTTCGTAGCACTGTGACGGTACTTATCAAGGATTTCATTTATGGAAGAGTCCTTTTCTATATAAAGATCCTTTTCCGGTATATAAGCCTCTGGTTGATAATAATCATAATAAGATATGAAATATTCCACAGCGTTGTTCGGAAAAAGTTCCTTAAACTCCCTGTAAAGCTGTGCCGCCAGCGTCTTATTGTGAGCCAGTATAAGTGTTGGTTTTTTGTACCTAGCTATAACGTTTGCTATGGTAAAAGTTTTACCGGTACCAGTAGCCCCAAGAAGCACCTGCGCTTTAGCCCCCGCCTCGAAGTTTGCCAGAAGCTGCTCTATAGCTTTAGGCTGGTCTCCCGCAGGTTTTAGATTTGTTTTTAACTGAAAAAATCCCATAAACATAAAATATAAATATAAAATCTGTCATATCAATGATTTACATTTTAGCCCTGTTTTAGGCTTATAATATAAAAATGGACAACAGGGATAATTTAATAAAAAGCTTTGGTGAAAATGCTCTTTCATATAAAAAGAGTACAGTATTTTCCAATAACGATGATCTTGATAGAATGATACAAATTATAAATCCTGAGAGAACCGATCTGGCTCTTGATATAGCCACCGGCGCTGGGCATACCGCCATAAAACTATCAAACTATGTAAAAGAGGTTGTGGCGATAGATGTTGTAGAAAATATGTTAAACCAAGCAGAGGCGTTGATAAAAGAAAACAATATAACAAATATAAGCCTTATGAACATGGATGTTCATTCTTTAAAGTTCCAGGATAACTGTTTTGATATCATAACATCCAGGTTTGCCCCGCATCACTTCTATGATATAGAAGCTGCTATAAGAGAAATGTATAGAGTTCTCAAAAATGGGGGAAAGCTATACATATTGGACTGTTCAGTGTTAAATTTAGAGGAAGCTAAAGCAATTATGAATGATATAGAAAGATTGAGAGATCCATCTCATGTGAGATCTTATTCTCTGGAAGACTGGAAAGCAATGTTAGAAAAGCAAGGATTTTATATAAAGTACGGAGAGACTCTAAAAAGACAATATATATTGCCAGATTGGTTTGATAGAATGAAAACGCCTATGTCAAATAGAGAAGAAATCTTTAAAATTTTAGAAAACATGCCAGAACACTTAAAAAAGCTTTACAGTTTTGATAATACATACATAACCACTTATTATGTTGAATTATTGGCCATAAAACAAACGTAGAAACAATAACTAAGCATACGAATTTAAAATATGTTATAATATCAGGACCAATTAAAGGAGGTGATATGTTGAGTAATTTAAACAAGTTAGTAGAGTTAGCAGAAAAAGCCAAAGAAAAAGGCGGTGTTAAGCTTTATAAGAAGAATATAGAGATGGTTTTATCTGGGCTTTTGGTAACGGGAAACTTCTGGAGCATAGTAGACTATGCGGATTTACCGGTACCAGCAGCCGCGGGCATCGTAAATACGCTCTTAGAAGAGGGTTATGCTTTTATAGACGAAAATCAGGATATAAGGCTGACTCAGAAAGGCTTTGATCTTATAAAAGAGTACAATATACATCCAAGAAAAGAATACAGGTGTCAGGCCTGCGAAGGAAGAGGCATTCCCTTTTATCTGGATATAGAGCTATACAGGACGTTTTTACAGGAAACGAAAAATAGACCAAAGGCAATTCAAGATTACGACCAGGGCTCTGTAACGCCAGAAACCACCATCAGCAGAGTGCTTTTCATAGATTCAAGAGGCGATTTGCAGGGCAAAGACATAGTGGTGATGGGCGCAGAAGATGACCTTACGGGACTTGCCATAGCTCTATCAAGAAAAGCAAACTCCGTTACCATAATAGATATAGACAAGCGCTCCATAGACTTTGACAATGAAATATTTGAAAGGCTTGGCATAAAAAACGCAAAGGCTTTTGTATGGGATTTGAGAAAACCCCTTCCAGAAGATATGCTTGGCAAATTTGATGTATTCATTACAGATCCACCAGAGACCATAGCCGCTTTTAGCGCGTTTATAAAAAGAGGGATTTCTCTTTTAAAAGATGAAGGGGCTGTTGGATATTTTGGGCTAACACTCAGAGATTCCTCAATATATAGATGGAGGGAGTTTCAAAAGATACTGACCGGTGAGATTGGAGTGGCTATCACAGATATAATTCAGGACTTTAACAACTATATCACATGGGATTACCACAAAGACACAAAAGCCTATCAAATAGCACCTGTAAAAAAAGACCCAGAAGGTATATGGTATCGTTCCGCATGGTACAGGATAGAAGCGCTTCCCGGTTTTGCAAGATGGAACGGCACCATATCCGATGAAGACCTATACCTAGATGAAGAAGGTTCTACCACATAAACATGAACATCACCGCTGTTATACTGTGTGGGGGCTCTGGCACAAGGCTTTGGCCCCTTTCCCGCTCTAACTATCCCAAGCAGTTTTTGAGGCTTTTCTCGGAATACTCCTTGTTTCAAGAGACTGTCTTAAGAGTTAAAGACATAGCAAGCGATATAATCGTTATAACCTCGGATAAATATTACTGGATAGTAGAAAGTCACTTAGATGAAATAGAAATAAAAGCAAACATAATAACAGAACCAGCTTCAAAAAACACAGCCCCTGCTATAGCGCTGGCCACTTATCACACAAAAGAACATCAGAGCCTCCTCATATTGCCTTCAGACCACAGTATAAAGGATAACAAACGTTTTCAGGCTTATATAGAAAAAACCTATCCTTATACAAAAGATCATATAGTAACCTTTGGCATAAAACCCACATACCCAGAAACGGGATATGGATACATAAAGCTAGGAGAAGCCATCTCAGAAGATATTTACAAAATAGATAAATTTGTAGAAAAACCACAAAAAGAGCTTGCTATAAAATATGTAGAATCTGGAGATTATCTCTGGAACAGCGGAATGTTTTTTGCAGGTAAAGAGCTTTTGATAGAAGAGTTTAAAAAAATAGATGAAAATCTATACAGCATAGCTATAAAAGGAGATTTAGAGAGCTTTAAAAATGTAAAGGCAAATTCTTTTGATTATGCGGTGATGGAGCATACAAAAGCTGGAGCTTGTGCCAAGCTTGATATAAAGTGGTCTGACGTGGGCTCATGGTTATCCGTATACGAAGAACTACCAAAAGACCAAAGCGACAACGCCATTATAGGAGATAATCTCATACATATAGACTCAAAGGACAATCTAATAGTATCAAACAAAAGGCTTATAAGCACTATAGGGCTTCAAAACATCATAGTGGTGGATACGGATGACGCTACTCTGATAGCAAGCAAAGAAAGGTCTCAGGATGTTAAAAAGGTTGTTGATATACTAAAAGCCAGAAACGATAAAAGAGCAGAGGAATCTTTGATATCTTATAAGCCTTATGGGTATTATGTGCTTTTAGAAGAAGGAAAAAATTTTAAAATAAGAAAGCTTTTGTTAAAACCTAAAAAGCACATATCAAAACAGATGCATCACCACAGGACTGAACACTGGATAGTACTAAGGGGCACTGCGAAGGTGATAATAGGCGATAAAGAGTTCTTTTTTCATGAAAACGAGAGCTTTTTTGTGCCGAAATCCACATGGCACTACATAGAAAACCCCGGCATAATAGATTTGGAGATGCTTGAGGTTCAAAGCGGTGAGTATCTGGAAGAAGATGATATCATAAGAGAAGATGTTTTTTGAGATAAAAAGCGCCGGGCTCCTTGGCATAGAAGGCATAAAGATAAACGTAGAGCTTGATATATCAAATGGGCTTCCAAGCTTTAACATAGTAGGCCTTCCGGATGCTGCTATAAAAGAGTCCAAAGAAAGGGTGAGATCAAGCCTTGTAAACAGAGGCTTTGGTTTTCCGCCCAAAAGGATAACGGTGAACCTCTCCCCTTCAAACATAAGAAAACAGGGCACGTTTTACGATTTACCAATAACGGTAGGAATACTCTGTTATACCGGTGTTGTAAACACAGAAAGCATAAAAGATTTTGCCTTTTTAGGAGAGCTCTCACTGGATGGTGTTATAAAACCCATAAACGGCATACTTCCTATGGTGCTGGCTTTAAAAGAAATAGGTGTAAAAAACATAATAATACCTTCAGAAAATGCCAAGGAGGTTTCATTTTTAGAGGATGTAAACATATATTGTCCAAAAGACATCGAAGAGCTTGTAAATTTCATCAACAAAAGTATATCGCTCTCTCCGGTAAAACATACACAAGAGGCCAATGAAGAAGAATACCTTGACATGATAGATATTATAGGTCAGAGTATGGCGAAGAAAGCCTGCGCGATAGCGGCTGCTGGTTTTCACAACATACTTTTTATAGGACCTCCCGGTAGCGGCAAATCTATGCTTGCCAAAAGGCTTCCAAGCATCATGCCGCCTCTTGATGAAAAAGAATCTCTGGAGGTATCAAAGATATACAGCGTAGCCGGGCTTCTTAAAAACTCCCTCATCAAACAAAGACCTTTTTCAGCACCCCATAGAAGCGCATCAGAAGCTTCTTTGATAGGTGGGGGTACTATACCAAAACCAGGGGCTGTATCGCTGGCTCATAAGGGCGTTTTGTTTCTGGATGAGATGCCGGAGTTTAACAGAAAAACATTGGAAGCCCTGAGACAGCCCTTAGAGGATAAAGAGGTTACGATATCGAGAGTTCATGGTAGCGTTAAGTTTCCAGCATCTTTTTTGCTGGTGGGGGCTATGAATCCCTGTCCCTGTGGATATTACAAGAGCAATCTAAAAGCCTGCAAGTGTTCTCCAAATCAGATAAAACAATACCAATCCAGGATATCAGGCCCACTTTTAGACAGGATTGACCTCTTTGTCAGCGTTGAAGCTTTAAAAGAGGATGAGCTTATTACAAGGAAAAAAGAGATATCCTCAAAAGACTTAAAAGAGATGGTTTTGAGGGCTTTTAACATCATGAAAGAGCGCTTTAAAAACTCAAAAACGAGGTTCAACTCTGAAATGACAGAAGACGAGATAGACAAGTATTGCATACTGGATGAACCCGCCAAAAAGCTTCTATCAAACGCTATATCAAGCTTAAACCTCACCGGCAGATCCTACGCCAGACTTTTAAAGGTATCAAGAACGATAGCCGATATGAACGAGTCTTTATATATAAAACCAGAGCATGTAAGTCTGGCTCTTCAGTTTAGACCGGGTGCTAGCGGTATTCTCTTATAAAAAGAGCGTTTTTGTTATAATGAAACTATGAACGTTTGTAAGGATATAGAATGTGTCAGGGCTTTTGTTAAAAGCCAGAAACAAAAATCAAAGACTGTAGGTTTTGTGCCCACGATGGGCTATCTTCACGAAGGGCATCTATCGCTTGTAAGAACAGCAAAAAGCATGTGCGATAGCGTGGTGATAAGCATCTTCGTAAATCCAAAACAGTTTGGTCCAAATGAAGACTACAACAAATATCCAAGAGATTTTGAAAGAGATTTTAAGCTTTTAGAAAAAGAAAACATAGATCTGGTTTTCACACCAGACGTAGATACCATATACCCAGAAGGATTTTCTACAACGATAAACATAGGGCGTATGGCGGATATATTAGAAGGGGTCTTTAGACCAGGGCACTTTGACGGGGTATGCACGGTTGTATCCAAGCTCTTTAACATAGTAACCCCAGATAAGGCGTTTTTTGGTGAAAAGGATTATCAGCAGTTAAAAATCATTGAGAAGCTTGTAAAAGATCTAAACTTTCCAATAGAGATAATACCAGTGCCCACAAAAAGGGAAGAAGATGGGCTTGCCATGAGCTCCAGAAACACATATCTAAACGAACAGGAAAGAAAACGAGCAAGCACTATATATAAGTTTTTATTAAAAGCAAAAGAAAACTTTTACAAGGGGATAAAAGACTCAAAAGAGTTGATAGAATTATCAAAGGATGTGCTGGATGTAGACAGCATAGATTATATAAAGATAGTGGATAAAGATACGTTAGAAGAGAAGACGATACCAGATAAGTATGATAGAATACTTATAGCTGTGAGAATAGGAAGCACCAGACTCATAGACAACATAGAGATTTAATATGAGTATATTTGATTTTTTTAGGAAAAAAGAGAAGAAAGAAAACCTCTGGACAAAGTGCGAAGAGTGTAAAAACATACTTTTGGCCCAGGAATTAGAGACAAACTTCTTTGTATGTCCAAAATGTGGACATCACCATCATATGAACCCATACCAGTGGGCAGCCATGCTTCTTGACTACAACTACACCGTATTGTTTGAGTATATAAAACCCACCGATTTCTTATCCTTTAAAGACACAAAAAAATATAAGGATAGATTGAAGGCTCTACAAGAAACCTCAAACACTACAGAAGCCATAACAGTTTTTGATGGAAAGCTGGATGATTATCCTGTTATTTTAAGCGTTATGGATTTTAACTTCATAGGTGGTAGCATGGGTTCTGTGGTGGGTGAGCGTTTTAAGTTAGCCTGTTTTAAAGCCATTCAGGATAAAAAACCCCATATAAGCGTTGTAGCATCAGGCGGGGCCAGGATGCAAGAGAGTATCATATCGCTCATGCAGATGGCAAAAACCTCTATAGCTGTTGATATGATGCATAAAAACTCGCTACCTTTTATAACGATACTCACAAACCCCACCACCGGTGGTGTATCAGCTTCTTTCGCATTCTTGGGGGATGTCATAATAGCGGAACCAAAAGCCATAATAGGTTTTGCAGGTGCAAGGGTTATAGAGCAAACTATAAAACAACAGCTTCCAGAAGATTTTCAAACATCAGAGTTTTTGCTTAAAAAGGGCATGGTAGATATGGTGGTGCACAGGCATTTGATAAAGCAAACATTGAAAAATCTTTTAAATCTCTTATTTTATAAGAATGCTTGATGTGCTTGATTATATTAAAAAAGAAGCATCTTTTGAAAACCTCACCCATACCCTTTTATACGGAAAAGATGTATACTTCATCCAGTATTTTGAACAGCTTTTAAAACAAAAATACGATACAAAAACATACTGGGCAGATGAACTGGACTACGAGAATTTTAAAAACATAGTATCATCGAGAAATATCTTTAGCAAAAAAAGTGCTATCATCATCAAAAATTTTACAGAGCTTTTAAACAAGATAAAAAAAGAAAACCTTGATTTTATAAAAAACACAAAAAACATACTGATATTCGAAGAGTATGATGATGTATCGGAAAAGGATATAAAGTTTATACAGAGTATAATAAAGGATATAAATATACTGACATCCAAACAAAAAAAGCCTGATTATCTTAAAAGCCTGATACAGAAGAAATTTAAGAAAGAAGGCATAAATCTCAATGAAGATGTGATAAACGAGATAATAAACATAATAGGCACAGACTCTTTGAATCTAAAAAACGAAACCGATAAACTCCTTGTGCTTGCAAAATCAATGCCCATCACAAAGGATGTAGTAAGAAAAGCCCTTATAAGAGAGCCAAAAGATGAAGCTTTTTCTATAGTGGATGCAATAATAAACCAGGATATAAAAAAAGCTCTATCTATATTCTACGATAGTATAAAACTTGGACAGCATCCACTTTTAACGTTAGGTTTTATACAAAAACAGTTTGCAAACATGTATCTGGCTTTTAAGATGAACAAAGATTTTGAAGAGACCTGCAAAATATTAAACATCACACATCCATTTCAAAAAAACATACTATCAAAACAATTAAGAGCGGTTAAAAAAGACAAGCTATTTACCATCATAAGGATGTTGCAAAGAGCGGACATGAGCATAAAATACTATTTTCAAGACCCGGTGGACGTGTTAGAAAAGCTCATAATAGATATTGGTCTGGTGCTAAAAACATGAGTGAAAAAACCGATATAAAAGACATGGAAAAGCTGATAGCTGAGATAAAAGAATCCCTTAAGAGGCCTTTTGAGTATCAGAATATATCCTCAAAACTCCAAGAGCTCCTAAGCATCATTGAAAAATCACCTCAAGAGGCTATACTAAAGCATATGAACGATATTATATTCATATCAAACCTTGTATTAGAGTTAAACAGCATAATAGATGGGTTTATACAAGAAACCGTTGGATATATAAAATCAAGAGGATTTTCTTTGAGGGCCTGATATGGGATTTGGTTCTTACGACCTGGTGACAAACGCTTTAAACATCTTTAAGCAAGCCATAGACATCACATCTCAGAACATAACAAACGCCAGCAACTCAAACTATGCAAAAGAAGTACCTATAATACAGGATACCTATCCAATAGGTGTAAGTCTCCAAGATATACAGAGGGTTCAAAACCTTTACTTTTTTCAGCTTTTACAGAATAAAAGCTCAAGTTTAGATTATTTTAACACAAGGCTTCAATACAACCAGAAGATACAGTCCATATTCAACGTAGTTGGTCCAAACTCATCATCCACATCATATGATGATGCTTTTTTCAGCGCGTTCACACAGCTTTTTACAGATACATCAAACGTAGGATACCAAAACCAGGTACTCACCACCGCCAGCAACTTCGTTCAAAATCTAAACTCCAACGCATCTACCATAAACAATTTGGCTTATCAAGTACCAACCCAGTCACTACAATATTTAAACCAGATAAACACCCTCATAAAGAATCTAGCCAATCTAAACCAGCAGATAACCACATCTTATGCCCTCACATACTCAAACGCTCACAACTACAAAGAGCTTTTAGACCAAAGAGATGCTTACATATCTCAGTTATCAAAACTTATAAACGTCAACGTTCAAGAAGACTCTATTGGAAGAGTACATATTTCAATAAACGGTGGTTTTACACTGGTGGATGGTACAAACTACTGGAAGTTAGCGCTCGGAAGCTCCGGAAACTCCCCCTATCAAACGATAGAATGGTTAAACAACAACGGTCAGGCTGTAGACATAACAAACTTTGTCCAGGGCGGTGAGCTCAAAGCCATGATAGATTTTTCATACGATGTAAACACATACAAAGTAGAACAGGACAACGTAGCGGCCAACGTTATAATGAACACAAAAATACCTGTTCAAAGCGGTTCAAACTATTATCTAGTACAAAACGTTGCAAACACTGACTCGCCAATAGGAAATCAAGGAGAGACATGGAGTTTCCCTCCAAACCATGTTTCTTCCACAGCAGCCACGCTTTCATCCTTAGGAATATCCAATGGAAGTCTTACACTTTACAGCGGTACTACACCAAGCTACACGATATCAAATTACGGGTCTTTGAACTTAGTACAACTGTCAAATTCTATAAACGCAAGCGGAATGTTTAACGCAAACATATCCTTAGACCCATCTGGAAATTACTATTTACAGATTACACCAGCTTACAGCAACACCGCTGGCTCTCTTACAGGGGTTTACAACATAGTGGATTCTTCATCAAACATAGTGTTTACAAGTGGTTCTGGACCTGCTGGTGTGCTATCTTTCATAGACAACTCCAGCTCTGGAACTTACGCCCAGCTAAACTATACAGACATGTCTTTAGACCAGATAGTAAACGCCATAAACAACAATCCAAACCTTCAGGGCAAGTACTATGCAAATATTGTCTCATCTCCTTTTATAGATATGCCAATAGGTCTTTCATCCTCCACAGATACTATATCTCAAACAGGAGTACTCACTTTTAGAAACAACACAACAGCGCTTTTTAGCATCACTTACACAAACAAAAGTTTAGTACAGATAGCCAATGAACTATCTCAAATACCATCCGCAACTTTATTTAGTGCCAGCATAGTAAAAGAACAAGACGGACTTTATCATCTGAGGATACAGATAAAAAATCCAGATCAGTACAACATAGTAGATAGCGGAAATAGTTTTACAGGTCTTTATTCTCTTCATATAGCCTCATTAAATCAAGCTAAATACGGCATAACAGATTCTCACAACACCTATGTATTTAGCAAAAACGTCATTAGCAACACCGTATCACTTTCTTCTTACGGAATAGGACAGAACCAGACGCTTACATTTTACAATGGAAACGTCGCCATATACTCTATATCAAACTACGGTCAGTATTCGCTAAATTCTTTAACGACGTTGATAGACTCAAACCCAGCACTGATGGGTCTTTTCAGCGCCAGTATCGTAGCAAACCCTGATGGCACATACTCTCTTGCTATAAGCTCATCAAATCCATCAAACTACACAGTGACAGATTCATCCTCAAACTTCTTAATGGGTGGGGGCAACATATACAAAAGCGAGATGGTCTTTGGCGGCATAGATGCTTCCAGCATATCCATAAACCCGAGCTTGGGAGCCATACTTCAAAATGTAGACCCTGCTTCAGCTTCTAACTTTTCTTACTACTCTAACAGCTGGTGGGCTTCATCAAAATCTCTTTATCAGACGCTAGTAGGCTCTGTGGCATCTACAGTAAACGTCTTGCAGACAAGTTATAGCAGTATGAGTTCTTTGGTAAACTCCATAAGCTCTCAGGTGGCACAGGTGCAGGGGGTATCACTAGACCAGCAGTATATAACCCTTCAAAATCTTCAGCAGGATTATCAGGCTTCTGCAAGCATAGTAAGCATATTAAACAACCTAATGCAGACCACCCTTAACATGGTAAACGGAGGTTAATCTTATGGCAGGAGCAATACCAGATTTAAGCCTTTACAACTTCTACAAATCCCAGGATAGCGTAGTGTTAAACAACCTTCAAGATACGATAGAAGAAGCTTCCACAGGGTACAAACTTCTAAATATAAGCGACAACCCCGGAGATACCCAGCAAGTCATAAATCTAAAAAAAGAGATAGTGCTTTTATCTACATTCTCACAAAACGCCTTTTCAGCCAGCAACGTCTTGACCACCACCACATCTGTGCTTGGAAACCTTTATGACTATCTTCAAACGGTAAACACCGATGTTGTAGCAGCAGCCAACGATGCCACTTACAACGCTACCCAACTTATAAACATGGGTCAAAGCATATACTCTATTTTAGAGCTTACATTATCAAAAGCCAATGAAAAATTTGGTGATAATTACCTTTTTGGTGGTGCCTCTTTGTCTATCCAGCCTTTTACGTCAGATTTTTCTTATCAAGCCTCCACCACAGATTATTATACCCAGATATCAAACTCCTACCAGGTACCCACTTACCTAAACGGTCAGAATGTCTTTGGTCTAAATATAATGACCACATCGGCATCTTATAACTCCTACACCCAGAGCTTTTCAGGTCCAGGGGAACTTATAATACACTACGGCACAAACGTATACCAGATAAACTACAACAACACACCCTACGAATGGGACTGGAAAGCCGGACTTTCTTCCACAAACTCAAGCCTTGGTGTATCTGGCACCATATCTTTAAGCATGGTCACAGCTTCTTCCACAAACGTTTACAATATATCTTACTCAAGTACGGACACATTATCTACGCTTTTAAACAAAATATCAGCATCCACCGGCGGAAACTTCAAAGCTTCTATACTGCACAACATAGACAACACTTACGGTATTGAGATATCACCATCCACCAACAACCTATCCGCCACTTACTCTTTAGCAGATAGCAATTCTCTCTATACGCTCAATCAAACCCCATCAAACCTACTAGAACTATCAAATTACATAAACAACGTATTTAGCGGTACGCTTCAATCTTTTATAAGACAAAATTCAAACTCTACGTTTTCTTTAGAAATAGCTGGTAACGATGTGGCAAAACCTCTTAACATAATCGATTTAAATCAGTATGTATCCTCTTCGTTCAAACAAGAAAGCGTATTCTCTGTTCTCAAACAAACCGCTGACAGGTTAAGCTTGGGTCTTCCTACCATAGATAAAGAACTTGGAGCAAACATGGTTATATCCTCTCAATCCTTCAACAGCCTAACAGCACCTATAGGAACAAACGGAACTCTGGAAATAAGAATAAGCTCCAGCACTATACCAATAGATTACACTGCCAACATGAGCCTTATAGATGTGGCAAACCTTATAAACAAAGCCTCAAACGGTGCTGCCTATGCTGATTTTGTAAGAAACAAAGATGGCACATACAGCCTTGAGATAAGCTCTATGCTTGCATCCCAGTCTCTTACCGCCACCGACGTAGTAAACGGCGCTTTTTCTCAGTTTAATACAAGCCAAATACCAAACGGAAGTTACATATTCAACGTTCAAAGAGCTTTAGACCAGATATCTTTTGCAAACGCTCAAGTGGGAAGCTATATACAGAGCATCCAGACCCAGAACAGCGTCCTCACAAACACCACCACAGTAGCCACAAATGAGCTTGCCAACTATCAAGATGCCAACGTTGCAAACGTGCTGACAGATTACTCTCAATATCAGTTAGCTTATCAATCGCTTATGTATCTGATATCAGACCAGAAGAACCTCACCATCCTCAAATATATTTAATGAACATAGATAAAAAAGCCTTTGCTTCGCTCATCCTTTTATCTTTTATCTGGGGTTATAACTGGGTTTTGATGAAGCAAACCATAAGCTATATCCCGGAGCTTTACTTTGCATTTTTAAGAAGTATTCTGGGGTCTTTTTTGCTTTTTGGTATCCTGGCTTTTAATAAGAAAAGCCTGAAACTAAAACATATAAGATATGTGAGCATACTGGGGCTTTTGCAAACCACCGGATTTGTGGGACTCACCGTGCTGGCACTAAAATTTGCAAAAGCAGGCAAAACCGCCATCTTAGTTTATTCTATGCCCTTCTGGCTGGTGCTTTTTTCATGGAAGCTACTTAAAGAGATACCCGATAGAAAAGAGATAATGAGCAACGTTTTAGCTTTTACGGGGCTTTTTCTGGTGCTAGAACCCTGGAGTATGATAAATGGTAAAGGTTTTTTAGGGGATATCCTTGCTGTTTTAAGCGGTGTATCCTGGGCTTTTGCAGTCGTATGGCAGAAAAAGCATCGCAGTTTAAACCTTGATATAGTATCTTTAAACGCCTGGCAGATGCTTATAGGTGGTGTTGGGATACTTGTTTTTGCACTGATATTTGAAAAATTTTACATCAAATTCTCACTTACGCTCTTGTTTGGTATAATCTACAACGCCGTTTTAGCAAACGCTTTGGCGTGGGTGATATGGAGCTATGCTATAAAAAGACTTCCTGCTGGTTTTATGGGGCTTACGATGCTCATAACCCCTGTGATAGGTATGGTGTGCTCTATGATCATACTGAAAGAAAGGATGGATATGTATGAGATAATAGGTTCAGCCTTTATCGTTTCTGGGCTTTTAATAAATACACTGGATCATATAAGAAAAACTTAAGCTTGCTTTTTCTCCCATTCCCAGGCAGTTTTTACTATAAAGTATGGATCGTCGTATTTTGGTTTCCATCCTAAGGTGCTTTTTATCTTTTCGTTATTCGCTATAAGAACAGGTGGGTCCCCGGGTCTTCTGTCGTAATGATACACCGGAAAATCCACTCCTGTGACATCTTTTACTATATCAACCACTTCTTTTACACTCAACCCTCTTCCATAACCACAGTTAAAGATATCAGAAGCACCACCCTCTTCAAGGTATCTCATGGCTTCAAAATGAGCATCCACAAGATCAGACACGTGTATGTAATCTCTTATACAGGTTCCATCCTTTGTATTGTAATCTGTACCGTATATACCAAAGTCTTTTATCTCACCCTTTGCCGCTTTTAATGCCCTTAATATAAGGTGCGTTGGCTTTTTAGAGATCTGCCCAAGCTCTCCTTCTGGATCAGCACCCGCCACGTTGAAGTATCTTAATATCACATACTTTAAATCGCTTACCCTGGCAACATCCTCCAGAGCCTTTTCAAAGTTTGCCTTTGCCTGTCCGTAGGGGTTTATGGGTTCTACAGAATCTGTTTCTTTTACGGGTTTGTCAGATTTTATACCGTAAACCGCCGCTGTGGAAGAGAATATAAAATGTTTCACGTTTGCTTTTAAAGCGTATTCTAAAAGCCTTAAACTGTTGCAGAAGTTGTTTTGATAATATTTTATGGGGTTTTGCACAGACTCTTCAACAGCTATATAGGCTGCAAAATGCACTATCGCCTCAGGTTTAAAATCCATAAGCGCCTTTAACGTCTCTTCGCTTTGCATATCTTGCTCTAAAAATATCCCACCCTTTACAAACTCTCGGTGGCCTGTGGAAAGGTTGTCTATCACAAGAACATCATATCCTCTCTTAAGAGCTTCTTTTAGCATGTGAGAGCCTATATAACCAGCCCCACCCGTGATGGCTATCCTTTTCATTTATATACCTTCTTCTTCAAAAGACGCTATAATCCTTAACCTTCTTTCGTGTCTTCCGCCCTCAAAATGAGCCTCAAACCAGGCATCAATTATAGACTTTGCAAGCTCTATACCCACCACTCTGGCCCCAAGGCAGAGCACGTTTGCGTTGTTGTCTCTTACGCTCATCCTGGCCATGTATTCATTCAAGCAAAGGGCTGCCCTTATGCCTTTTATCTTGTTGGCGCTGATAGACATCCCTATACCGCTTCCACAGATGAGTATGCCTCTATCTGCTTTCTGGCTTTTAATATGAAGAGCTACCTCCTTTGCATAAAGAGGATAATCCGTGGAATCTTTTGAGTAAGTACCGCAGTCTATCAGCTCGTAGCCTTTTGATAATATATGTTCTTTCAAAGCCTCTTTCAGATCAAACCCAGCGTGATCAGAACCTATAGCTATCCTCATAAGCACTCTCTTATTAGCTTGTTCACAAGTTTTGGATTGGCCTTACCTTTGGTAAGTTTCATCACCTCTCCCACAAAAAATCCCACGAGCCTATCTTCACCACCTTTTAACCTCTCCCTCTCTTGAGGATATTTCTCCAGCACGCTTATCACTACAGCCCTTATCTCATCTTCGTTAGAGATCTGCTTTAGCCCCTTCTCTTCCATGATAAGCTCTGGATCTTTTCTGGTCAAAAGCATGTCCTTTATAATCTCTTTTGCAATTTTTGTGGATATAACATCTTTTTTGATGAGCTCTACAAGTTTGGCAAGATGTTGAGGGGTAGTCGGAATTTCTTCCATTTGATTTTCGTTCATAAAGCCAAGCACGTCGTTTAAAAGCCAGTTGCACAGGAGTTTGTACTCTTTTGTATAGTTTGTGGCCTCCTGATAAAAATCTCCAAGCTCTTTTAGATTTGTAAGGACAGACGCCTCATATCTTGACAGTCCGTAATCTCTCATAAACCTTTCAATACGCTCATCCGGAAGCTCCGGCATGCTGTCTTTTATCTGTTCCAACAGCTCCTGACTCACTATAACCGGCAATAGATCAGGGTCTTTAAAATATCTATAATCTTCTGCCTCTTCTTTGGTTCTCATCACAAAGGTTTTGCCTGTTTGAGGGTCAAAACCTCTGGTCTCTTGTTCTATTGCTTTTCCTTCCAAAAGGATGGCTTTTTGACGTTCTATCTCATACTCTATAGCCTTCTGCACAAACTTAAAAGAGTTTACGTTTTTAACCTCTACTCTGGTACCAAGCTCTTTTGAACCCTTTGGCCTCAAAGAGACGTTCACATCGCACCTTAACTGCCCTTTTTCCATATCAGCCTTTGAAACACCGGCATATCTTACGATTGCTCTCAGTTTTTCCAGAAACTCCCTTGCCTCTTCGCTGGAGTTTATATCAGGTTCTGTCACTATCTCCATAAGAGGGGTGCCTGCCCTGTTTAAATCCACCAAAGAGCTGTTTTCGTAGTGGTTGTTTTTGCCGGCATCTTCTTCCAAATGAAGCCTTCTTATTCTTACTTTTTTATTTTCTAAAAGCACAAAACCATGTTCGGCCAGAGGTTTTTCATATTGAGATATCTGATATCCTTTTGGCAAATCCGGATAGAAATAATGCTTTCTTGCCATTATAGACGTGAGGTTTATGGTGCAGTTTAGCGCCAGAGACGTTCTTATGCCATACTCAAGAGCTCTTTTGTTGATTACCGGTAAGCTCCCGGGCAACGCCATACAGACAGGACACACGTTTGTATTTGGTGGAGCATCGTATTCTATCTTACAAGAGCAAAACATCTTGGTTTTGGTATCCATGTGTACATGAACTTCCAGACCTATCACCGCTTCAAATTCCATAGTCTTAACATTATATCACAAAGATATGATAAAATTTTACTATGGAAATACTGGAAATCCCTATAGAAGAAGAGGCTAAGCAGTCTTATCTTGACTACGCAATGTCTGTCATAGTGGGAAGAGCAATCCCAGATGTTAGAGATGGTTTAAAACCCGTTCAAAGAAGAATACTCTATGCCATGTACGAAATGGACCTTACCCCAGACAAACCCTTCAAAAAATGCGCTCGTATAGTGGGAGATACGATGGGAAGATACCATCCCCACGGAGATCAGGCCATATACGATGCTCTTGTGAGGATGGCACAGGATTTTAACCTGAGGTACCCTCTTGTTATAGGACAGGGTAACTTCGGCTCCATAGACGGAGATCCACCCGCTGCCATGAGATACACAGAGGCAAAGCTCGCCAGAATAACGATGAGCCTCTTAGAAGACATAGAAAACGATACGGTGGATTTCATGCCAAACTTTGACGAAAGTGTGATGGAGCCTCAAGTATTACCTGCAAAGATGCCAAATCTCCTCTGCAACGGCACCACCGGTATAGCAGTGGGTCTTGCCACATCTATACCACCACACAATTTAAAAGAGGTATGCGATGCTCTGGTAGCACTGGCTCAAAATCAAGATATCACCGTAGAAGAGCTGATGCAATATATAAAAGGGCCAGATTTCCCAACAGGCGGTATCATAGTGGGAGAGGTATCTCCTGAGGTTTATAAAACCGGAAGAGGGCAGGTCACCATACAGGCAAAGGCAAGGGTTGAAAAGACAAGCTCTGGCAAAGAGCAGATAATAATAACAGAGATCCCCTACATGGTAAACAAAGCAGAGCTTATAAAGAAAATAGCAGAGCTTGCAAGAGCTGGTAAGCTAAAAGAGATATCTGATTTAAGAGACGAATCCGATAAAGAGGGTATAAGAATAGTTATAGAACTAAAAAGAGACGCCAAGGGAGAGGCGGTATTAAAAAAGCTTTACAAAAATACACCCCTTAGGAAGAACTTTCCCATAAACATGGTGGCTCTGGTGGGGCTTGAGCCAAAACTTTTAAACCTCAAAGACATGCTGATGGAATTTTTCAAACACAGGCTAAATGTAATATATAGAAGAACGGAGTTTTTCCTGAAAAAAGCCGAAGAAAGGCTTCATATAGTAGAGGGGCTTTTAATATGCATAAAAGACATAGACAGAGTCATTGAAACCATAAGAGCTTCAGAGGATGCCCAGGATGCCAAAGAAAAGCTCATGAAAGGATGGTCTTTAACGGAAAAGCAAGCCCAGGCCATACTGGATTTGAGACTCCAAAGACTCACCTCTTTAGAAACCTCTAAGCTTCAAAAAGAACACGATGAACTCATAGAAAATATTAAAAGCTACAAAAACATCCTCGAAAACAAGCAAGAAAGGATAAACATATTCATAAAAGAGACAAAAGAGCTATCAGAGCGCTTCAAAGACCCAAGAAGAACGCTTATAGAAGGTATGACAAAAGAAGATGTGTATGTGGATGTGTTTGTAACAAGAAATGGCGCCATAAGACCTCTAGATTATCTTGAAAGCGAAGTCTTTGAAAAAGAGGAGAAATCTCCCATTATAAGCACCGCAAGGCTAAAGTTTACAGAAGGGCTTTTTATAGTATCAAACAAAGGAAGGGTATACTGGACCGCTGGTTCTGAAGCGCTATCTGGAAGCGTTGTCCACATGAAAGATGTCGATGAGTACGCAATAGGAGTTTTTGTAAGAGAGCAGTACGACTCAAGGCTTTTACTTTTAACCAACAGAGGTTATATAAAAAAGATACCGCTGGTGGAGTTTGAATACAAAACCCAAGGATTTCAAATTGTAAAGCTAGCAGAAGGCGAAGAGGTGGTTTATATAAGTGGATCTCAGGACGAAAACGAAATACTCATCATCACCAAAAAAGGATATATAAACAGGATACAAACCCAGGATATAGGAGCTTCCACATCCGGTTCAAAGGCTTTGCAGTGTATCAAATTAACCGATGAAGACGAAGCCATAATAGTAAAAGCCTTGGAAAATAAGGTTTTTGGGCTTTTAGTAACGGAAGAGGGGTATGCTAAAAAGATAAAATTAGAAGACATTCCTAAAAAATCAAGAACCTCTCAGGGCACAAACGTTTTAAAACAAAAGAGCCTAAACATAAGAGATTTTCTCTTTGTAAACGAGGATGAGGATTTTGAGGTGCTCATTTCTACATTTAATGGTTCTTATATAAAATCTGATATTAAAAGCCTGATACAGAAGATAAAAGTTCCGGCAAACATAAGCGTTCCAGAAGAAAAGATCCTTGATTTAAAAGACGATAAAATTTACAGGGTGGTAAGGTTATGATAAATATTGAGCTTATAAGAAAAAATCCAGATTTTGTGAAAGAAAACCTTGCAAAAAGGGATATCTTTCTAAGAGACAGGATAGACGATATCCTGAAATTAGACGAAGAAAGAAGGCAGAAGATAAAAAGATTGGAAGAGCTAAGAGCCATAAGAAACGCAAAGAGCAAAGAGATAGGGGTATTGAAAAAACAGGGCATAAACACAGAAGATTTAGAAGAGGAGATAAAAAATCTAAAAAACGATATAGCGGAGCTAGAGGACGAACTTCACAGACTAGAAAAGTATCTTAACGATCTACTTCTTAGGATTCCAAATCTTTTACACGAAAGTGTCCCCTATGGAAAAGACGAAAACGACAACGTAGAGATAAAAAGATGGGGAGAGATACCGAAGTTTGACTTTGACATAAAAGAGCATTCAGAGCTTGGCATATCAAGGGGTCTCATAGATTTTGACCAGGCCAGCGCCATATCAGGAAGTAGATTCAGCATACTAAAAGGTCCTCTGGCCAAGTTAGAAAGGGCTCTTATAAACTTTATGCTTGATGTAAATACAAAAAATGGCTACCAGGAGATGATGGTGCCTCATCTTGTAAAACCGGATGCCCTGATAGGCACTGGCCAGCTTCCAAAATTTCAAGAAGAGCTTTACTATATAACAGAAGATGATTTATATCTTATCCCCACCGCGGAAGTCTCCCTTGTGAACGTATACAGAGATACCATCTTACAGGAGAGCGATTTGCCCATAAACCTTACAGCTTATACACCCTGTTATAGAAGAGAGGCCGGTTCTCACGGAAAAGATGTAAAGGGTCTAATAAGACAGCACCAGTTTAACAAGGTGGAGCTTGTGAAGATAGTACATCCTGATAGTTCTTACGACGAGCTTGAAAAACTCTTAAAAAACGCCGAAGAAATACTGCAGCTCTTAGAACTTCCTTACAGGGTGGTGACGCTTTGCTCTGGTGATATCGGTTTTTCAGCTTCTAAAACCTACGATATAGAGGTGTGGATACCATCCCAAAACAAGTATAGAGAGATCTCATCCTGTTCAAACTGCGAGGATTTTCAAGCCAGAAGGGCAAATATAAGGTTTAAAGACAAAACCGGTAAAAACAGGTTTGTCCACACGCTAAACGGCTCCTCTCTGGCGGTGGGCAGAACCCTTGTGGCCATAATGGAAAACTATCAGACAAAAGATCAAAAGATAAGGGTACCTAAGGTCTTAAGAGATTATATAAAGGAAGAGTACATATGAGAGTAGCACACATTTTCAGACAGACCAGAGAAACCGCTGTTGATATAGAGATAAATTTAGACGGGTCAGGCATCTACCAGATAGAAACACCCGTTGGATTTTTGAATCACATGATGGAGAGCTTTTCCAAGCACAGCTTTATAGATATAAAATTAAAAGCCGAAGGTGATATAGATGTATCGTTCCATCATCTTGTAGAGGACGTTGGCATAACGCTTGGACAGGCTGTGATAAAAGCTCTGGGGGATAAGTCTGGAATAAACAGATACGGCTTTGCAATACTTCCTATGGATGAGGCACTGGTGCTTTGTTCACTTGATTTTTCAGGCAGAGGACTTTTTTATTACGACAGGAAAGATTTAAGGGGCAAGATCACAGAGTTTGATTTTGAACTTATATGGGAGTTTATAAAGGGTTTTGCCCTGGAATCAAAAGCCACCGTTCATATAAAGGTTTTAGAAGGTCATATCCTGCACCACATAGCCGAATGCGCTGTAAAAGCGCTGGCTTTTAGTGTAAGACAGGCAGTATCAAAACACGATAAGGGTATTCTGTCTACAAAAGGCGTTTTATGAAAAGTAAGTTTAGAGGTATAATCCTCGGTGCTGCTATAGGGGATGCCATAGGCAAATCCTTTGAAGACCTTGATGTGTACCAGGTAGAAGAATTTTACAAAGACCTGCCCGTAAGCACATTTGTAGAGCCTCATCCTAGCTCACCCGCCCAATTTCAAGCACCAAACGAAACCTCCGATGAAACCACCGTTGTAAAACTATTGCTAGAGTCCATAGTAGAATCAAAAAAGCTGGACGTGTATGATTATTTTGAAAGGTTAAGGTCTTGGGCTTTTAACGAAAAAATCCATAGATATCCAGATCCTTTCATACTAAAAGCCATATACGATTTATCAAACAACATCACCGAAGGGTTTAAATACTCCTCCGTAGAAGGAATACTGAGAACGGTAGCGGTCTCCATGCTTCACTTTTACGATGAAGCTCTATCTGAAGAGGCCGCAAAGCTTGTAACCGCCATCACACACAGAAGCACTGAGGCTCTTGACGGGGCTATTTTATTCAACACTTTTTTAGTAAAAGCCATAAAAAACGATGAAATGCTTGATACTCCAGAAGGAAGGTTAGATCTGTTAAATAATTTAAAACAAAAAGTCAGCTCTCATCATACAAAAAAAACTATAGATCTTATAATAGAAGCGTTAGAAAATGGATATTCTAAAGAAAGGGCCATAACCACGATAGGCAACGGAAACTACGTGCTTGAGAGCTTGGGGCTTTCGCTTTATTATTTTCTATCAGAGGGAATAGAATATCCTTTTGATACGTTTATAAGTGCAGTAAACTCCTACTGGGAGTTTGGGGGAGATACAGATTCCATAGGTTTTATCACAGGGGCTCTTATAGGGGCTTATCATGGATACGAGTTTTTACCGGAGGAGTTAATTCAAAATTTAGAAAACAAAGATATTTATGTGCATCTGGCAGACAGCATATACGACTTAGCCATCAACGTATATAAAAAATAATGTAAAAATGAGATAAAATATTTATATGTTTGGATTCGTCAACAGCGCAATAGGTATTGATTTGGGAACAGCCAACAGTGTGGTATTCGTACCAGGAAGAGGAATAGTCTTGGAAGAGCCTTCCATAGTAGCCATAGACTCCAGAAAAAACAAGGTGTTAGCGGTAGGTTCGGAAGCAAAGGAGATGCTCGGTAAAACGCCTGAATACATAAAAGCTATAAGACCGCTGAGAGATGGGGTTATTACAGATTTTGAGATTACTCAGGTAATGATATCGTCTTTTATAAAAAAAACTATAGGTAAAGGTATCTTTAAACCAAAACCTAGAGTCGTGATAGGGGTTCCATCAGGTGTTACCCCAGTGGAAGAAAGAGCTGTAATAGATGCTGCAAAGTCAGCAGGAGCAAGAGAGGTATATTTGATAGCAGAGCCCATGGCTGCTGCCATAGGAGCAGATTTGCCGATATCAGAACCAGTAGGAAACATGGTAGTGGATATAGGTGGTGGAACTACCGATATAGCTGTTATATCTTTATCGGGTATTGTGATATCACATTCTTTAAAAATAGCCGGAGATGAGATGAATGAGGCTATCGCTGAGTATATAAAAAGAAAGTTTGGAATGCTAATAGGTGAACAAACAGCAGAAAAGATAAAGATAGAGCTTGGTTCTGCGATATATCCTACAGAAAAAAAAGAAATGGAAGTAAAAGGAAGAGATGCTACCGGCCTTCCAAAATCAATAATTGTCCAATCAGAACAGATATACGAAGCCTTAGAGGATACCCTAAACACAATAGTAAGTGCAGTAAGGACTACTCTGGAGAACACACCACCAGAACTTGCAGCGGACATAGTAGAAAGAGGTATAGTACTAGCCGGAGGTGGGTCGTTGCTAAGAAATCTAAATGTAAAACTCACAAAAGACTTAGGCATAAAGACCTATTACTGTGAAGATCCACTAAGAGCTGTTGCTAAAGGAGTTGGAAAGGTAGTAGACGATACAGGGCTTCTAAAGAAAATATCTTTTGCATGAAATTAGGGTTTTTATATTCATTGGTATTTGCAGTTTCTTTTATACTGCTTTTAATACCTGCCAGATTCAACTATTTGCTGATATATCACAATCCCCTAAACTATATCAGCAGCTACAGACTAAGCATATACACGCTTGGCAGAGACCTTTTATCAGATTATGTTTTTTTGATAAACACAAAAAGAGAAAATTCTATACTTAAGAAAAAGCTAGCTTATTATGAAACGTTTAAGTATGAGCTCTCAAAATGCCAGAATGAGGCAAGACAGCTTTACTACATATCAAACAGCTTATCTTTTATAAACCAGAAATCAAAACCAGATATCTTAATAACCAGGGTAATAGGCTACGATCTTTCTGGCAAAAAAGGTTTTATAGAGATAAAAAATAACGGTAAAATAAAAGAAGGGGATATCGTTTCTTCCAACGGCTATTTCATAGGTGTAGTATATAAAACATATAAAAACATAGCGTATGTCATGACTGTATACAACGAAAAGTTCCATACGCTTGTTTACGATTATGCCACCGGTGATACATATATATACAAAGGAGGCTTTCCTTATGGAAGCATTATAAACGCCAGTTCCTCAGATGATATAAAACAAGGTGATTTGATATATTATAGAAGCTTGAAAAACCAGGATATACCGTATCTGCTTGTGGGAAAAGTTTATAGCATAAACAGAACGCACAATTTATTCTTTTTAAAGGTTGTAGTAAAACCGATGGCAAATCCAAACATATACGATTTTGTTGTGGTTATAGGAAACAAGCATGAATAAAAAATGCTTTTTCATATCTTCTGTAGTGCTTTTTATCTTAGAATTGTTTCTTTTAGAAGGTAATGGAACCTATCCATTTCCGGAAGCATTTTTGCCGCTGTTGTTCATGAGTCTAGAGGACGTATACCTACCCTTTCATGCTTTTATATTTGGAATACTGATGGATCTTAGCGCAAACACGATGGGAGTTTTTACCTTTAGCTATACACTCTACAGCCTCATACTGAGATTGTTGATGAGTTATACTATGGGATTTGACTATTTGAAGTTGCCAGTTTTTTTGATTTTTGATATCCTTGTTAAAATCACAAATGCAGGTATATTATATTTAAAATATGGGCATGTCAATCTACATCCTATTATTTTTATTATGAGTGTTTTAGTAGATAGCTTGATATTGGTTGGCTTGGAAAAAGTTTGCAGTAAAAAAATATGAAAAAAAACTACCTGGTTTTCGGGCTTTTAGTATTAGTGGCCTATATTGCAGTGGGTGCAAGACTTTTTTATCTTCAGGTGATAAAAGGAGAAAAATACTACGAAGCATCAAAGCAAAACTACACAAGACTCCAAATACTATATCCGCCACGAGGCACAATAGAAAGCTCTGATGGTGTGAAGCTAGCTTACGATGTGCCAACGTACGACCTTTACATAGACCCTCAGGAAATATCTAAAAACAAAGATTTAGATAAAGAGATAGAACTATTAAAAAACATGTTCGGCATAGACATAACAAGCATAATAAAAGCCAACAAAAACTCTATAACACCTATAAAGATAATGGATAATTTAAACACAGAACAACTGGATACATTTTATGCAAACTCGTATAAATTCCCTGGCATATTTGTGGGTATAGTACCGAAAAGAATCTATCCATACGGCAGTGAATATTCACACATAATAGGCTACGTAGGACTCCCCACAGCTAAAGAGTTAAAAGAGTACAATATAGGACCTCAGAGTCTGGTAGGCAAAGCTGGTATTGAAAGGAAATTTAACAAATACCTCATAGGAACGCTGGGATACAAGAAGATAATGGTAAACGCACTGGGAAAAGAGCTTTATACCATAGACGAAAAATCACCAGTACAAGGAGATACTGTTATACTTACTATAAACTCAAAGATTCAGGATATAGTGCATAAAGTATTTTTAGATTCTGGCCAGAAGGTGGGCGCTGTAATTGTGATGAACGCCCACAACGGTGAGATACTGGCTCTGGACAGTTTTCCGGATTACAATCCAAACGATGTTTACAAAGATTGGAATAAAATCATAAACGACCCTCTTAAACCCTTTCTAAATAGAGCTACAGAAGCTATATATCCACCGGGTTCTGTTTTCAAAGTCCCTATAGCGATAGCTGCTTTAAAATATGGTGTTATCACCCCATCTTCCACCATCGACTGCTCTGGTTATCTAAAAGTTGGTAATCACATATTCTACAACTGGATAAGATACGACACAGGATATCAAACCATAGACCAAGCCATACAAAACTCCTGCGATACGTTTTTTTATCAGCTTGGATTGAAACTGGGTCAGAGAAAGATATACGATATAGAAAAGGCCTTTGGATACGGTTCCAGCATACCCTTTGAACTCTACAACTCCCCTGGATTTTTGCCTACTAAAAGCTGGAAACTAAGAAAATTCCATCAGCCCTGGTACGATGGCGATACCGTAAACATGAGCATAGGCCAAGGGTATGTGCTTGTAACGCTGTTGCAACAGGTCACCATGATGGAAGGCATCGCCAACAACGGCGTTATTTACCAGCCAACACTTTTAAAAGAGATAAAAACCGCCGATGGGAAGGTAATATTTAAAAACACCAGAAAAGTATACAGGTATGTAAGAGCACCTTTAGAAGATTATTCTATAGTCAAAAAAGGGTTAAGAGAGGTGGTGTTAAAAGGTACCGGTACAAATGCATTGTCCACCATCGTAGATATAGCCGGTAAAACGGGAACCGCTCAGGTGGTGTTTGGAAAACATGTGGGTCCAAACAGTCCATGGAAATATCAACCGGATGCCTGGTTTGTGGGGTTTGCTCCCTATAGAGATCCCAAATATGTGGTGGGTGTTATAGTAGAACATGGTATCGAAGGAAACCTCACCGCTGCTCCCATAGTAAAAAGGATATTAGAACAGATATATATCCAGGGTATAAATAGAGAAATAAACTAGTTGCAA
>CAYFGH010000005.1:0-30498 GCA_964342735.1 uncultured Aquificaceae bacterium
TCTCAAGCTCTTTTTCTATATACCCTGCAAACGCTTTCGCCTCCTCATCCTCTTTCACATAAAATCCAAACTTCATCTTTTTAAAAGCCATAAAACTATTTTAAAGGTAATAGACTTTGAATGAGAAATTAATACCACGACTGCAACCAACCAGACCATACATCCAAGTTTTAGGGCTTTTATCATGCAAAAAGCCTGGAAACGTTATAAATTAGTAAAAAACCTTTTTAAGGAGGCGGTATGTTCAAACACGTATTTATATGCGTAAATCAAAGACCACCAGGTCATCCAATGGGCTCTTGCGCAGAAAAAGGAAGCAGGGATATCTACAGCGCTTTTGCGGACGCTCTTCAACAGGATCCTCAGCTTATGATGACAACGGTTGTAACTCCAACAGGCTGTCTTGGACCCTGTGGCATGGGACCAACGGTGGTGGTATATCCAGAAGGTATATGGTACGGCAACGTAAAAAAAGAAGACGTAAAAGAGATCATTGAAAGCCATCTAAAAGAAGACAAACCCGTAGAAAGGCTCATCATATCAAAAGGAAAACCACCCGGCATGTTTTAATGAAAGCTCTGATACTAAGGCATGTTCAGATAGAGCATGCCGGTATTTTCAACGATATATTAGCATCAAAAGGAATAGAGATAAGATACATAGACCAGGCCAAAAGCCTGCCAGAGGAAGAGTTTGATATGCTCTTTGTGCTGGGCGGGTATATGGGAGTCTATGAAGAGAGCGAATATCCTTTTTTGAGTAGAGAATTTAAAATCATAGAGCATTTCTTAAAAGCCAAGAAACCAGTTATAGGTATATGCCTTGGAGCTCAGATGTTAGCTCATGTCCTAGGAGAAAGAGTTTATAAGGGTGAAAACGGTAAAGAGATAGGCTGGTATGAGATAAAAAAAGAAAATGAGCACAAGTTCTTTAAAGGTTTTCCAGAAAAGCTGTTCGTGTTCCAGTGGCATCAGGATACGTTTGATTTACCAAAAAACGCCATAAGGATATACAGCTCCGACAAATATCAAAATCAGGCTTTTGTATATGAAAACGCCATCGGTATTCAGTTTCACATAGAGCTAACAAAGGACATGATATCAGAGTGGATTAAAGCCTATCAAGAAGATTTAAAACAAGAGGGTATAAAAGAGGAAACCCTCATAAGGGATGATTATATAGAGATTACAAACAGGCTATCCTACAAGCTTATAGAAAACATCTTACAATGATAAACATTCTAGAAGATTACTTTGAGCTTCAAAACAAGCTAAACGTAGAAAGATATAGAATATCCCAGATAAAGTATTGGGCTTTTAAGAAAAAAATTACAGATATAGCCCTTATGACAGATCTGCCAAAGAGCTTGAGAGAAAGTCTCAGGATAGATTTTCACGTGCTAAGTCTTGACTCTTTCGTGGAAGGGGAAGACTCCACGAAGTTTGTGTTTAGAACAAAGGACAATCATTTTATAGAGAGTGTTTTGATAAAAGAGAAAGACCATTATACCCTCTGTGTATCAACCCAGATAGGCTGTGCGGTGGGATGCAAGTTCTGTGTAAGCACCATAGGAGGGCTGGTCAGGAATCTGAGCTTTGCAGAAATCGTGGATCAGTACTTTTATATATCCATCTTTAAAAATATCTTCATAAGAAACATCGTTTTTATGGGTATGGGAGAACCTCTTGCTAACTTTGAAAACCTCAAAAAGGCCTCTTTGATATTTTTGAAGGAGTTTGAACTCTCCAAAAGACATATCACCATCTCCACAAGCGCCTATACAAACTATCTTAAAAAGCTAAAAGAAGACGATGTTTTAAATAAATTAAATCTAGCCATATCTCTGAACGCCTCTTCGGATGATGTTAGAAAAACCCTCATGCCAAACGTCGTGGGTTCTTTGAAAGAGGTTTTTGAGCTTTTAAAAGAATACCCATTAGAACCAAGAAGACGCATTACACTAGAGTATGTTTTAATAAAAGATATAAACAGCTCTATAAAAGATGCAAAGAATCTATCAAATCTTCTTAAAAGCCTGAAACATAAGATAAAGCTAAACCTCATACCCTATAACGAGAGCCCGATGCTTCCTTTTAAAAGACCAGATGAATCAGACATATACAGATTCCAGCAGGAGCTTTTAAAAAACGATATATCCTGCACAATAAGATGGAGCAAAGGTTTAGAGCTTTCGGCCGCCTGTGGACAGCTAAGCAGGATGAAGCACCTTGAATCAATAACCCCTTTCTAAAAGAGGCTTCAGGGCTTTGCCAGTATAAGAGTGAGGATGTTTTATGAGCTCTTCAGGAGGCCCTTCAAAGATGAGATATCCACCTCTATCCCCGCTTTCTGGACCTATATCTATGATCCAGTCCGCACACTTTATAAGCTCTAAGTTGTGCTCTATCACCACGACGGTGTTTCCCTTATCCACAAGCCTTTGGAGTATGCCTATAAGCTTTTTTATATCATCGGTGTGAAGACCTGTGGTGGGCTCATCCAGAAGATATAGCGTATTGCCGGTATCTTTTTTTGACAGCTCTTTAGATAGCTTTATCCTCTGGGCTTCCCCTCCAGACAAGGTTGTGGCGTTCTGCCCAAGGGATATGTAACCAAGCCCCACCTCTTGAAGGAGTTTTAGCTTTCTTGATATAGAAGGGATGTTTTTGAAAAACTCGTAAGCCTCATCCACGGTCATATTTAAAACATCGGATATATTTTTGCCGTTATACCTTATATCAAGGGTTTCTTTGTTGTATCTGGCACCCTTACAAACATCGCAGGTAACATAAACAGGCGGTAAAAAATGCATCTCCACCTTTATCACCCCTTCTCCCTGACAGGCCTCACACCTTCCACCCTCTACGTTAAAGGAAAACCTGCCCGGGGTATATCCTCTTGCTTTTGCCTCCGGGGTCTGGCTAAAAAGTTCTCTTATAGCGTCAAAAACCTTCACATAGGTGGCGGGGTTGCTCCTTGGGGTCCTCCCTATGGGAGACTGGTCTACGTTTATAGCTTTGTCAAAAAGCTCAATACCCTCAATCCTGTCAAACTTTCCCACATACTCGTAAGAGCTGTAAAAGTGTCTTTTTGCATACTGCCAGAGTATATCGTAAACAAGGCTCGATTTACCGCTACCAGAGACTCCCGTTACGCATATAAAAAGCCCCGCTGGAAACCTCACCGTTATATTCTTTAGATTGTTCTCTTTGGCGCCCACTACGGTAAGAAAGCCTTTTTGGGGTTTCCTTCGTTCTTTTGGTGTCTCTATATAAAGCCTCCCGGATAGATAGCCCCCAGTAAGAGACTTTTTATCTTTTTTTATCTGCCCTACGCTTCCTTTTGCTACTATGCTACCTCCATTTTTACCAGCCCCCGGTCCAAGCTCTATAACATAATCAGCGGATTCTATGGTCTCGTGATCGTGTTCTACCACTATAACGGTATTTCCTAAATCCCTTAGCTCTTTCAACGTGTTTATGAGCTTTTCCGTATCCCTTGGGTGAAGCCCGATAGATGGTTCATCCAACACGTAAAGAACACCGGTTAGCTTGGAGCCCACCTGTGTGGCAAGCCTTATACGCTGCATCTCACCCCCTGAGAGCGTACTTGCGCTCCTTCCAAGGGATATGTAATCTAGCCCCACATCCAGTAAAAACTTTATACGGTTTTTTATCTCCTTTAAAAGAGGTCTTGCTATCTCTTTTTCTTTATCGCTTAGCTTTTCTTCTATACTATCAAAAAACTCATAGGTTTTATCCACAGACACCTTTACCACATCCCATATGTTTTTATCAAGCACAAAAACAGATAGAGCCTCCTGCTTCAACCTGGAACCCTCACAAACAGGACATGGATTTTCCCTTATGTAAGTATCCAGAAAATCCTTAATGCGGTCTGACTCCTCAGCGTTTACGTATCTTTGCTCTAAGTGTGGTATAATCCCTTCAAAGTGAAAGCTGTAATTGCCCCTTGAACCATAGAGTATCAGCTCCCTTATCTCCTTTGGCACGTTCTTAAAAGGGGTGTTTTGATTTATTTTAAATTTTCTTAAAATCTCCAAAACAGGGTATTTAAGATAGTCAAAGATCTGATAATCGTTAAATATCCTTATGGCGTTTAGGATGCTCGCATTTTGGTCTATAAGAGCTTCTTCATCTATCTCCCATTTAACGCCAAGCCCTTTACAAACAGGACAGGCCCCATAAGGTGAGTTAAAGCTAAAAAGCCTTGGGCTCAACTCCTGTATAGAGAACCCGTGCTCGGGACATACCATACTCTCGCTGAAAAGCTCAAAAGAAGAGGATTCAACATCTTCTATCTTTACAAGCCCTTCCGCGTGTTCCAAGGCTTTTTCTATGGCAAGGAGGACTCTGGGGCGCTCTTCCTCCTCAAATGTAAGCCTGTCTATTATGATGTCTATGTCGTGCTTCTGGTTTTTGTTCAAAGAGGGAGCTTCTGAGACTCTATATATCTGTCCATCCACTTTTATCCTTGAAAATCCAAGCCTTTCTATGCTTTTGAAAAGGTCTTTAAACTCTCCCTTTTTACCCCTTACAACAGGAGCTAAGATCTGAATTTTCTTATCTTTGTATTTGCTGTAAACATGCTCTAATATCTCATGAGCGGAAAGCCCTTCTAAAACCCTGCCGCATATAGGGCATTTTGGACGTCCCAGGTTTGCCCAGAACACCCTTATATAATCGTATATCTCTGTGATGGTACCCACCGTAGAGCGTGGGTTGTGGGACGTGGTTTTCTGGTCTATGGCTATAGCAGGGGACAGACCTTCTATGCTGTCCACCTCGGGCTTGTCCATCACGTTTAAAAACTGTCTTGCGTAAGAAGAGAGAGACTCCACATACCTTCTTTGACCTTCTGCGTATATCGTATCAAAAGCCAGCGACGATTTTCCGCTACCGGATGGGCCCGTTATCACCACAAGCTTGTTCTTTGGTATGTCTATATCTATGTTTTTGAGGTTGTGCTGTCTTGCGCCTTTTACTATTATATAGTTATGTATTGTTCTGTTTTTCATGCTCTTCTAACTTTATAAAGGGTGCCAGATCCTTTAACTCCACAAAAAGATCACATATATTTACAAGCTCTATGGAAGAGCTATCTTTTGTAGAAACCACTATTATCTGCTTACCAAACGTTCTAAGTATGTTTATAAGCTTCTCAAAATCGCTATCTCCAGTCACCAGTATAGCCACGTCGTAGTTGTCTTTGGTAAGAAGGCAATCCATAGCAAGGTCCACATCGAGGTTTCCCTTCATGCTTCCATCTTTTAGCTGTTTCACCGCTTTTTTTATGACGGTGACACCACCGAATGTTAGCATCCGGTAAAACTTGTTTTGCTTTTCCTCTTCCTCTTTGTAAGCTAAATAAAAAAACGCATTGTATATAACAAAGTAGTTAGAAAAGTACTTTACAAGCTTTAATATATCTACCTTAAAATCCAGAAACTGCTTCTGGACAAAGTAAAGATTGGTCCCGTCTATAAAGATACCAGCTATCTTCTTTGAATTTGGAATGAGCATCATGTTATTTCTTCTTTGGAGATGTTTACTATCACCTTTGCCGCCCTTAAAAGCTTGTCGTGAAGCCTGTAGCCTTTCACAGAGGTTTTTACCACCACATCGGGAGCCAGCGAATCATCCTCTACGGTTTCCACAGCCTCCGCCAGATTGGGATCAAACATCTGACCTTCAAGGTCTATCTCCTCTACACCGTGCTTGTGAAGTATATTTTTAAGGTCTTTGTATATCATGTCTATGCCTATGAGAACACTTTTTACAGTGGGGTCTTCGGTATTTAAGCTTTTAAACTGCTCCAAAGCCCTTTCAAAGTTGTCCATCACATCAAGGATATCTTTTACCAGCTTTTCATGTCCATATTTTCTGAGGTGTTCCATTTCTTTTCTATAATGCTCTTTCAATTGTTCTAACTCTCTTGTCATTGATACCTGTCTTTCATTCAATATTTTTAGTGTATTTTCTAATTTTGCATACCTTTGTTTTTGAGCTTCATACTCCGATGAAAGCTCCTCGAGCTTCTTTAAAAGCTCTTCTGCCTGCACCTCTTTAGACTCTTCAGAAGCTTCTTGAAGCTCATCTTTGACATCTTTTAGCTCATCTTCCATAATTCTACCTCCTAAATTAAATAATTATATATCAAATAATATATAAAAGCCATAGACAGGTTAGATATACTTATCTCATAGAACTCATATACATGGCGCTTATAGGAGATATGAGGTTTAGTTTTTCCATAGTACCTTCAAAGATTGATTTTGTAACCTCCTCCCAGATGGGTTTTTTCTCCTTATAAAATGTAACCTCTGGGTGTTTTATATGAGCAAGCTCCGCTGCTTTTTTAACAGCATCTTCTAAGTTTCCAATGCCATCTATAAGCCCATACTGCTTGGCCTGAAGGCCGGTGAGGACTCTTCCGTCAGCTATGGAAAGAAGCTGTTGTTTTGATATATATCTGGAGCGATACTTCAGTATGGCATCTATAAACTGGTTGTAGGTGTTGTCTATTAGGTATTGAAGATAAGCCTTATCATCAGGGGATAGCTTTTTCCATGGCACCAGCAGGTCTTTAAACTTGCCGGTTTTTATGTCCCCTTGCTCTATCCCTATTTTCTTGAGAAGATCTTTGTAGTTTAGATAATCTATGATTACCCCGATGCTCGCCGTAAGAGTGCCTGGGTTTGCGTATATGTAGTTTGCTGGAACAGATATGTAATAGCCTCCAGAGGCTGCCAGGCTACCCATAGATACCACAACTGGCTTTTTATGAGCCCTAAAAATCTCTAAAGCCCTGTATATTTCCTGAGCTGCTCCCACCGCTCCACCGGGGCTATCCACTCTCAACACAAGAGCTTTTATATCCGGGTCATTTTGAGCTTTTTCTATCTCTTTTTCTACTGGAAGTGGGTTCAGTATAACTCCCTTTACACTTATTATCGCTATATTTGGTTTTTTTCTATTTAAAAGCCCAAAAACGATACCAAACAAAATTAGAGCTCCAAGAAACCATAAAACATATTTTTTTACCATACAAGCTCCTTCAATTTCTTAGCCGGGTCATCCTCTTTCATAATGGATGTGCCTATCAAAAATCCATCATAACCCTCTAAATACCTTATATCCTCTTTAGAGAATATACCGCTTTCTGATATCAAAACAGCCTCTGTATGCTCTTTTAGTATGGGTAGTAGTTTTTTGCTTTTAGAAATATCTACCTCAAGAGTGTCTAAATCTCTGTTGTTGACACCTATTATATCAAAGTCTTTGACCTTTTCTATCTCATCTTCTTCAAATATCTCCATCAGGATATCAAGCCCAAGCTTTTTAGCCTCATAGGAGATATCTTCAATCTGATACCTGTCCAATATTCTTGCTATTAGAAGTATGGCGTCCGCTCTGTAAGCTCTCGCTTCATACACCTGAATGGGGTCTATTATAAAATCTTTCCTCATCACAGGAATTTCTACAACAGATTTTACCTCTTCAAGATAATCAAGTTTACCGCTGAAAAACTTCTCTTCCGTCAGCACCGATATAGCACAGGCTCCCGCTTCCTGATAGGCGTAAGCCTGTTCTTTTATGTCTACTTTTTTTATATGCCCCATAGAAGGGGATGATTGCTTTATCTCAGCTATTACAGGGGTTTTTATGGCTTTTGATGATAGAATGGCATTTTTTAAAGAGAGGGGAGGTTTTACCTCTCTTATCCTCCCCAGCATCTCATCAAAGTAGCTGTAGCTTTTGTTTAGATGGGATTTCTTATACTCTACTATCTCTTGAAGTATACCCATTAGCCGAGGTGTTTTTTAAAGAAAGAAACAGCCTTTTCCCATGCGTCTTTGGCAGCCTTTTCGTTGTAAACCTCTGGCCTTGTATCATTTAAAAATGCGTGGTTCACCCCTGGATATACGATAAATTCAGCGTTTATACCGTGTTTTTTACATTCCTCTTTTGCCTTTTCCACATCGGATAGGGGCACAAACTCATCTTTTTCAGCGTGAATGGCCAGAACAGGAGCTTTTATAGAAGAAAAATCAATAGGAGCAAGCTGATAAAGAGCGTAAAAGGGCACCAGAGCATCCCCGTATTTTCCAAAGTACCACGTCAGGGTACCGCCACAGCAAAATCCTGTGATGCCTATCTTCTTAACACCCTGAGATTTTAAATAGTCTATCGTATCCTTTATAATGTCTTCGGCTTTTGAGAGGTTAGAAAAAAGTGCGCTCATCAAAGCCCCAGCATCGTTTGGATTATCGGCAGTTTTGCCATCGTAAAGGTCTGGAGCTATAGCCAAAAAGCCCTCTTTTGCGAATCTATCGGTGATATCTTTTATGTGTGGCACAAGACCCCACCATTCGTGTAAAACTATGATAGCTTTATCGCCTTCTCCTGATACATAAGCCTTAGCCGTTTTTAAACTTATCTCTTTTCCCATAAGACACCTCCTTAACACATTCTACAAAATATTTTACATTATCTTTGGAAACATCAGGGGTAATACCGTGCCCTAAGTTTACCACAAAACCGGTATCCCTTGGTATACACATGATAAACTCTTCAACATGCTTTTTTATAAGCTCTTTGTTTAAAAGAAGAATCTGAGGCTCTAAGTTACCCTGAAAAACCAAAGAAGGATACTCTCTGCAAACCTCTTCTATGCATACACTCCAGTCCACGCTCAAAGCATCTGCCCCAAGCGCAGCAGCATAATCTATATAAGAGGATGAACCTCTAAAAAAGTATATGATAGGTGTATCTTTGTATTTTTGTTTTATGGATTTTATTATAAAAGCGTTATACTTATAAACATATTCTTTGTAAGCTTGCCTTGAGAGGCTCATACTCCAGGAGTCAAAAATCTGTATCACATCAGCCCCTGATTTTATCTGGTACTCTATATACTCCACAAGAGCCTCTGATAGCTTTTCCATCAAGATGTGAAAATCTTTTTCGTTTTCATACATAAACACTTTTGTCTTTGTAAAGTCCTTAGAGCCTCCTTTTTCTATCACGTAAGAGGCAAGCGTAAAGGGCGCCCCGCAAAATCCTATAACAGGTACCGGAGATTTTTCTTTCAATACTTTTAAAAGCTCAAAAACATAAGATAGATCATCTTTTATATCCCTTGATTTGAGGCTTTTAAAATTAAAATCATGCTCCAGTTTAGGACCTTCCCCCTCTTCAAAAGAAACCTTTATACCCATGGGCTCTAAAACCACCAGTATATCTGAAAACATGATAACCGCATCAACCCCTATTATATCAACAGGTTGAAGAGACACAAGAGCTGCATCTTCTACGTTCTTACAAAAATCTAAAAAACTCTTATACTTTTTCCTTATCTCTCTATACTCAGGTAAATACCTTCCAGCCTGGCGCATGAGCCACACTGGATATCTTTCTATGGGCTCTTTTTTCAGGCTTTTAAGAAGGATATCGTTTTTCATCAGCGTATAGCTTCTATAAACCTGTCGTACTCATAAAGAGATTCTAAGTAGATTCTCTCCACCTTGTTCTTATCTAAGTTATACTTTGACAGATAATAATCTATCTTATCCCTGTCGTGAAATTCGTAAGCCCTTGCCAGATCAAGAAGCTCTGCAAACAGGTTCTTTCCTTCTATAAGGGCTTGTGAAACCTCTGGTGAGACTGGTATATCTTCAAAAAGCTCCTCGAAACTTTTACCAAATAACACATCCATAAAAGATAAAATACCCACCAGATAAGCTGTAGGAGCTTTTGAAGGATCCATGAGCTTGCATACTTTTTCCATAAAATAAGCTCTGGCCACAGATTTTTCCACATATATGTTCTGGGCAGGGTTTGGCACCGCTAAGGATAAGAACAAGAGATTCACCCATTTTCTTAAATTATCAAAACCAAGAAGCGTAACAGCTGCTTCCACCGAAGATACCTTTGATGGTATAGCAAAGAATGCTGAGTTTATAAACTTTAAAATGCTAAATGTGAGCTCTGGAGACCTTTTTATTATCTCTATGGCCTCTTTTATATCATCTGGAGATTTAAGCTTTATAAAAAGCTCTGTTATCATAGAAGATGGCTTTTCCGCTCTTGAAAGATTTATTCTTTTGGGCGCTTCTATGTAACTCCCCATATAATAAGATATCAAATCACTCTTTAGAGCCTTTTCCAGCTCTTCTAAGGATGATATATCAACACATATGAGCCTTATCCCATTCTCTACATAAGTGGCGTAATCCTCAAAATTGCTGGACGCAGGCACCATTATAAAGGATACCAATTTTAATACATCATCAGAGATTTCAGAGGTTTTAGGGTTAAAATTATAAAGGCATACATCTATTTTCTTATCATTCACCTTACGAAAAACATCTTCTATATAACTTAGCACATAAGAAGATGATAGCTTCTGATAGTCAAAATTGCAAACAAGCTTCATATCTTTTTCCACGGCGGGTAAAAAATCGTTGTAGAGAAAATCCACATCCACACTCAAATCAACAAATACGTTAAAACCATGTGTGATTTTCTTAAAATCAAACTCTATAAGAGAGCTAACGACGATGGCAGCTTCGTTCTGAATGGAGTCATCTCTTTCTTCCAGAGAAAATTTATACCCAAAGGTAGAAAAATCACTCTTTACAATGGCCTCTCTTTTTAGTTTTGTTATCAGCATGTATTATATTATAATATAGCTTTTAATCTTGCACTTCTTCTGCTACAGAATCCCTCTTTAAAGTGATTTTCCCGGTGGTGGCCATCTCCTTTATACCAAAGGGTCTTACCAAGTTAAGAAACGCCTTTATCTTTTCGCTATCTCCAGTAAGCTCTATCATCATGCTATCTTGAGATATATCCACCACCTTTCCTCTGAAAATCTGAGCGATGCGAAGTATTTCATCCCTTTCCTTATGAGTGGGAGCATGGAGTTTTATAAGCATAAGCTCTCTTTCAACCCTTGGCATGTCAGTCAGGTCTCTTACTTTTATGGTGTCTATTAACCTTCTTAACTGCTTTATCATCTGGTCTATAACAACGTCGTCACCCTTTACCTCTATGGTGATGCGAGAGAGATTGGCCTCGGAGGTATCTCCTACGCTCAGACTCTCTATGTTGTAACCTTTACCAGCTATAAGAGTGGCTATACGGGCCAGCACCCCAAACTCGTTGTTGACAAGTATGCTTATTATATGTTTTCTGGTCTCACCCTTTTTTATTTCTCTCTTTGGTCTTCCGTTTATAGCTTCCATACCTTCTCCTTTAACCCACCAGATACATGGTCTCAGCTTCTACGTTCTTACCATCAGATAGCAACATATCCTTGTAGCTCTTACCTGCTGGCACCATAGGTAAGCAGTTTTCCTCTCTGTCCACTACAACATCTACCAGCACCGGTCTATCTTCTATGTTTTTGGCTTTTAGTAAAACGTCTTTTAACTCTTTTGGATTATCAACTCTCATACCAACAGCTCCGCAAGCCTCTGCCAGCTTCACAAAATCAGGCTGGAAGGAAAGATCCACCTCAGAGTATCTCTTGCTGTAGAAAAGTTCCTGCCACTGACGCACCATACCATAATAAGCGTTGTTAACTATTATCACCTTTATCGGTATATTGTAATGAGCTGCCGTTACAAGCTCCTGCATCGTCATCAAGAATGAACCATCACCGTCTATTATAAAAACATCCTTATCTGGCCTTGCTATCTTGGCACCTATGCCCGCCGGCAAGCCGAATCCCATGGTACCGAGACCACCGGAGTTTATAAACTGCCTTGGGAAAGAGTACTTGTAAAACATTGCACTCCACATCTGATGCTGGCCAACACCGGCAGCGATGATGGCGTTACCTTCGGTCACTTCATAAAGAGCTTCCATTACAAACTGTGGCTTTATCACCTTATCAGAGGGTTTGTAAGAGAGCGGGTATGCTTTTTTCCAGGCGTCTATTTGCTCAAGCCAGGCCTTTCTTTCTTCCTCATGCACTATTTTAGAGTTTTTGTTTTTGATCTCCTCTATAAGCCTCACCAGTACGCTCCTTATATCACCAACGATGGGCACATCCACCGTAATGTTTTTTGATATGGAAGCTGGATCTATATCTATATGTATTATCTTGGCAAAGGGAGCAAACTCATCCACCTTACCGGTCACCCTGTCATCAAAACGAGCCCCCACCGCTATAAGAAGGTCAGAGTGATAAACCGCCATGTTGGCATAGTAAGTACCATGCATGCCAAGCATTCTCAAAGAAAGCGGATGTCTTTCGTCAAAAGCACCTTTACCCATGTTGGTGGTGGTTACAGGTATTTTCATGAGCTCCGCAAGCTCTGTAATCTCGGCGTTTGCCTCCGCCGAAACAGCTCCGCCCCCTACGTAAAGCACAGGTCTTTTGGCCTCTAATATGAGCTGTGCTGCTCTTTTTATCTGCTGGGGGTTTCCCTCTAAATGTGGCTTATAACCGGGTAAAGAGTTTATCACCTCTTCATCGGAGGGAATTTCCACATCCGTCATCGTCTGGGTTATATCCTTTGGTATATCCACCAGCACTGGTCCTGGTCTTCCGGTTTTTGCTATATAAAAAGCCTGCCTTATTATAAGGGGTAGATCCTCTATCCTCTTTACCAGAAAGTTGTGCTTAGTCACTGGTCTTGTCATGCCCACTATGTCCACTTCCTGAAAGGCATCGTTTCCTATCAAAAACGTAGGTACCTGACCGGTTAAAAACACCACCGGCACAGAGTCCATGTAAGCGTCCGCTATAGCGGTGATAAGATTTGTAGCACCCGGTCCTGAAGTAGCCAGTGCCACACCCACCTTGCCAGAGGCTTTGGCATACCCTTCTGCCATGTGCCCGGCTCCCTGCTCATGACGGGCCAGTATATGTTTGATTTTATTTATTCTATATAATGCATCGTATATTTCCATGTTTGCTCCGCCAGGTATTCCAAATATAACATCAACACCCTCTTTTAAAAGGGTCTCCACAACAACATCTGCTCCTTTGCGCATCGCCATATTACAAACCTCCATCAATAAATCTTAAATATAATCACCATTTGTTAAAAAACTATAAATTTTCTTCTTCATCTTTTAAAAGCTTAAAACTAATACTATCCACCAGCGCCTTCCAGGAAGCGTCTATAACGTTGTAAGACACTCCCACTGTACCCCAGGTTCTCACCCCATCGGTGGACTCTATCAAAACCCTTACTTTCGCAGAAGTGCCTTCCGTTTCGTTTACTATCCTCACTTTATAATCTATGAGTTCTAAACTCTCAAGACTTGGATATATATCCACCAGTGCTTTTCTTAAGGCTCTATCAAGAGCGTTTACTGGACCGTTGCCAAGAGCCGCAGTATGCTGAAAAGCATCCCCTATTTTAATCCTTACGGTGGCCTCTGAGAGTTCATCGGAGTTTCTGTTTAACACCTCCACCTTATAAAAATCCAGCTCAAAAAAGTCTTTTACTATACCAAAATACCTTTTTAACAGAAGCTCTAAAGAAGCATCCGCCGCTTCAAAAACGTACCCTTCTTTTTCTAAGTTTTTAATATGTTCTACTAGCTTTATAACATCCGGCGAGTTTTCATCCACGCTAAGACCTATCTCTTTGAGTTTATACAGCACGTTGCTTTTACCGGCCATATCTGAGATGGTGATTTTACGCGTGTTGCCCACAAGCTCTGGTCTTATATGTTCATACATATCGGTTTTTTTACTGACCGCTGAGGCATGAACACCAGCTTTGTGAGCAAAGGCGCTTGAGCCCACATAAGGCATGTTCTTTGGAAGTGGCACATTTGAGATCTCTGATACAAACTTGGCAAGCTCCGTGAGATTTCTCAAGGACTCCTCTTCAACGGTCTTAAATCCCATCTTTAATGACAGCGCAGGTATTATAGAACACAGGTTGGCATTGCCCGTTCTTTCGCCGATGCCGTTTATAGTCCCGTGTACCTGCCTTGAGCCCATCTTTACCGCTATCAAAGAGTTTGCCACAGCACATTCGGAGTCGTTGTGAGCGTGTATTCCTATGTTGGCATTTTTAAACCTGTCAAACACCTCTTTGAAAATCTCCATCATCTCAAAGGGCAGCGTTCCGCCGTTTGTATCACAGAGCACCACCCAGTCGGCCCCAGCTTCAAAAGCCACCTCTACCGTCTTGAGAGCGTACTCTTTGTTTGATTTAAAACCGTCAAAAAAGTGCTCCGCATCAAAGATCACTTCCCTTCCTTCTTTTTTTAAAAACGACACCGTATCGTATATCATGCTTAGATTTTCATCAAGGGTTGTGTTTATGGCGTCCAGCACATGATAATCCCAGGATTTTCCAAATATCGTAACAGCTGGTGTCTGGGCTTTTAAAAGCGAGATCACCTGAGGGTCCGATGATGCGGTTAAACCCTTTTTTCTGGTGGAACCAAAAGCCACTATCCTGGCATGCTTTAAGGGCATGTTTTTTACCTTTTCAAAATAGAAGGTGTCTTTTGGGTTTGAACCGGGCCAGCCAGCCTCTATATAGTCTATACCAAAATCATCAAGATGCTTTGTTATAAGAAGTTTATCCTCTAGGCTAAAGTTCACCCCTTCCGATTGTGATCCATCCCTCAACGTTGTATCGTAAATATAAACTTTCTCCATAGATATATTATATGTAGTGATTTTCAAGATTGTAAAATCTTTATCATAAAACTATCAGATCAAGGGGGATAGTTGACATTATATGAGGATATCCACCCTCTATATAAACGATATTCTCAAGCCTGACACCAAAACGATTCGGAAGGTAAATGCCCGGTTCTACGGTAAACACAAAACCCTCTTCTATGATATCTTCTGATGTTTTATAAACCCTTGGCTCTTCGTGTATCTCAAGCCCGACCCCATGCCCTGTAGAATGGGTAAAATAATCCCCGTATCCTTTTGATGCTATATAATCCCTCGCTATCATATCCACCTCTTTCAGTGGCACTCCAGCTTTGGCTTTTTCTACAGCAAAAAGATGGGCATCTTTAACGATGTTGTAAACTTTTACAAACTCATCTTCAGGTTTTCCTATATGAAAGGTTCTGGTAAAATCTGTGGCATAATGCTTCCACATGAGCCCCATATCCACCAAGAGGGGCTTGTTGGTCTCTATCTTATCAAAGGATGTCTCATGATGGGGCACAGCGGAGTTTTTACCGGTGGCTATTATGCTGTCAAAGCTCTCTTTCTGAGCCTCTTCTTTTAAAAACTCGCATATTAGAAAATCTCTGAGCTCTTTTTCTGTCATACCGGGCTTTACAAAATCAAGGAGTCTTTTATAAACAGCATCGGATTTTTTCACCCCTTCTAACATTATATTTATCTCGTCTTTGGATTTTATCTTTCTCAAAGAAAACGTGGGGTCTTTTTCAAAAGATACGCTTATGTGTTTTGAAAGCTCTTCGTAAAAAGAGTAGGATACAGACTTATCTATATAAATAGAATCTATGTTTCTGGCTTTTAAAAACTTTGAAACAAACTCTGTGAAAGCCCCTTCTATGTTTATAACTTCCATGTGCTTTATCTTCTCCTTTGCCCCCTCTATATACCTTGAATCCGTAAAGAAGTAAAACTCCCCTTCTAAGCAAAGTATATATGCGTTTGATGAGCTAAAGCCTGATAGATAAAATACGTTTGGTCTGTAGGTTATCAAATAATGTTTTATATGTTTTTCTCTTAAAAGCTCATAAAACTTTTCTAAACGCTTTTTCATCGTTTCCTGGAGCTTCCTATACCAAGCCTTGCTCTGTACTTTGCCACCGTGCGCCTTGATATGTTTATGCCGTAGTTTCTTAAAATCTCTTCTATATCTTTGTCTGTATAAACGGTCTCTTCGTTTTGAATGAGCTTTTTTATAAGGCTCATAATCTCTTCCTGGCTTTTGGAGGATACGCTCTCTCTTACAAAAAAAGACCTCAGTTTAAATATACCTTTTGGGGTTTTCACATACTTTGCGTTTACAAGCCTTGAAACCGTTGATATAGAAACACCAAGCTCATCAGCCACATCCTTTATCATAAGGCTTTTAAGAGGCTTATCTTTTATAAAATAATCTCTCTGTCTTTCTATCACAATACCTGCTAGGGATTTTAAAAACCTTCTCCTCAGGTTTATAGCCTCTACGAAGCGTCTTGCCCTTTGTTTTAAATATCTTTCAAGCTCTTTGTCCTCTAAAGATTCTTCTATACTATCCTGAGAGATCTCTATATAATCATCAAATATATCGTAATAAATCTCCCCCTGATCTACATCTATTACGATATCCACCTTGGCGGGTAAGAGTTTTGTCTTATCTATCTGAATAGGGGTTTTTTTGAGCTTTGAGAAAAACTCAAAAACCTCTTTTGGTATCTTTTTTCTTTGTTCCAGATCCTTTAAATACTTTATATACTCTTTTTTATCCTTATGATAGGTCCTTATCTGAAGCTCCATATATTCAAAGGGGTTTAAAGATCCGTGTCCAATGGGTTCTATCTCCATCACAAAAGCCCTTGCATCATCTATCACATCCCAGTCCACCTTAAAATGCTCTTTTATCTGCTCCAGAGCCTCGCTGGAGATAAAACCGCTGTTATCAAGAGAATACACTATCTCTTTGGCCACATCTTTTTCTACACCATCAAGCTCTTCGTTTATGGCCTTTATAAGATGCTCTTTGTAAGAGTAATTTTGAGCTATATTTTCCGTATAATCTTCTTTGTTTACAAAAAACTTCCTTGGTGGTTTTAAGGCTTTTAGCTTTAAGAAAGGGTTTAGCTCCTGCTCTACCTTTAGCTCCTGTTCCAAATCGTTTATGGGCTCTTGCAAAAGCTCAAGGCTCTGGCTCAAGACCAGAAACAGGTTTAGCCCTATCCTGTTTTCAAGCCTCTGGTTTAAGCTTATACCTTCTGGACACATTCGTCTGTGCTCTCTGATCTTACACAAAGTTCAATGGGCATTATCTTCTTAAAAGCCTCAAAACCCTCATCTAAAATCTTTTTAGCCAGCGGGCTAGCGGTATACCTTATGTGGTTTTCAAGCATAGACTTTATAAGCTCTTCATCATCTTTGGTCAAATCCTGCACCAGCACATAGGATGTGTTTATATGCTTTTCTAAAACACCTTCTTTATCGTAAAAGTATGCAACGCCTCCTGTCATACCAGCCCCTACGTTGTATCCAAAATCTCCTATGTTCACCACAACCCCACCCGTCATGTACTCAAGGGCATGATGACCAACACCTTCTACCACAGCCTTGGCACCGCTGTTTCTCACCGCAAAACGCTCACCCACCCTACCACCTATATAAAGCTCACCCCCCGTTGCTCCATAAAGTATCGTATTTCCAGCAAGCACCAGACTCTTGTCCTTGTAAGAGTGTGGTTTTATAGCAATGATACCCCCATGCATTCCCTTACCTACATAGTCGTTAGCCATACCAGTTAAAAAGAGGTTTATACCTTTGTGGTTAAAAGCTCCAAAACTCTGACCAGCCACCCCATCAAAATAAAGATTTATGGTGTCTGGTGGTAGTCCCTTATCCTTGTGATATATTGCGGTGTAATAGCTTATGGTGGCTCCTACGCTTCTATCTATATTTGTAATCCTGTAATGTCTTTCTACCGGCGTCTTGGTTTTGATAAACTCTTCTAATTCTTCTGCTATAAAATCATTGAGCGTTTTTTCAGGATTGTCGTTTCTTTCAAAGGTTCTAAACCTTTTTGCATTCTGGGGATAGCCTTTTGTAAACACATCAAGTTTTAATCTGGAAGGTCTTGGTTCTAAAAGCTCAAGACGCCCTATTATATCGTTTAAACTTCTATATCCCATAGAAGCCAGAATCTCTCTTACCTCTCTTGCAAGAGCTTTAAAGTAAGCGGCCACCCCTTCTTTTGTGCCCTTAAATTTAGCTCTCAGTTTTGGGTCTTGAGTGGCAACACCGGTAGGACACGTGTTAAGATGGCACTGTCTTGCCATCACACAACCTTCAGCTATCATGGCAGCGGTTCCAAACCCAAACTCTTCAGCCCCCAGTATAGCCCCTATTATCACATCCTTACCGGTTCTGAATCCACCGTCCACTCTCACAGTTACCCTTTCTCTTAAGTTGTTTTCCATAAGAGTTTTTACAGTTTCATAGAGCCCTATCTCCCAGTAGTTTCCAGCGTGTTTTATAGAGCTAAGCGGTGATGCTCCGGTACCACCTTCTGTTCCGCTTACCTGTATGATATCAGCATAAGCCTTGGCCACTCCAGAGGCGATGGTGCCTATACCAGACTCGCTTACAAGCTTTACGGATATGCGGGCCTTTGGATTTGCCTTCTTGAGGTCGTTTATAAGCTGAGCAAGGTCTTCTATTGAATATATATCGTGATGAGGTGGTGGGGATATGAGCGTTATACCCTCTTGAGAGTGTCTTATCTTTGCTATATAAGGAGTTACTTTTTTACCCGGAAGCTGTCCGCCTTCACCGGGTTTTGCCCCCTGGGCTATCTTTATCTCTATATCCTTTGCAGAAGCTAAATAAGTAGGAGTTACCCCAAATCTGCCAGAAGCCACCTGTTTTATGGCGCTGTTTTTATCGGTGAAGTACCTTTCTGGGTCTTCGCCACCTTCACCGCTGTTTGATTTCATACCCAGCATGTTGGTGGCCATCGCAAGCACCTCGTGAGCCTCTGGTGAGAGCGCCCCCAAAGACATAGCACCTGTTACAAAGCGCTTTAGTATCTCCTCTTCTGGTTCTACTTCCTCTATAGGTATCGGGCTTTTAGCCTTCTTATAATCTAAAAGATGGTGTATAAACGTTGGATGTTCTTCGTTGGCAATCCTTGAAAACTCAAGATAGTCATTGTAATCAAGGGTATCTAAATACTTATGAAGAGCCCTTACCACCTGAGGTGACCATGCGTGATGGATACCGCCTTTTCTGTATTTCAAATCACCACCGTAATCAAGGGTGGGCTTTTCTGTATTAAAAGCAAAATCGTGTCTTTTTAAGATAGACTCTTCTATCTGTTCTATACCATCAGCTTCCAGCGTAACCGGCGTACCGCTAAAATACTCCTCCACAAAATCCCTGTTAAGGCAGACAGAGTCAAATATCTCAGCCCCCTGATAGGAGTTGAGCGTTGCTATACCCATCTTTGCCATTATCTTAAGAAGGCCGTCTTCTAAAGCTTTTTTACAGTTTAAAAGAGCCTGTTCGTAGTTGTCTTTGTAGTTATGATAAAGGGTCTCGTAAAGAAGGTATGGATAAACAGCGGATGCACCGTATCCTATAAGACAGGCAAGAGCATGGGTATCTCTTACCTCACCTGTTTCCACGATAAAGCTAACCTTTTGAGATAGCCCAAGTTTGGCAAGGTGTCTCACACATGCACTTACACCAAGAAGGCTTGGGATAGCCACGTTTTTATCATCCACACCTCTATCAGACAGGATGATGATATCAACCCCCTCTTTCACCGCCTGTTCTACATGGTGGGTGAGCATCTCTATACCTATTTTGAGATCTATGATGGGTATGCCCTCATAAACGGCATCCATCAGAATATCAGATACCCTTGCAAAGCCTTTTAAATCCTGAAGGGCCTGTATGTTATCGCTTCTGTGCTTCGGATAGCAAAGGGATATGCGTCTTACCCTAAAATAATTCTGACTCTCTATGGTTTTCATGTGATAGGGCAAAAGCACCGGTGAATCTATTTGAAACCTTTTAGCATGCTCTTTGGTTTCTGTGAGGAAGTTCCTCTTATGCCCCAGGTTCATCTTGAGGCTCATCACAAAGCGCTCTCTTATGGAATCGATAGGCGGGTTTGTGACCTGGGCAAATCTCTGCTTGAAGTATCTAAACATGAGAACGGGTTTTTCGTTAAGAGGTGGAAGCGGTGTGTCATCCCCCATAGAAAACGTATATTCTTTACCCTCTTTTGCCATGTAATCTATTTGATTTTTAAGCTCTTCTGTGGTATATCCAAAAAACGCCTGAAGACGTGTTAGATTTTCATCATCCACATGCTCATCTTCCAGCGGTCTTTCCTGTATGATGTTTTCAAGCCTTACCAGGTTTTCTTCTATCCACTCTTTGTAGGGGTTTTTCTTAGATATGTCTTTTAAAATCTCTTCTGTGGTTTTTAGGCTTTTAGCATGGGTGTCTATAAGAAGCGTATCTCCCGGAGAGAGTCTTGAGCTTTCTCTTATGCTCTCATGGTCTATATCCACCATACCCACTTCAGAACCAAGGATTATGATGTCATCTTTTGTGATGATATAACGAGATGGTCTTAAGCCGTTTCTATCAAGGTGAGCCCCCACTTTTACCCCATCGGTGAAAACGATAGCAGCCGGCCCATCCCAGGGCTTCATAAGTAAAGATTTGTATTCAAAAAACGCCCTTATATCCTCATCAAGCGTATAATCGTTCTCCCAGGCTGGGGGTATCAGCATGTTTATAGCGTGTTCTACGGAGTATTCTGTTAATACCAAAAGCTCAAAAACCTTGTCCAAAGACCCGGAATCGCTTTCATCGTATTCTACGATAGGCTTTATGAGGTTTATCTTATCCTCTAAAAGCTTATGATAGAGTTCTGACTGTATAGCCATCATCCAGTTTCTGTTGCCGCTTATTGTGTTTATCTCGCCGTTGTGGGCCAGATATCTAAAGGGTTGGGCCAGATTCCAGTTTGGAAACGTGTTGGTGGAGTATCTTTGATGGAATAAGCATATAGAGGATTCTATGTCCTCATCCTCCAAATCTCTGTAAAAATGATCTATCTGATAGGCCACAAACATGCCCTTATACACTATCGTTTTAGAAGATAAAGAAGGGATGTATATCTTCAGCTCTTTTTCCAGGCTTTTACGAAGAAAATAAAGGGCCAGCTCCCTGTTTTCTATACCCTCTAAATCAAGGAGCATGTGTTTTATAACGGGCATCGTTTCAAGGGCGCTTTTACCAAGGGCAGATTTATCCACCGGAACATCCCTGAAGCCTATCACCTTAAGGCCCATTCTTTTTGCTATATCCTCTATCTTTGATGTATCGTTGTTTTTAAGAAACAAAACACCCACGCCCAGATTATCTATGGAAGATATCTCAAAACCAAGCCTTTCTATCTCTTTTTTAAAAAACTTATGAGGTATCTGTATCAGTATGCCAGCACCGTCTCCGGTTTTACCATCAGCGCCCACTGCACCTCTATGAGTTAGATTCTTGACAGCCTCAATGCCATATCTTACAATCTTATTGGATTTTTTACCGTTGATATCGCATATAAAACCAACACCGCAAGAGTCCTTTTCTTGCATCTACTTACCTCCAAACATTGTAGACAAATATTATAACTCCATTGGCAAAAAATGTACTAAACAATATCACAAAAACAAAACTATCTTTTATCATTGAAAATAAATTATATGCTTTTAGTATGTTTTCATGGCTTTTAAAATAAGACATATAAAAGATGAAACGGTTTTAGAAGAGGCTGTAAGAACCTTAGAAAAAAACCTACCGGTGGTCTCACCCACAGATACCATATATGGCATCCTGGCGATAGACAACGAAGAAACACTTAGCTATTTATATAAGATAAGAAGACCCTCCAAAAAGCCCTTTCTAAGACTTTTACCAGATATATCTTTTTTAGAGATATACCGTTTTTCTCCAGATGATAAAGTCTATGAGCTTTCTAAGATAGAGGGCGTAAGCATCATCCTAAAAGCCAAAGACAGAAGCCTTGGTTTTAGAATCCCTCAAAAAGGATTTATAAGAGAGCTTCTTGGTATGCTTCAAAAACCGCTGTTAGCTCCATCCTGCAACAAAGAGGGAGAACCGCCTGCAAAAACCATACAAGAGGCCATAAACTATTTCAAAGATGAAGTACCTTTATACATAGATGGGGGGTTTATAGACAGCCCACCTTCTAGTATAGTACAGATAGAAGAAGGCAACATAAGCATAGTAAGAGAGGGCATGTCCATAGAAAAAGTAAAAGAGGTTATTAAATCAATCTAAGTACTTTTCTATTATAGAGGCTATTTCGTTTAACCTCTCATAGATGGAGAGCTTTAGCTGTGTAAAGTATATGCCTTCTGTGGTTTCAAGCTTTTCTATATCTTTCAAAACGTTTTCTGCAATGTTTAGTATAACGATGCTGGCATTTGAAAAATATCCGTTGAAGGTGTTGTTTTTTGTCTTTTTTTCCAGCTCCTCAAGCTTTTTTATATACCTTGCCACCCTTTCTACGTGGTCTATGGCCCTTAAAACATCCTCATCCATGCTTTTTTGCTTTAGTTCAGTAGCTTTTGATATTATCATCTCTCTGGTGCTGTCTATCAGTACCTTATCAAGCTCTAAGGACGTATTCTGTGCTTCCTGCATCATATTAATTAATATAACCTGCGACATGCTTTATTATGATGATAAGTAGCATACAATAAAGGAAATAGAAATCCATGAAGCATATCAGATAAGTTGTGTGATTTTATCACTGAAGGAAAAGTATATGGCCTTTATTTTATTACTATCAAAGTTAAAGGAGGTAGCAACATGAAAAAGCTTATATTGGCTTCTATGCTTTTTGCAAGCTTTGGCTTGGCATCTGCGAACGCAGAAACACTCTATCAACAGCTTGGCGGATACGATGCTATATCCGCAGTTACAAAAACCTTGGCTACAAAGCTAGTTCAGGACCCCAAACTAGGAGTATACTTTAAGGGGCTCAACACCCATCACAAGGAAGTGCTTATAAACAATCTCACAGACTTCCTGTGCAACGCCACCGGTGGGCCCTGCATATATACCGGTGAGAATATGGAAGAAGCTCACGCCGGTTTAGGTATCACCGATGCAGACTGGAACAGGTTCGTAAAGATAACCGAGAGCGTACTGAATGAGTACAGAGTTCCACCAAAACTGCAAAAAGAGCTGTTAGAAAGGCTTGTACCTTTAAAACCCTATATAGTCCAGAAGCAATCTTATTAAGCTGCTGACCAGTTTTATTCTCCGTGCCTGCGGGCACGATTTTTTTTAAAAAATATTTATCATTGTAAAATCTCAAAAAACTTCATAAGTTTAAGATATGCAAACGCTAAGCATAGTAAATTTATTCCCCTTTGCCGACAAAGAATTTCAAGAAGAGCTGGTCAGATTTTCTACACTTGTAAATTTAAAAGAAGGCACTATGGTGGGTTATCCCGGTGCCAGATGTGATTTCACGCCCGTGGTGGTAGAAGGTTATTTAAAGGTCTATGCAACGCTAAACAACGGGAAAGAGATACTCCTTTACAAGATAGGACCAGGCGAAACGTGCATGCTCACAAACCTCGCCATATATAAAAATAGGCCTTATCCAGCCTTCGCAGTATGCGAAACAGATGTAATAGGTTTTACAATACCCGCCAGCGTCGCCAGCGTATGGTTTGATAAATACACCTACTGGAGAAACTTTGTGTTAGATACAATAGTAAAAAATGCCTATGAGCTTTTCTACATAATGAACGAGATAATGTCTAAACCCTTAGAGCAAAGACTCAGAGAGTATCTCATGGATAACGCTTACAAAGAAACGGTAAATCTAACCCATGAAGACATAGCAAGGGACTTAGGAACCGCAAGAGAAGTGGTCTCTAGACTCCTAAAAGACCTTGAAAGGCAGGGTCTGTTAGAACTAAAAAGAGGTAAAATATACATAAAAGGTAATCTATTTTAAAACATCAAAAATTTTTATAATTAAATAATGAAAAAATACGCATTATTGTTGTTTTTTTTAATAATAAACATAGCTTCTGGAGAGGCCATCATAACATCAAACTATCCCCTTCAAAAGAACAACTTTGCTAAGGTTATAACAAAAGATAATCTCAAAAGAATGATAGGTATTATAAAGAATATAAACTATATAAAAGATGTAAAAGTTTTGGGCTTTAAAGATGATAAACCTGTTTTATACATTGAAAGATATCCAGTTATAAAGCATGTAAAGATTGAGGGTAACAACTTTTATGGGTCTACAGAGCTAATACCCATAGCAAACGTAAGACCGGGCACACCCGTAAGAGTACCCATAAAAGAAAAGGAAAAACTCATAAAAGAGTTTCTGGAAGAGTTTTATAAAAACCACGGTTTTTTAAAGGCAAAAGTATCCGATAAGATAAAAGAGGATAAAGATGGGTATCTGGATGTTTATATAGATATAAAAGAAGGAGACCTTTATTTTATAAAGGATGTGTTTGTAAACGGCAAAAAGTTTGAAAACGATGCCCTTCCTATAGGGGATATAGCAAACATACAAAATCTAAATAAAATATACAACATAGTAAGAAAACACTTTGGCAAAAACGCAAGGGTTTTTGTCTATCAAGAAGGGCTAAAAACCATCACCACAAACAAACCCTTTAAAGCGATATTTGGCACAGAAAAAATAAAACACAACATATTCCACATCGTAGGGGTGTTTATAAACGATATCTCAAAGTTTTTAGACTATCCGATACCCTTTACAAAAGCAGCGCTGGGAAAGGGCGGTATCGCAGATATCTATTATAGGGTCTATCAAAGACCTCTAAACGAAGTATATTTTGAAGGAAACAAAGCCTTTGATGACAAAACCCTAAAAAAGATAGCCAATATAAGTGAAATAGATATTTTTACTCTACAAGAAGCCAGAAAAAACCTAACCCGCTTTTACAAAGATATGGGCTATCTTGATACGAAGATAAACTATAAGGTAAACAAAGAATACACAAAGGCCACCTTTTATATAGATGAGGGTCAAAGGTACAGATTAAAAGACATCACTTCCGACTCTCAGGCTTTAGAGAATTTTATCAAAAAGCACTACAAGGATAAATATGTAAACATATTGACGTTGAAAAAACTGATAAAAGAGTATCGTCAAAAGCTCAAAAAAGAAGGATACATATATGGCTTTTCGTATAAATACGATATAAAAAAACTTCCAAACAACGAGGCAATTATATACATAGACCTCAACAAAGGTTATAAAATCATACTGGCAAAGATTTTAATAAAAGGCACAAAAAACAAACACATATTAGATATTTTTAAAAGCTACAAAACCCCAAGAGAGTACAACGCAAAAGATATAGAAAACCTATACAAAGATGTGATACTCACCGCCAAAAGCTACGGATACTTTGATGTATCGGTGAATCCGGTAGCAAACGTCAAAACCCTTGGAAAAAACGCTTACGAGTATACATATACATTCTATATAAACCTTGGCAAAAGGTACGAAAACGGCAACACCGTTATATACGGATACAACCACACGTTAGAACACAGCATCCAGTATATGGCATCTTTACCAAAGTATTACTCTTTAGAGGATGAAAGAAGGGCCATACAAAACCTGCAAGAGAGCTCCATATTTGATGCGGTAAACATAGAAACGTTTTTAAACAAAAAAGACAAGAAGGTGGATAGACTCATAGAAGTTCAGGAGGGTAAAAGAGGGTTTTTCAGGATAAAAGCAGGATACAACACAGAACAAAGGCTTGTATTAGACACAGCTCTCACCTGGGCTGATCTTTTTGGCACACCAGCAATGGCAAGTTTTAGCTATGATCTTTCAAGTTTAAACACCACATACAGACTTGGCATCACCGACAAATTTTTATTCTCCAAAAACTACCTGGGGGATATCTTCTATCAAAGGGATTTTGAAATACACAACAGCTACTACTTTGTATCAAAGGGGATAAACCTTGACATCGGAAGAAGGTTTGGAAGGTATTACACTTTTAGCGTGGGTTATTCTAATACGAGAAACTACGTGTACAACGCCCCCCTTCAGGATGAAGGATATTCTAATCAGGAAACCATCAGCTTTAACCTTGTAAGAAACTACAAGAACAAACCCACAAACCCCACAAAGCTTGGCTATGACAACGTTATCTTTACCAAAAGCCTGAAAACCGGTTACAACAGCATAAACATAAATACATACTACCTTATACATATAATAGACAGGATATTTTACAGTTTTAAATTTGGCTTCGGAGCAGAAAACGACGGGCTCATATATCAGAGGTTTTTCCTGGGTGGTCTTAAAGACATGATGGGATATAACTTTGAAGACATAGGCTCTCCGGAAGGTGGAAAGTATTATGGGTTTTTAAGAAACGAAATAGACTTTCCCATAAAAAGCCCCTTCAACCTGGCACTCTTCACAGATACCGGCAACGTGGCAAACTCTTTTTCGGGTATCACCAAAAACCTGAAACAGGATGTAGGAGCAGGTGTGTTTGTATATACCCCGATAGGACCCGTGAGGTTTGATGTGGCAAAACCCCTCACAAAGATACCAAACATCCAGTCCAGCATAAAATATTACATATCTATAGGATACTTCTACTAATAGCTGTTTGTTTTTACCTGTTTTATATGTCCGTTGTAGCCCTGCAATACATATATATAGTAAGTTTCTACAGGTTTGCCCCGCCAGTAGACGGTGTAGGTGGTATGATAAAGCACTTTTTTAAAACCAGATAACACCCTTTCATCTATCGGATGAACGCTCACAAAGATACCATCGTGCCCTATATAGTTTTTCATTAGAGGTTGCCACAGATAAAACTGGTTCATCCTGGTGCCAAGGTTTATGCAAAACACCTCTGGATGGTCTTTCATATAAAAGGCAAGCTCTCCAGCTATCTGATAGTAATCGCTAAAGACCAGATCCCCTGGCTTGTAAAACTTTGATACGAAAGCCCCAAGCTTATCCCAGCCCACTAAAAACTTGGTAGGATCGTGAATGGGCTTTAAAACATTCCCAAGCCCTATTACATCAAGAATGGGTGTAAACATCACAAGGATTGTAATGACCATAGAAAAAGCTATATAAACTATCTTTTTTCTAAAAGCCTCAAAATATTTAGATATAAGTATAAAAGCGCTAAAGTATGCAAAATCTGGCCAGTTTGCCTGAACGTTTGTGTTTATGCTAAGAAGCGCAAAAAATATCAGTATAGGCCAGGAAAGGATTATAAAATACATATCGGTTTTATCCCTTTGTTTCAGGCTTTTAAAAGAAGCGTACAAGAATACGAAAAACCATACCACCGAAAGAACGCCTATCTGCCCCGCTAAAAAATCTAAAACCCTTAGGATTTTAACGCTGGCGTCATCTTCAACCCCCGCCAGAGCCCCCACGTGTTTGAACCCATCAAAATGATGAAAGATATTCCATACTATCACCTGAGCACCAAGAAGAGTGGCTATAATCACAGAAAGATAGGGTTTGAAGCTTTTAAGAGCATCTTTTTTATAGATAAAAGCGTATAAAAAACCAAGCACCAAGAAAACCGCCGTATACTTTGCCAAAAAATCAAGCCCCGCAAATATACCAAGGTATATGTAATCTCTTAACCTGTTTTTGTGAAGGGCTTCATACATCGCTATAACGCTTAATCCCCAGAAAAACAAAAAAGGAGCATCCGTAGTCATAAGGATTGCATTTATGTTAAAACCTATGACGGTGTTTGGTATCACCGAAGACCAGAAGGCTGCTTTCTGGCCGTATATCTTTTTGACAAAAAAGTATGAAAAGTTTAAGATTATAAAAGCAAACAGAATAGGCCATATTCTGACAGAGAGGTTGTTTATACCAAAAAGGTGCATCGTAATAAAGTTTAAATAGGCCACCAGAGGGGGCTTTGAGTAGTAACTGAAATCTATATGCCTTGCCCAGTCCCAGTACTGGGCCTCTTCAGGGTCCAGGGATACAGGATAGTAAAGCACATACAAAACTCTAAATATCAAAAAAAACAGGTTTATCAAAAACACGTTTTTAAAGTTCATCAAAACTATTATAGGGCAAAAGGCTGTTTTAGCTGTGAAATGAAAATGTGTATATGGCTTTTAGCATAGAAAGAATAAAAAAGTAAGCTTATATTAACTTTTATGAAAAAGATAGCGGTATTAGGCGGTGGTATAGCAGGGGTAGAAGCGGCTTCAGTTTTGAGCGAATACGGGTTTGATGTGACGCTCGTTTCAAACAGAGATTACTATTACATATACCCTCTTGCCATATGGGTACCGGTAGAGAGGATAAAGTTTAACGATATAAAAATGAATTTAAACAACTTGGCTCTCATACACAACTTCAGATTTATAAAAGATGAGGTCTTATCGATAAAAGCCAAAGACAAAGAGGTAGTTTTAAAAGAAAATGGTGTTTTAAAAGACTTTGATTACCTTGTAATAGCCTTTGGTGGGTCCAAAGTAAACCCAAAAGGTATGGAAAATGCATATTCCATCTGCTCAGAACCAGCCCAGGCTCTAGAGCTAAAAGAGGCCATTCAAAGGCTTGTTTTGAAAGGCTCTGGTAAGGTAGCGATAGGCTTTGGTGGAAACCCCAAAGACCCATCTGGTGTAAGAGGTGGACCTGCCTTTGAGCTTTTGTTAAACCTGGATGATTACCTCAGAAGCCTGAACCTGAGAGAAAACTTTGAACTGACATTTTTTGCGCCGATGGAAAAACCCGGTATAAGGCTTGGAGAAAAGGCCTTCAACAGCGCAATGGAGATGCTTAAAAAACTCGGTATAAACATAAAAACCGGTAAAAAGATAAAGGAGTTTCAAAAAGACGGTGTGATATTAGAGGACGGAGAAAAGATAGAAGCGGATGTGATAGCTTTTATACCAGCCACAGACGGGCATAAGGCTGTAAAAGAGTCTGATTTGCCTCAAAACGAAGCCGGATTTATAAAAATAGACGATACCACAAAAGTGCTTGATTTTGATTATATCTATGCTATAGGTGATGCTGCTGCCTTGGAAGGGCCTGACTGGAAGGCAAAACAGGGGCATCTGGCAGAGGCCATGGCAAGAGTATGCGCTTTTAACATAGCCTTAAAAGAAGGAAAAGAAAAGGGCACTCCCAAAAGCTACAAAGAACACCTAAGCATAATATGTCTTATGGATATGGGCACAAAAGGAGCTGGTCTTGTTTATAGAAACGATAAAAAAGCCATATTCTTACCCATGCCTGTAATAGGACATTACTTTAAAAAGCTCTGGGGAATGCACTTTAAACTGGTAAAACTAAAGAAGCTTCCAAAACTCCCATTTATAAACTATTAAAGTGCTTTTTTACAAGGGCGTTGAAGATCTCGCCCCTTTGCTTATAATTTTCAAACATATCAAAGGATGCGCAGGCAGGGGAAAAGAGTATGGTATCTCCAGATTTTGCCTCGTTTTTAGCTTTTAACAAAGCCTCTTCCAGATTATCAAGCACATAAACTTTCAAAAACTCCTCAATCTGGTCTTTTATAAGATGCTTATCCCTTCCATACAAAAACACAGCCTTTATCTTGTCTTTATAAACCTTCAAAGATGTAAAATCCCCGCCTTTATCTATCCCGCCCGCTATCAAAAGAATGGGGGCTTTTGTGGATTCTAAGGCGCTCATGAGAGCGTTTACGGTGGTGGATTTTGAATCGTTGTATATATCTATACCATCAAAGTTCCCAACGTACTGGTATCTGAAAGGAAGTCCTTCAAAGGTCTTCAGCCTCTTTTCTATCTCATCTTTTGATATTCCCATACTAAAAGCCACAAAACCCGCCACTGCAATATTGTATAGATTGTGAATGCCCTTCAAAGAAGGATGCTTTACATCTTTTATCAAAACATCATCCTTATAATAAATATCGTTTCCTACCACCCTCAAATCAGCACCTTCTCCAAAAAACACCTTCTTTGCCAAAGATGGCGTATCTGATACTGGTTTTTTAGCGTTTAGTATGATTAAATCCTCTTCTGTTTGATTTTTAAAGATGTTTTGCTTTGATAAAAGATAATCATCCAAATCTGGATGCCAGTCAAGATGGTCCTTTGAAAAGTTTAGAAAAACACCTGTGTTTGGTCTAAAAGTCTTTAGAGTCTTTCCCTGAAAAGAAGATACTTCTAAAACCACATCCTCTTCATCGTTTTGAAGGATTATCTCGCTAAAGGGCGTTCCAAAGTTCCCACCCTCTTTAAAACCGGTAAAATGATGTATAAGATGCACCGTAGTGGATTTGCCATCGGTCCCGGTCACCGCTACTATGTTTTTACCTTTATAAAATCTATAAGCTAACTCCGTTTCCCCTATCAGCTCTTTATCAGATTTTATAGCTTCCTGCCAGAGTGGATGAGAAGGCGCAATACCAGGGGATAAAACCACAACATCTATATCAGACCAGACTTCCCTCCAGAGGTTTTTATCCTCTTTATCATCGCCTATTATAACTTTTATACCTTTTTCTTTTAATAAGTTAAAAGCTGCTAAACCGCTTCTTCCTTTCCCCCAGACTAAATAAGCCACTAAGCCTTTTAATACTCCTTATCTGTAAAGGTTTAAAAGCGTCGCTGTAAGCTGTGGGTTGTTTTGAAGGTTCTGATTTTGGTTATTCTGATTGTTCTGGTTTTTAGCCTGGTTGTTATTTTGCACAGCGTTTGCCTGAG
>CAYFGH010000006.1:0-30452 GCA_964342735.1 uncultured Aquificaceae bacterium
GTATCTTTATTTACTCTTACAGCGTTAGTATTCTTCACAGTGTTTATATGGGCGGTAAAGGTAAAAGAAAAACCAAATCTTTTCTATGCTCTGTTTTTGATACTGGAAACCACCTGTCTTGGAACGTTTTCCGCTCTTGACCTGTTCTTGTTCTATCTTTTCTGGGAAGGTATGCTTGTGCCAATGTACTTTATAATAGGCTTCTGGGGACACGACAGAAAGGTCTACGCTGCAAATAAATTTTTTATATATACGTTCTTCGGAAGCTTGTTCCTGCTACTGGGACTTGCTACCATGATTGTGTATGGTTATTTTATAAGCGGTCATATATCCTTTGAATACGATTTTCACAAGCATATAGCTTACCCTCTGTGGCTTCAAATAATCTTGTTTATCCTCTTCGGTATAGGTTTTGCGGTAAAAGTTCCCATGTGGCCTGTTCATACATGGCTTCCGGATGCTCACGTTGAAGCTCCCACAGCTGGGTCTGTAGTGCTGGCTGGAGTGCTTTTAAAGATGGGTACTTTTGGTTTCGTAAGATACTCTTTACCGCTTTTCCCACAGGCTTCTAAGATCTTTATACCTGTCATGTTTATCTTGAGTGTAATAGCTATAATATACGCTGCTATGATGGCCATATCTCAAACAAACATAAAAAAACTTATAGCTTACTCTTCTATAAGCCATATGGGCATGGTTACGCTTGGTACCTTTGCCCTATCGGTTAGCGCTATAAACGGAGCCTCTTATATGATGATAGCTCACGGTCTTAGTTCAGCAGCTCTTTTCTATGCGGCTGGGTTCATATACGACAGGTTTCACTCTTATGAAATGTCTGATCTGGGCGGTATCGCAAAATATCTTCCGAACTTCGCTATCCTGTTTATGATAAGTGGTTTGGCGTCTATTGGTCTTCCAGGATTTTCTGGTTTTGTATCGGAGTTTTTAATACTCCTTGGAACATTTAAATATTTCCCAATATGGGCTATCATAGCTGGTGTAGGTATGGTGCTTGGCGCTGCTTACTTCCTTTATATGTATAAAAACGTCATGTTAGAATCAGCATCTTTACCTGAATCCAAGATTCAGAAGCTTCAACACACTACTGATGTAGAGATACACCACATAATCCCCTTTGTACTTATACTTTTTGGGGCTTTTATAATGGGTATAATGCCTTACAACTTTGTTAACATAATCTCTCAAACCTCAAAACTTATAATGGGGAGCTTTTAATGAAAGCCTTGTATCCAGATATCATAGTTATAATAGGTGTTATATCTTTAATACTTCTGGAGTTGGTGCTACCTAGTTTTGATCTTATAGGATTTTTGGGGTTTTTGATAAGTCTTGCAAGCGGTATTTTGGCTCTAAAATATTCGGTAGAAGGTTATACGTTTACAAAGTGGTTGCTTGATGTAAGCGCTTTTTCATTGCTTTTAAAGGGTATCATATACATTTTAAGTGCACTTGTAATATTTAGCTCTGTTAGCTTTTTTAAAAGCAAAAAAACGTTTTTAGAAAATGTGTACACGTTCCTTCTTATATCTCTTGGTCTTTCTATAATGGTATCCTCTAAAAATCTAGTGGTGATATTATCAGGATTAGAGCTTGCCTCCATATCTATGTACATAGCTATAGGTATGTTGAAGGACGATTACATATCAAAGGAAGCTTCCTTTAAATATCTGGTGATAGGTAGTATGGCCACGGCTTTCTTTGGGCTTGGGAGTGCATTTTACGCTGGAGCCACTTCGCATCTTGGTATCATAAGCGTATCTGTGAACCACAACACAGCTTTTGCTCTGGCATCTTTATTCTTGTTTACAGCTTTTGCCTTAAAAGTATCGGCAGCTCCTTTTCATTTCTGGACACCGGATGCTTATGAAGGAGCTCCTACATCTACTACCGCTTTTATATCAACCGTACCAAAGATAGGTTATTACGCTGTTATATTTTTACTGGCCAGTTATATATTTCCCATCACCAACAACTTCAGTTACATAGTGGGTATTGTAGGCGTTATATCCATGTTCTGGGGGAATCTGGTGGCTTATGCTCAGAATTCCGCCAAAAGGATGCTGGCATACTCCTCCATAGGCCACGCAGGGTACTTCCTGATAGGGTTTTCTAAATACAACGTATTATCAGTAACATCTACAATCTTTTATGTGATAGTGTACGCTTTCGCCACTGCCGGAGCGTTCTTAGTGTTATCTATACTGGAAAAAGACCCCAAATGGACTCACGATATGGATAACTACAGGTCTTTATACAAAAGAAGTCCATTTTTGGCCGGTGCTCTGGCGCTATTCTTATTTGCCCTCATAGGAATACCGCCTTTTGCAACCTTTGTAGGTAAACTGGGGATATTTTTAGGACTTGTGAATTCAAACGCCTGGTTTTTTGCCCTGCTTTTCATAATAGGTAGCATCATAGCAGCAGGATATTATTTAAAGCTTGTAGTTTATATGTTTTTCAAAGAACCTGTAAACGAATCTCAAGATGAGCTGTCTCTTAACTTTTTTGATACCATAGGCATAAGCTTATTTCTTATAAGCGTGTTTTTCTTTGGCATATTCCCAAATACGTTGTTTGATATAATATTAAAAGATATGTTTCATGGGTAATATAGTAGTTTTATCTGCACCTTCTGGAGCTGGCAAAACCACCATAGCCTTAAAGCTTTTGGAAGAGCTTAATAACTTAAGAAGGGTTGTAACCACCACCACAAGACCCAAAAGACCAAATGAAAAAGAAGGCATAGATTATAATTTTGTATCAAAAGAAGAGTTTGAGAATATGATTAAAAATCAAGAGTTCGTGGAATATGCCAACGTATATGGAAACTATTATGGCACTCCCATTAAAAGCGTTAACTCTTTGATAGAACAAGGCTTTGATGCTTTGCTCGTTATAGATGTTCAGGGCGCTAAAAGCATAAAAAACTTATTCCCTTCTGCTCTTTTGATATTTCTGATGCCACCTTCTTTAGAAGAGCTTTATGCAAGGTTTAGAAACAGGGGTTTTGAAGACAAAAACGCCTTAGAGAGACTTGAAACCGCTAAAAAAGAGATAGCCTGCGCCAGATACTTTGATTTTATAGTGGTAAACAGGTATATAGATGAAACCGTTAACATGATTAAATCTATCATATATTGTAACAAAACCAGAAAGGAGTATTTTTTAGAGCATAAGAACCATGTGGAAGATGATATAATATCTATTTTAGAAGGAGGTAAGTGCAATGTCTTTGAGACCTAACATCTATGAAGCTCTTAAGAAGGTAAACAACAAATATGAACTGGTACACGCTGCTGTAAAATATACAGAAAAGCTCATGCAAGAAGACGATAGCTCCTTCATAAGAGGAAGAAGAGAGCTCATCAAAAAAACCTTTTACGCCATAAACAAACTGGCAGAAGACGATATAGAGATACACATAATAGAAGAAAATGAAGAAATACATAGCTGATATCATAGAGGAGAAGCTTCCAAACGGTTCTAGAGTTTTTATAAAAAAAAGACCAGATGTAGAATCCGTTTCAATACAGGTATGGTTTAGTGTAGGCTCAAGCTACGAAGATTACAAGGAAAAAGGCATGGCTCACTTTTTAGAGCACATGCTTTTCAACGGCTCTGAAAGGTATGACTATGGAGAGCTTGATATACTGATAGAAAGCCTTGGCGGACAGATAAACGCCGCTACCTCAAAAGATTTTACTTACTATTATATAAATATATCCTCTAACTATCTAAGACAAGCTGTAGATATCTTAGAAAGCCTTACTTTAAGAGCCAGATTAGATGAAGAGATGATAGAAAAAGAAAAGCCCATAGTGATAGAGGAGCTAAAAAGAGGCGAGGATAACCCCATAAACAGATTTTTTGAGCGTTTTGACAGGCTTTTTTACAAAGTATCAAATTACATGTATCCTATTATAGGTTATGAGGAGACCATATCTAAATTCAACAGGGAGATGCTTCAAAATTTCTACAACTCTTACTATCAGCCTTCAAATATGACACTTAGCGTATCTGGAAACGTATCTGATGAAGATATAAAATTTATATACGATATGTTTTCTCAAAAACCCGGAAACAACATAAGACCATCTATATATGTACCAGAACCCCCTAAAAAGTTTCCAAGAAAAGAGGTTATACAAGACCCCATGATAGATAGAACTTATTACGCTATAGGATGGGATGCCCCTAACATAGGTGAAAAGATGTATTACTCTTTTGTGGTGCTGGATCAAATCCTGTCCGGTGGCAGAACATCTTTGATGCACAACGAAATAAAAGAAAAGGGTATAGCCTATTCTTACTCCTGTCAGGACGGGGCTCACAAGCAGGATAACAACTATACGATATTTGCTATAACAGACTATGAAAAGGTTGATATTTTAAGAGACAGGGTTTTTGAGCTTTTAGAAAGAATATCAACCCTAAAAGACGAGGATATCCAAAAAGCCAAAGAAAAGATATTGAACCAGGAGGATTTTGTACTGGAAAATCCGGAATCAGAAGCGGATTTGATGGGCTTTTCCTCTGCGGTGGTAAAAGATATAGCTTACTTTAAGTATTTTAAAAGCAACGTAGACAGCGTAGATAAAAACGATATTTTAAGGCTTTTAGACAACTATTTTAAGGATGATGTTTACGTGGAACTTGTCATGAAACCCAAGGAGAAAGTATGAAGGTAATATCTTACGGCGCTGCCAGAACCGTCACCGGAAGCGCTCACATGCTTTTGCTGGACGATAAAAAGATACTCATAGACTGCGGTCTTTTTCAGGGTGTTGATGAGGATAAATCTGAGGAGCTTGGCTTTGACCCAAAAGAAGTGGACGCTGTTTTGCTAACACACGCTCACATAGACCACTGTGGACGCATACCTATGCTTGTGAAAAACGGTTTTAGAGGCAAGATATACTGCACAAGACCCACTTACGAGCTATCAAGACTCATGCTTTTAGATACCGCCAAGGTGATGTTAGAAAACTACAAATCCCACATGAAACGCTTTCAAAGAGGCACTTTAAAGGATATGCCACCTGAACCTCTTTACGACGAAGACGATGTATTCCAGGCTATGGAACATTTTGAACCTGTTTTTTCTTATGATAAAAGCTTCAATATTTTTGATTTAAAAATAACCCCCAAAGATGCAGGACACATATTGGGTTCATGCTTTTACGAAATAGAGTATAAGGGTAAGAAGATCATCTTTTCTGGAGACCTTGGCAACAGGGGAAAACCCATAGTCAGAGATTTCTCACTTCCTTCAAAAGCTGATGTGGTATATGTGGAAAGCACGTACGGAGATAGATTGCACAAGAGCTTTGAGGAATCCAAAAAAGAGTTAAAAGATATCATAATAAACACTATAAAACATGGAAACGTCCTTATACCAAGCTATGCTTTAGAAAGAACGCAAGATATCCTTTATGTGTTAAGGGAGTTCTACGAAGAGGGTTCTCTACCAAAATGCAAAATATTTTTAGATTCCCCTCTAGCCATAGGGGTCACAAAGGTATTTTTAAGAAACCCTGGGTATTTTAGAAAAGAAACCTATGAGATTATGCAAAAAGAAGACCCATTTAGCCTGCCTTATCTTACAATGGTAAGGGATGTGGAAGAGTCAAAACAGATAAACGATATACAAGAAGGTGCCATAATAATAGCTGGAAGTGGTATGCTAACCGGTGGCAGGATACTTCATCACATAAGACACCACGCCTACAAAGAGCAAAACGCCATAGTGTTTGTTGGATATCAACCACACGGTACCCTCGGAAGAAGGATCCTGGAAAGGCAAAACCCCGTCTTTGTAATGGGAGAACCCATTCATATAAAAGCAAAAATATACACGGTAAACGGCTTTTCCTCGCACGCAGACCAAAAGGAGCTTTTGGAGTGGATAAACGCTTCAGATCCCGATAAAATATGCCTCATACACGGTGAAGAGGATAAGATGAACGTACTAAAGGAAAAGCTTGGTAACAAAAACGTTTATATACCCTCTAGAAAGGAGGTAATAGATGTTTGAAGAAGATATAGACTGCGTTCACTGGGAAAGCGAATTGATAGAATGCTCCTGCGAAGATCAGGAAGAAGATTCTAACAAAGATAAAGATTAATGCAGATATTTATTTATTTCATAGCCTGGTTTTTCTGGACATTGGCGGTGGCGTGGTTTTCGGTAAACCTTTTAAAGCCTCATTACGGAAGGCCTTATCCGGTTCACTTTACCTATGAGCCTTCTTTTTTCAATCATTTCATGCACTGGGATGCTGTCTGGTATACACATATAGCGGTTTACGGGTATAGAAACTCCACAGTGCATATCCCTACAATAGCTTTTTTCCCAGGTTATCCCATCATTATGAAATTTATCCATAGTGTTGTGGATAAAAATATATCCTTTTTATATATACTTCCCGCTATTGCTTTCCAGGGTGCTTCTATATATATGCTCTATCTTCTTTTAAAGGATTTAAACAAGAAAGACAGCACCATTTATATGACAGTACTTTTATTCACTTTTTATCCTTCTTCATTTTTCGGCATGTCCGCTTATCCAGTATCCGCTTTAAACTTCTTTGCTATAAGCGTATTTTATTTTCTCAGAAAAAAAGAACAGCTTCTGGCAAGTTTTCTGGCGGGACTTGGGACGCTGTTTGGACCGCTGGCGGTATTTTTATCTGTAGTGGTATTTTTTGACACAGCTAAAAGCCAAAAAACTACAGATTATATAAAAGCCATATTCTATGCTTTAGTATCTCTTTGGGGATTTTTTGCATTTGTGGTTTATAGCTTTTACAAATTTAAAGACCCAATAGCTTTTATACATGCCCAAGACTGGTGGGGAAAACCAACTCTTTTTGAGCGTCTATCAAATATAATAATGCTTATACCTCATGATATACCCTCTCATCCTATATCTACTCCTCTTGGAGTGTATGAGTTTGACCACTTCGTAAACCTTCTGGTGATGATAGCTTACATACTTATAATAGTCTTTGCACTGGATAGGTTGCCTTTTCACTATACGCTGTTTGCAGTCCTTATACTGCTTGAGTATCTGTGGGCTCTTGGCGGGATTTTCATAAACACAAGTGCCTTTGCAAGGCTATCTTACATAAGTGTGCCTGTTTTCATAGCTATCGCAGAGCTTTTAGAAGATTATCCATGGGTAAGTGGGGTAGTTGCACCGCTTTTTTTCTTTGGAAACTTCGTCTTAGAAGCTCTTTTTGTCAAAAACTACTGGTCTATATAATCACTGTTTCTGGCTTTTAATATAATAAAAACTCACCACTGTCATCTGAGCTATAAATACACCTATCAGAAAAGATACTATATCAAAAGCCATATACTTGTTTACATATAAAAAAACCACCGAAAATACCATTAAAGACAATATCCATCCTATATAGTAAAGATACTTTTTCCCGAAAACAAACCTTGTTCTTATTCTTAACACCAAAAAATATACAAACCCCATCAAAAAACCTGTCAAAAGACCTTCAAGAACCTTCATATTTGTAAAACCTGGATACGAATTTGAAAACAATAGGATATATCAAAGAACTAAAAAGCGTTCCCGTCAGAATAGCAGTACCCTGATTTGGGGTTATGTATTTTATATCAGATAATATTTTTATAGAAGCCACCAGCAAAGTAAAGGGAAAACTTACAAAAACGCTGGCTATGGGAAGCTCTATGAGTCTAAAACCCGATAAAAGCAACACAAAAGAAGCTCCAAACCTTACCAATATTAATACTACCCCTATTGTTATACCGCTTAGTATGATATTTTTATTTAAAGTAGCTATGTTGAAGCTAAAACCCGTATATAGGAAAAATAGTGGTACAAAAAATCCGAAAGCCATGTCGTAAAAACTTTTGTTTATAACATCTTTTTTCCTTATTACATAAGCAAGCGCCATACCGCTCAACATAGACCCAAGTATTGGCTCCATACCTATAAGCTCAAACAAAGATGCTGAGACAAATGTAACAAACAGCGCTACCCTTATAAATATGTGTGTATTTTCAAAAGATATATTCTTGACCAGACTTCTATACTCTTTTATCCTGTTTTTTAGGGCTTTTGCAGAAATGATAAAAAATATCAGTATTACATAAGTAATTATAGTCTTTGTGAGAGCCTGAGTAAATCCAAACTTTAAAAAAGCATCCACAGAGCTTAAATAAAATATACTCGTTATCTCTCCTACGCTTCCAAGGATTAAAAGCTTTTGTCCCAATTCCGTAGAAGCCACATCAGATTCTTTTAGTATAGGAAGCCCAAGCCCCACAGATATAAGTGGTAAAACTATCATATAATGAGGGGCAAGCCCAAAAGAAGTAGCGCTTAAAAAAGACAAAGGAATTAAAAAAACCACATATAAGAATATAAATAAAATCTCTCTTATTTTTAAATCTTCTACAAAATCAAAATCCACTTCAAAACCCGCTAAAAACATCAATATGAGAAACCCTACATAAGATAAAAAGGCTATAGAACTGGTATTTATTATCTCTTTCTCAAAGATAGCCCCAAACAATACACCTATTATGAACTCCACCAAAACCAGAGGTATTCTTATGTAGTAAGATATTACTGGACTTATAATGGATATCAACATAGCTATTATCAAAGGAATATGATGTATCATAAGATATCTATTTTAGAAACTCCATCTTTTTTTGTGACCATTATTCTGTTTGGAAATCTCTCCGCCAGACTTTCCACATGGGTTATTATACCTACCATTTTGTTGATATTCTGGCTTAAAAGCTCTAAGGCGTTTCCCACCTTTTCAAGGGTTTCTCTATCAAGAGTCCCAAAACCCTCATCTATAAAAAGAGACTGAAGCTGATTGGAACCTACCACTTCTCCTAAAGCAAGCGCAAAACACAAAGACGTTATAAAAGTCTCCCCACCGCTTAAAGATTTTATGGGTCTTATGTTGCCGAAAGCATCTTCTATCACTATGCTATCTTTTTCTCTGGATGTTTCTTCCACTTTAAAAGTATAAGGAAAATCCATCTTTGAAGCGTAAAAGTTGGCATGATGCACAAGCTCTTCTATGATCTTTTGAGATATGTAGGCCTGAAGAGCATCTCCTTTCAAATCAAGTTCTAACCTTTCATATATGCGCTGTTTTGACTCAAGCTCTTCTAAAGTTTTTTGAAGACTTTCCATCTCTTTTTTGTTCTCTTTTATTTGATTTATCTCATATATTTTAGAACCTATCTCTTTGCTAAGATTGTTTATTATATCTTCTAAGGCTTTTATCTCTTCTTGTAAACGCTCTGGGGTCTCATGCTCATCTATTTTTTCTATCTCTTTTTCTTTTTTTTCAATAATATCCTTTGTATGGTTTAACTTTGCAACATATTCGTTGTACTCTTTTTCATACTTTTCTATGCTGTTTAGCTCATGCAGTATACTTTCCTTATCATCTATAGAAGAAAGCTTTGCCTCTAGTGCTGAAAGCTCTTTATCTATACTATCTTTTTGAGATTCCAAAGTAGATATATCCTTTTGTAAAAGGAGCTTTTTCTTCTCAGCTTCGCTTAATTTATCTTTGTATGACTCGTAATTTTTCTTTACCTGTTCAATTTCTTGTTTTAGTTTTTCTATCCTTTCTTGAGATTTTGCTATTGCGGTTTTCTTATCTTTTAAAAGCTCCTCTTTTAATCCGTAAGATATAAGCTCATTCTCCAGGGCTTTTAACTCCTGTTCTTTTATAGTAAGCTCGTTTTGTATATCGGTCTTTTGATTTTCTTTAAAAGCTTTAAGCTCTTCTAACTTTTCCTTCTCGCTTCTGGCTTTATTTAAAGATTCTTTGCTATTTTCTATATATGCTTTTTTTTGCTTTAATTCCTTTACAGTATATTCTATGTCTTTCTTTTTTGAGAGCTCATTTTCCAAAGCGCTTATCTCTTCCATTAGGATATTTATAGCGTCTTTTTTGTCTTTTATAGTCTGCTCAGTTAAAGCTATCTGGCTTTTAATATCGTTTATATCTTTTAAGAGATTATCGTATAGTTTTATATCCTTAACCTCAACATGCTCTTTTTCATGATAAATACCACCACATACCGGGCATATATCGTTTTCTTTTAAAAGCGTCTTTAAAATACTGCTGTGATAAAGGACTATGCTATCCTTGTTTTTGTTGAGCTCATCTTCTAGTGCCATCATCTTTTCTTTATATACGTTCAATTTATTCTCTAGACCCTCTATCTCCTTAGAAAGTCTTTTTTTCTCGTTCATCTTTTTATTAAATTCCTGTTCTTTTAACTCCAGTTGGTTTAATGCTTTTATAAGCTCTTCCAAGCTCTTTTCTATATCCTGTATATTCTCTTTAGAAAGCTCTTTTTCATATCCTATAATATCCTTTGAAACAGCGGAAAGTTTAGAGCCTAGCCCATCAAGCTCTTGTTCTATTTTACTTAGCTCTGATTTTTTCTTTGATATATACTCTTCTATAGATTTGGCATTTTCTAAGAGTCTTATGATGTTGAAACCTCTTTCTATCCTTGCTTCTCTTTCTTTGTTTTGATCGTAATCTTTTTTTATCATGTCAAAATCTTCTAATAGTTTTAAATATTCTTTTTCTAACATTTTGAGGTTTTCATGCTTTTTAGAAAGATCTGTTGAAATATTTGTTAAATCGTTTTTTAGCTTTATATACCTTTCTAAATCTGATTTTAAACTCAGCTTTGGTTTTAAAAACTCAATACGTTCTTTGATTTTGTTTATATAATCTTTTCTGGCAGCAAGCGATTCATACTCTTTTTTAGCATTTTCTAACTCTTTTAGGAGATCTTTTTTTCTATTGGCTTTTACAAGCCTCTGGCTCAGATTTTCTTTTATGGCTTTTTTATCCTCCAGCTCTTTTTCCAGGCTTTTAAGAATATTTTCTAACGCTTCTAAATCCTCATCAGATACTTTAATAGCTTCTATCCTTGATTTTATAGAGCTTATCTCTGCCTGTATGTCTTTTTTCTTGGAAGAGGCTAATTCTCTTATTCTATCTATCTTATCGAGGTTGCTAAGTTTCATTATAATGTCTCTTCTTTCCTGAGGCTTTTCCGGTTTTATAAACCTTGCAAAATCTCCCTGGGGCAACACTATAATCCTTGTGAACGTTTCATAGTCCATATCAAGTATGCGCTCTATCTCTTCTTCCCTTACCTTGTTTCTTTCTTCTGTTCTTATCTCTTTGCCGTTTTCTTTCAAAGTTACATTTACACTTTTGCCGGATCTTAACGAACGTTCTATGGTATATATCTTACCTTTTGCTGAAAAGGTTAAAGATATCCTGAAAAAGTCTTTTCCCTTTGATATGTACTCTTCTTTGTTTACCCCTTTTTCAAATCTTGGACACTTGCCGTAAAGGGCAAAGATGATGGCATCTATGATACTACTCTTACCAGCTCCAGTGGCACCTGTGATGGCAAACAGAGAAAGCTCTGAAAAATCTATAAACGTTTTTTCTTTGTAAGATAAAAATCCCTCTATCTCCAGCGTTATGGGTCTCATAACTCATCAAAGCTACCAATTGTCTCATAAGGCCATTCCAGCATTCCACCTCTTATGTTAAAAGCCTCAAAACCAAGCTGTCTGAGAGCATAAGTAGCACAAGCGCTTCTTCCACCGCTTAGGCATATCACAAGGTATTTTTTAGATTTATCTAGCTCTTTGTAGGTTTTCATCAAAGTGTCCAAAGAATATAGCTTTGCGCCCTCTATACGCCATTTGTCGTATTCCATCTTTGTTCTGACATCTAAAAGTACATAATCCTTATTTTCGTCTAACAGTTTTTTAGCTTCCTCTGGGGAAACCGAGGGTACTTTATCAAAACAGACACCTTCTTCGTTAGGCAAAGACATGACTCATATCCCTTTTTACTTCCAGTATATTGTTGTCTTTGTCTACATAAACAAGGTAAGGTCTAAAATCTGATAGCTCCTCCTCTTCTATCTCTGCGTAAGAGGCTATTATGATTACATCTCCAGGCATACAGAGTCTTGCGGCAGCACCGTTTAACGCAATCTCACCTGGTTTACCCGGTATTACGTATGTTGAAAATCTATTTCCATTGTTTACGTTGTATATCTCAACCTTTTCAAATACAACAAAGTTTCCAGCTTCTAAAAGCCTCTCATCTATAGAGATGGAACCTTCATAGTCCAGATTGGCTCCTGTTACAGTAGCTCTGTGTATCTTAGCCCTTAAAACATGCCTTCTCAACTACTTTTACCTCCTGATAAAATTATATTAACATACAAAAAAATTACCATGAAATAAATCTTTTAGCTTATCTCTTCTTTGCACCTTGGACAGAGCCCATCTATCATATGCTCCACATAAAGCCAGCACCTTGGACACTTTTCGCCTTTTGCTTTTTCTACCTTTATCTTTAACCCTGTGTATTCGCCTTTTTCACCATCGTTTTTATCAAATACCACCTGACTCACCGTAAAAAACGAGTGAAGATAATCTTTATAAGTTTCTAAAATCCCGGCAAACTCTTCGTTTGGTTCTATAATCACCCTGGCCTCATATGGATGCTTTATAATATCGCTTTTTCTTTCTATCTCTATAGCTTTTAACACATCTTTTCTTAAGAGTAAAAGCTTCTGATAATCGTTTAAAAGCTTATCATCTTCAAAAGAAGACGATGAGTACGTGTTCATAAATACGCTTTCTTCTAAGGATGTATCTATGCTTTTCATATAAGAGTAAGCCTCTTCAGCGGTAAAACTGAGCACAGGCGATAGAAGTATTACGAGGTTTTTAAGAATATGATAGAGCACCGTCTGGGCAGAAAGCCTTTCAAAAGAACCGCTTTTATACATATAAAGCCTGTCTTTTAACACATCAAAGTAAAGTGCAGACAAATCTATACTTACAAACTCCATCAGCTTATGATAAAACCTGTGATACATGTAACTTTTATAAAAGCCAAAAAGCTCATCAAAAACTTTAGAGGAGTATATATACATATATTTGTCAAAGTGATGAAGATTCTCTACAGGTATTGACATATCCGCTTTAAAATCATAAAGGTTTCCAAGACAAAATCTCAGCGTATTTCTTATCTTTTTATAATCTTCAGCCAGCCTTTTTAAGATAGATTTTCCAAGCTTTATATCCTCTGTGTAATCTTCTGATACAACCCATAAGCGAAGTATATCAGCTCCGTACTCTTTTATAATCTCTGATGGTGATATGACATTTCCCTGAGATTTTGACATCTTATGGCCTTTTTCATCCACTGTAAAACCATGGGTCACCACAGATTTAAACGGAGCTTCACCATAAGAGGCTATAGATTCTAACAAGGAGGCCTGAAACCATCCTCTATGCTGATCTGAGCCTTCCAGATAGACATCCGCTTTTTCTATACCCCTTGGTCTTAAAACGGATGCATGAGAAGACCCGGAATCAAACCATACATCCAGTATATCCATCTCTTTCACAAACTCTTTAGACCCGCACTTTTTACAAACGGTATTTTCTGGCAAAAGCTCTTTTTCGGTTTTTCTAAACCACTCATCCGCCCCATAAGGTGAGTTTTCAAAGATGCTTGCTACATGTTCAAATACATATAGATCTAGAAGGGGTTCATTGCACTCTTTGCAGTAGAATATAGCTATTGGTACTCCCCAGAATCTCTGCCTTGATATACACCAGTCTGGTCTATTTTGAAGCATAGAAAGCATCCTGTTTTGACCGGTTTTTGGCACCCATTTCACGTTTTGAGCCTCTTCTATGGCCTTTTCTCTTATGCTTTTGTTTTGAAGTTTTGGGCTTTTAATATCAACACCTATAAACCACTGAGGAGTGGCTCTATATATGACTGGGTTTTTACAGCGCCAGCAATGAGGATAAGAGTGTATCAGTTCCTCTTCCTTCAGAAGAAAACCAGTTTCTTTTAGATGCTCTATAATTACCTTGTTTGCTTCAAAGACGTTAAGTCCTCTTATAAACTCTGGGGCTTCATCGGTAAATCTACCAGCTTCATCTACAGGTGATAACGGGCTTAAGCCGTATCTTAACCCCACTATATAGTCTTCCATACCGTGTCCCGGTGCCATGTGCACAAAACCAGTACCGGTACCAGCCTCTACAAACTCTGAAGGGTATATCTTACCAGTCCTATCGATAAAAGGATGCCTGTATTCCAATCCTATCAGCTCTTCGCCTTTTATAAAAGCCAGGAAACTTTTATCCTTTGCATAAGGGCTTTGTTTTTCCACCAGAAGAAGATGTCCATCTTCCTCTAGCACTCCATATTCCATTTCAGCAGATGCCATGACTCCCAAATTTGCCGGCAACGTCCAGGGAGTGGTGGTCCAAATGACGATAGATATGGGTTTATCTGGTAGGTTCAGTTTATTCTTTAAGATATTTTTAGAATCTTCTAAAAGCTCAAATCTTACATATATAGATGTATCTTTTTTCTCTTTATACTCTACCTCAGCCTCTGCCTCTGCGGTTTTATCGTATATGCACCAGTAAACGGGCTTGTTTCCTTTATAAAGGACACCGTTTTGAAGGCATCTTCCTATCTCCCTTACCTCCTGGGCTTCGTATTTTGGATCCATCGTAAGATATGGCTCTTCCCAGTCTCCTAAGACCCCAAGCCTTATAAACTCCTCCTTCTGAATGTTTACAAACTTAGAAGCGTAATCTCTACAGAGCTTTCTGAATTCATCCTTTGGAATGCTTTCTTTGTTTATCTTCTTTGCTTTTAGCTCCTTTTCCACCTGTTGCTCGATGGGAAGACCGTGACAGTCCCAGCCGGGTTTGTAATCTACATCAAAACCCTCTATCAGCGCCACCTTACATATAATATCCTTTAATATCTTATTTAGAGCGTGTCCTATGTGTATGTGACCGTTTGCGTAAGGGGGTCCATCGTGAAGCACAAAAACAGGTTTACCTCGCCTTTTCTCTCTTAGCTTTTTGTACAAACCTTCCCATCTTTTGAGGATTTCTGGTTCTTTTTCTGAAAGGTTTGCCTTCATTGGAAAATCTGTCTTCGGTAAGTTGATAGTGTCTTTGTAATCCATAGATTTATATTTTACGATACTTTTTTGTTGAAGGCTTGAAATTTTATATTGATTTAAATATATCAAAAACTCATTTTAGTTTATAATAGTCTTACTATGAAAGGAATATTTGTAAGAACACCAGGGCTAAGTTACAACGCTCATTACGTGGAGCGCATGGCAGAAAAACTCAACCAGTTTGGGGTGGAGACGATATTTTATGATCTTGACTACAACAACATAGACGCCTATGTTAACTTCTTGCAAGAACAAAGACCGTTTTTTGTGATGGATGTAAACGCCTCCGCTTTGGTATATGGGGAATCTGATGGAAATAGAGTATCTTTGTGCGATGCTTTTGGATTTTTGCACATAAGCGTTTTCACCGAAGATCCGATGCTCTACTATCCAGCGCTTTTTAACGGCAGAGGCTCCAGAAACTTTATACAGATGATAACAGATATGAAGCATGCGGATTTTCTAAGAAGCATAGGCTATCAAAACATATACTTTTTAGCTCCTTTCGTGTCTTCGGAGCTTTTACAAAGACCGATACCTCAGGAAAAAGAGATAAAGGTGCTCTTCCCGGGACCTATAGTGGATCCAAACATCATAGTCCAAGAGAGCGCAAAGATATTCCCGGAAGAGGTGATGCCGGTGTTTGTGGAAGTGGGGGAGTTTATGAGAAGAAACCCGGAGGTGGATGCCATATTTGCCGTTGAATACATGCTTCCGTTTTTCAACTACGATATACAGGAGAAGTTTTTAAAGTGGAGAAACGAATCCCCGGAAGGATACATAAACTTCCTAGTAAACGTAGGCCTTTACAATACCGCCAGAAAAAGACTCTTTGTTATAAGCTTTTTAGAGGGTATAGATATAAAAATCCTTGGGGACTCTCAGATACCTCTTAAAGAGGGTCAGGAGGTTATAAGCGCTGAAACTCAGGAGGATGTTTTAAACATATACGCCAATTCCTTGATTACGTTTTTGAGCTTTCCATCTATAGTACCCTCCAGCATAGGCTTTACGCCCCTTGAGGTAATCTCTCAAAACTCCTGCGCCTTTATAGACTACAGGGCATCGCTACCGGGGTTTTTCATACCAGACCAGGAGATAGTCTCTTACACACCCCTTGATAGACTTGAAATTGAAGAAAAGCTGCTGTTCTTTTTAGACAACGAAGATCAGGCCATGGAAATAGCCTCAAACGGACGCTCCAAAATAGAGTCTAATTTTACCGAAACCCAGAGGGCAAGCTTTGTGGCTGATATAATAAAACAAATATACGAACAGTCCATGAACATGATGAATCAGGATCAAAACCAGACTGAGCTACCAAACTAAAGCTTATGAGATGAATTATTACAGGGGGCTTCTGGCTCCGTTTTCAATATTATATGGTGCTGGGGTATGGGTTAGAAACAAACTTTTTGATTTTAACATCTTAAAAGCCAGAAATACAGACATATTTGTAATATCAGTAGGTAATTTGAGCGTTGGTGGTACTGGTAAAACACAGCTTTCCATATACCTTGCAAAAGCCCTAAAAGAGCTAAACCCCTGCATAGTCTTAAGAGGATACAAAAGAAAATCAAAGGAAAACCTGATAGTAAGCTCTCCCGATACAGACCTTTACGGAGATGAAGCGGTGGAGATATTTTTAAAAACAAAAGCACATGTGGTGGTGGCCTTTAAAAGAATAGAAGGAGCTTTTATATGTAAAGAACTTGGGGCCAAAGTAATAATACTTGATGATGCTTTCTCTCATAGATATATAAAAAGGGATTTAGATATTTTGCTAATGCCGGCAAACCGTTTAAAAGACCATCTTCTGCCATGGGGCAACCTGAGAGAGCCATATAGCTCCATAAAAAGAGCGGATGCTATCGTTATAACAAGGTTAGAATCCTACGAGATGCCAGAAATTAATACAGATAAACCCATATTTGGAGCAAAAACGATTTTCAGGGCTTTTATAGATAAAGATTTTAACGATGTTGATATATCCCGTGTAAAAGGAAAAGAGTTTGATATAGTATGCGCTTTAGGAGACAGTGAACCCTTTGTAAGGTTTGTAGAAAAACTATCCAGGGATATCGGTTTTAAAATAAAAAATATAAAGTGCTTTAAAGATCATCATTTTTACAAGAAAGAGGATTTAAAGCAAGGCACAAACTACATATGCACCACAAAAGACCTGGTGAAGTTGAGAAATTTTAATCAATTTATACTTGGGGTGGATACAACCCTTGAGATTCCAGGATTTTTAGAGTTTGTAAAAAGTAAATATGAAGCGTCATAGATTTTTCATCTATGGTCTTTTATTATCGCTTTTAATACATCTTTCTTTTTTACTCTCTTTTATCAATATAAATATACCGCTAAAAGCCCCAAAACAACCCATATATATATCTGTGTTAAACAAACCAGAAAAACCTCAAGTTATCAAAACAGCAAAACCCAACTATCAGGAAATCAAGAAACCTCATAAATCCCATGCTATGAAGAACAAAACTCACAGCCAATTACCAAAGACCATCGAAAAAACCACTGAGAATGTAAATTACAATTTAGCAATACCATCCCTTGAAAAAGCCACCATCAAAAACAAGAACAACATACCCAAAAAAGTTGCCTCATCAAATAAAATCTCAAAAGAACCAGAAAATAGCAATAACTCAGAAAAAGCTTCAAAACCAAGTAAATCAAACAGCGAAAACAATACATCCACCAGGAAACCACCCTCCAAAGAACTCTCAAAAAATAAACCAAAGCCTCAAGAGGTTATGAAACCAAAGCCCATTAGTACGCTGGGGTCGTATTTTGATCTTATTGGTTATCTGGAGGTGGTATTTCACTACATACATGAGCACTGTAAAGGAAAGGGTGTTTTGATGTTTGAGCTTTATAAGGACGGAAGTTTGAAGCTTTTAGAAGTAAAAAAAGGAAACCCTACCTGTGAAAGCAACATTGAGGCTCCTCCTATGCCCTCCAGCGTTATGGAGAACAGTTTGGAATTTCTAATATACATACCTTGAAAAATTTTTATATAATTAAAGTATGATTAAAAAAGTCCTGATAGCAAACAGAGGAGAAGTAGCTGTTCGCATTATAAGAGCGTGCAAAGAGCTTGGCATAAAAACGGTGGCTATATACTCTGAGGCTGATATAAACTCTTTGCATATCAAAAAAGCTGATGAGGCTTATCTAATACCGATGGATCCCATAAAAGCTTACCTTGACTACAATAAAATCATAAACGTAGCAAAGCAGGCCAAAGCTGATGCCATACATCCTGGATATGGCTTCTTGTCTGAAAATCCTGAGTTTGCACAGGCTTGTATAGATGCAGGGCTAATATTTATAGGCCCCACACCGGAGCAGATAGAAGCCTTCGGAGATAAGGTAAAAGCAAAAAAGATAATGAAGAGTTTAGGCATACCTGTAGTCCCCGGTAGCGAAGAGCCCATTACAAAATTAGAAGACGCTTATGATATAGCCCAAGAGATTGGTTATCCCATCATACTAAAAGCTGCATACGGTGGTGGCGGTAGAGGGATGAGAGTGGTTCACAGGAAAGAAGATTTAAAACAAAGCTTTGAATCCGCTCAAAAGGAATCTCTGGCGTTTTTTGGTAAAGGGGATATCTTCATAGAAAAATACATACAAAGACCAAAGCATATAGAGGTTCAGATATTAGCAGATAAATATGGAAACGTGGTTCATCTTGGTGAAAGAGATTGCTCTATTCAAAGACGCCATCAGAAGATAATAGAGATAACTCCGTCTCCTGCTTTTGATAAAAGCGTAAGAAACAAGATGCTCGGGATGTCTGTAAGAGCCATGATGAGATATGGCTACGAAAGCGCCGGCACTATAGAGTTTATATACGATCAGACTACGAAAGAGTTTTATTTTATAGAGATGAATACAAGGCTTCAGGTAGAACACACCATAACCGAGATGGTAACGGGTATAGACATAGTAGAGCAGATGATAAGAATTGCCAACGGAGAGCCTCTTTCTTTTGTGCAAAACGATATCACCTTTAGAGGATGCGCCATACAGTTTAGGATAAACGCCGAAGACCCTACCAGAAACTTCGCACCGTCTCCAGGTAGAGTCACCGCATATCACTCCCCCGGTGGCATAGGCGTAAGGATGGACTCCGCCATATACAAAGATTATATAATACCACCGTATTACGATTCTCTGGTGAGTAAGCTCTGCGTATGGGCACTTGACTGGGAAAGAGCTGTGGCAAGGGCAAGAAGAGCTTTAGATGAGTTTATCATAAGAGGGATACCCACAAATCTACAGCTTCACAGAGAGATAATAAGAGATGAGGATTTTATAAGAGGAGATTTTGATACAAGCTTTCTGGATAACAAGCTAAGCCAGTATGACTATAAGATAGAAGATGAAAAACCAAAGGATGTGCTGGCTTTAGCTATATCTGGAGCGCTTGCCAGTTATTACGGATTATGATGATAGGGATAATAGGCTATGGCAACATGGGAAGGGCTTTTGCCCTGGGGTTAAAAGATAAGTATGATGTTATCTCTTACGATAAAGACCCATCAAAAAAAGAGCTCGCCCTGGAAGATGGTATAGGTTTTGCCTCTTCTGTAGAGTTTTTACTGGATAATGCTGAGGTTGTTATACTTTCTATAAAACCTCAAGATCTAACAGCCATATCTTCTTTAGATTTTAAAAATAAATCTGTGGTCAGTATGTTAGCAGGCGTAAACGTTTCAAGGTTAAAAGAGTATATAAAAAATGGAAAACTCACAAGGATTATGCCAAACCTGGCGGTACTTTGTAAAAAAGGTGTTATAGCTTTTTACAGTGAAGATGAGAAAAAAGAAACCATTAAAAATATTATAGAAAATCTTGGAAAAGTGTATGAGATTGAAGAAAAACACTTTGACGCTTTTACAGCTTTAGGAGGTTCTGGACCGGCTTTTATAGCAAGCATAGTAGAAGCTATGAGACTGTCCGGTGTTTATATGGGCTTAAACAAAGACATATCTTACGATATAGCGATAAATACCATAGAAGGGGTTTTGGAGCTTTTAAAAGCTTACAGCGAAGAAGAACTCATACTAAAAGTAAGCTCACCCGCCGGGACCACCATAGAGGGTATATACAACATTGAAAAATCGGGCTTGAAAGGTATATTGATGGAAACGTTCATAAAAGCCTATCAAAAAAGCAAAAGCCTATGATTAGAAGTATCAAGATAGAGTCTTACCTTTTGTTAAAATCTCAATACGTAGAGTTTAAAGAGGGTCTAAACGTCATCACCGGTGAATCAGGGGCCGGTAAATCCATGCTGATGGATGCTATAAAGTTTTGTATAGGGCTTTTACCATCAAGTTCTGATAACGCATGTGTGGAACTTGAAATAAACGACGATATCATAAGAAGGGAGACAAAGCTTGGAAAATCAAGGTTTTACATAAACGGTATAGCCTCAAATCAAAAGACGGTGCTGGAGGTTTTTGGACAAAGCATCCTGTTTCAGGCAGAGTCATCCAAATCAAGGATATTCAAAAAACAACATCAGCTTGAAATCCTTGATAAAGATAAAGACATCCAGGGAAAGAGAAAAGAGTTTGTAGAGCATTTTGACAAATTAAAGCAAAAGGAGGAGCTTTTAAAAGAGCTTCTTTTACAAAAAGAGTCCTTAGAAAAGGATATAGAAAAAAATCAAGAGCTTATAGAGGCTTTAGAAGAGCTTGGAATAGATAAAGACACTTACAGCGATATCAAACAAAAATCCGAAGAGCTAAAATATGCAGAGAAGATAAATATGTATATTCAAAGCGCTCTAAATGCCTTAGAATACAGCGATCAAAGTGCCATGTCAAAGATAAACTTTTCTATATCTCAGTTAAACCAGGCCTCTTTCTATAAAGAAGATATATCAAAAGCTATAGAAAGGTTAAACAATTTAAAAGAGCAGCTTTTGGATACAGTATCTCTTATAACCTCTTATAAACTTCATGTGGATATAGATTTGATAGACAGACTTAACGAAACTATATTTAAAGTCCAGTCTCTGGAAAGAAAATACAAGATGCCCTTTGATGCTATGTTTGATGTGAAAAAAAACCACAAAGAAAACTTAGAAAAGCTAAAAATTCTAAAAGACAACATAGAATATCTTTTTAAAGAGATAGAACAGCTTAAAAAAGAAACTATGGAAAAAGCATCTGAGCTTTCCAGACTAAGGCAGTTAAAGGCAAAAGAGATAAGTAAATCTGTAAACGAGGTTTTAAAGTTTTTAAACTTAAAAGAGGCTCACTTTGACATAGATATAAAACCAAAGGAGCTTTCAAGAAACGGTATAGATGATATAAGCTTCATGTTTTCTTCCTTTTCAAAAGAGCATATGAAAGAGCTTGGAGAATCTGCCTCCTGGGGTGAGACTTCAAGGATCGTTCTTGCCATATCCTCAGTGCTTGGAGATTATGAAACTTACATATACGATGAGATAGACGCCGGGACCAGCGGAGAAGCTTCCATATCAATAGCAAAGCTTTTAAAAAACATATCCAGAAACGCTCAGATTATATGCATAAGCCATACACCGGCGGTGGCTGCCGCTTCATCAAATCATATATTCGTAAAAAGGGAATCAAACAACGTATATATAAAAACCTTAAACCATCAAGAAAAGATAGAGGAGCTTTCAAGACTTATGGGCATCGTGAACGAGGATACCAAAAAAGGTGCAAAGAAGCTGATAGAAGAGCTATCTTAATAGTTTTTCACTAATATATCACTTAATTTTGGTATCATGTTTACATGAAACTTTATAAAATTTTTATGTTCATAAGCTTAGCAGGGCTATTGTTTTCCTGTGAAAAGCCAAATACTAAAAAAGAAGAAGTTTCAAAAGGTATAAAAACCCCAGATATCTCTTTTTGTAAAGTAGAATATGGTTCTTATCAGATAAAAACCCCCATATACGGAGAGGTACAAAATCAAGCAGCTACATATATAAGCTCTCCTATAGGAGGGATTTTAAAAGCCCTTTACGTAAAAAACGGTGATATGGTAAAAAAAGGCGAGGTGATAGCTGTCATAGATACAAAAGTCTATCAGGATAAAGCTATGGCCATAGCTCAGGATATAGAATCCTTAAAAAGAAAGCTAAAGTACTACGAATCTCGCTACGAGAGGGCTAAAAAGCTATATCAGCTTGGTTCTATGTCCTATCAAGAGTACTCTCAAATAAAAACAGATTTAGCCTTAGCAAGAGGAGAGCTAAACAGAAATATATATTTAGAAAAATCCATAAAAGATGAGGCCTCTTACGGTGTTATAAAAGCCCCTTTTGACGGTATAGTATCAAACGTAATACCAAAAGGCACAAACGTAAATCCAGGCTCACCCATAGCTTTTATAAGCGCTAAAAAGCTTTACGGAGAGTTTTTTATACCTTTTAACATGAAGCTTACAAAAGACGATAAAATTATGTTTGAAAACAAACTGTATCCTATACACGCTTTCCAGGATGATAAATCAAGGCTTGCGGTGATAATTCCTATATCATCTTATGAAAATCCTGGAAACAGTTTAAAGGCTTTTATAATAAAAACGATACAGGGTCAAAAGGTTCCATCAAAAGCACTGGTGCTTTACAACAACAGACCGAGCGTTTTTATAAAAGAGGGTGATGTTTTAAAAAATATACCGGTAAAAATACTGGGTAATTTAGGAAACTACTATGTGGTATCTGGAATAAGCGCTGATTCTGTTGTGTGTAAAGGCGCTAAGCTATTAAAAGACGGTGAAAAGATTAAATGAGATCTTTTGTAAGCTTTGCCATAAAAAATAGATACGCTTTTTTCATAATATTTGGAGTTTTGTCTGTTCTTGGATACATGCTTTCTTCAAAGCTCCCTGAGGATATCTTTCCAAACGTAGTATATCCGAGGGTAGTGATAACGGTAAACGCAAACTATGAACCCATTCAAAAAACGCTCTCTGATATCACAATACCCATGGAACAGGGTATAAAATCTGTGGAGGGTGTAACGGATGTAAGATCAAGAACCGGGCCGGGGCTTGTGATGTTAAATGTATATTTTAATCCAAGCACAAACCCATATAGAGCCTATCAGATGATAATGTCAAAAATATCAGAGCTTCAGATGGATATGGGAGTAAAGGCCAGCTTTGACGTCAGACTTATGGGGCCTAGCGCTTATTCTATAGCAGGTTATGCCCTGGTATCAAGAGAGCTCCCAGTGGATGAGCTAAGCAACATAGTAAGATACACCATAAAACCAGCGCTTTTATCCATAAAGGGAGTTTATGAAGTAGAAACGGTAGGTGATACTTACAGCACGATGGATGTGGTTTTAAATCCCGCTGTAATACAAAAGCTAAACATACCTGTAAACGTAATTTTAAACGATATAAAAAGCTATACAGAGAATCATTTTATAGGAGAGTATAATCAAAAAAACTTCTCCATACTGGTTTTTAGCATACAAACACCCAAAGACGAACAAGATATTCTAAACATACCCATTTATTACAACAACCAGACTATAACCCTTGGGGATATAGCTTCTGTGGTAAAAGGGCACTATCCCATGCTTTCTTATGTAAACGTGGATGGATATCCTTCTACTGTGATATTCAATATACATAGAACAAACGACGCAAACGCCATAAAAGTATTACACGAAGTGGATAAAACCTTAAGTGATCTAAAACTTCCTCCACACGCCCATATTATAAAGTGGTTTGATGTGACAGATTTTATAAGCTCTTCCATAAGAAGCGTCATAGATGCAATTGTGATAGGGTCTTTGATTACACTCGTGGTAATAGCTATATTCTTAAACAACGTGAGGCTTTCTCTTCTTACCGCCATAGTAATACCTGTTAGTATACTGTGTGCACTTCTTTTTATGTACATACTTCATGGGAGTTTAAACCTTATGAGTCTTGGAGGTCTGGCAGCTTCCATAGGCGCTCTGGTGGATCATGCCATAGTGGTGATGGAAAATATAGAAAAAAACATCAACAAGCCAAGACCCAAATTAGAATCTGTCATAGATGCTTCCTCTGAGATACTAAAACCCATGACGCTGGCCACTCTTACCTCTGTTAGCGTCTTTGCACCGCTTTTTTTCCTCTCTGGCATAATAGGAACGTTCTTTAAAGAGCTTGCTCTATCTGTTATACTAGCGCTTTTGATATCTCAGTTCGTTTCTATGACTATAACCCCGTCCATAGCCTATATGGCCATACCAAAAGTGGTAAAACCAGAACCAGACTGGCTTTTAAAGCTTACTGGCTTTTATCAAAAAGTTTTTAGCGCTTTTTATAAAAGAAAAAATCTCAGTATACTGGTGGTGATAATACTTCTTTTAACCTCGTTTGGTCTTTATAAAAGCATGAAAACTGGATTTTTACCTGAGTGGGACGAGGGGATGTTTGTGCTTGATTTTACAGGACCTTCTGGGGCTTCAGCTCAAAATACCTATCAGATAGTAAAGCATATAGAAAAAATAGTAGCCTCTATTCCTGAAGTAAAACATTATTCTGTAAGAATAGGCGCTTCTTTAGGACAGCCCAGAAACCCTACCAACAAAGGGGATATGCTTATAACGCTAAAAAACCATAGATCAAAATCAATCTTTGAAGTGATGAGAGAAATAAGAGAAAGAGTGGATGCAAAGATACATGTTTTAAAAGAATTTGACATGGCTCAAGTCTTAAGGGACAGGCTTGGCGATATCACAGGTCAACACGCTCCTTTTTCTGTAGTAATACATGGTTCTGATCCAGAAACCCTTGTAAGACTGGGAGAAGAGGTAAGAGATAAGGTGGCTAAAGTGCCTATTTTTAAAGAGGTAAACCTGAAAACGCTGTTTTACGGGCCTTATTATTATATATCTTTGAAGAAAAATGCATACTCAGATTACGGTATAACTTACGATGATGTAGTCAATACACTAAAATTACATCTCTGGGGGATAACTATTACAAACTACCTAAAGGGGCAGGAGAGGATATTTATAAGGGCTTATGAGCCCTTCAACCCAGACACAGAATCTATAAAAGATATAAACATATATTCCCCCAAAAAGCATATGTATGTTCCGCTTTCTTTGGTGGCTCATATAAAGTTTGAAGAAAACGTACCAGGTATATCAAGAAGAAACCTTCAAAACGTATCTGTGGTCAGAGTGAAGATGCATCATGAAGATTTATCCCTTGGTATAAAAGTCCTAAGAAACGTTCTTGATAAGATTGTGATGCCACAGGGATATTACTACACGATAGAGGGTTTTTACAAAGAGCAACAACAATCTTTCAAAGAGATGTTTACAGTGATTTTATTTTCTGTGCTGATAGTTTTAGCGCTTTTAATATTTCAATTTGGATCATTTTTACAAGCTCTGTCTGTCATATTTGTTCTGTCGCTTTCGGTAGTGGGTGTATTTCTAGCTTTGATGATAACGGGAAAGCCTTTAGACGTCACTTCTTTTATGGGTATGCTACTTGTACTCAGCGTGGTGGTTAACAACGGCATACTGATATTTGATTATTACAACAAAGAGCTTGAGGAAGACCTATCTCACAAAGAAGCCATGCTAAATGCCTGTAAAAAACGCTTCAGGCCTATCTTGATGACGATGGTGGCGGATGTGCTCGGGTTTTTACCTATAGCGCTTGCTTTAGGAAGAGGTACAGAAGTTATTCAGAACATGGCTATATCTGTGATGGGTGGGCTATTTATAGGTATATTCTTATCCCTTCTGGTGTTGCCCGTATTTTATACAACCTTAAGAGGTATGTATTTAAAGTTTTCTAAAAAGCTCTAATATGGTATAATAGGCTTTTAATGAAAGCAATCTTGTGTCTTGAAGACGGAACATACTTCATCGGCAAACCCTTCGGGAAACCTGGTGAATGTTATGGCGAGGTAGTATTTAACACCGCCATCACAGGCTACCAAGAGATTATCACAGACCCCTCTTACAGAGGCCAGATAGTGGTTATGACAAATCCTCAAATTGGAAACTACGGCGTAAACGATATAGACGTAGAGTCTTCAAAACCTCAGGTGGCAGGTTTTGTGGTGAGGGATATATCAAAAATAGACAGCAACCACTCTTCCATATCTACACTGTCTTCATATCTTGAAACACATGGCATAGTGGGGATATCAAACATAGACACCAGAGCTCTGGTAAAAATTTTAAGAGAAAGGGGTGTTACAAGGGGTTTTATTTCTACTATAGACCTTCAGCCAAAAGTCATATACGATAAAGTGAAGATGGTCAAAGATATATCTTCTCTTGATCTTGTATCAGAAGTTACCACAGACAAAGTATACAAGGTTGAAGCTTACAATGGTTCAAAACATTTTGTGCTGGTGGATTTTGGAGTAAAAAGAAGTATAATAAAGTACCTGGTAGAAAACGGTATAAACTGTACGGTAGTTCCAGCCAGTATATCTAAAGAGGATATAGAATCCATGAACCCGGATGCGGTGTTTTTGTCCAACGGGCCAGGAGATCCAGCCAACGTATTAAACGGTATAGATATAGCAAGATACTTTTTTGGTAAAAAACCGGTCTTTGGTATATGTCTTGGTCACCAGATTATGGCTTTGGCTATAAAAGCTAAAACCTACAAGTTAAAATTTGGACACCACGGCGCAAACCACCCTGTAAAAGATACAAGAAACAACAAGGTAGTGATCACATCTCAAAACCATAACTATGCCGTGGAGGATCTGCCAGATTTTATGGAAATTACTCACATAAACCTTCTAGACAACACGATAGAGGGTATGTCCCACAAAAGTATACCATACTACTCTGTGCAGTTTCACCCAGAGGCATCCCCCGGTCCTCACGACGCTCTTTACATATTTAAAGAGTTCAAAGATATGGCTTAAATGTATAAAAATCTATTTTATATATCTGTTTTCAGGATTTTAAGAGGAATTGCAGGTGGCATCATCACCATAGCCTTTCCTTATATCATTTTAAAAGACTTTCATAAAAGCGTAGGATACCTGGGGCTCATATACGCACTGGCTACGATCTCCACCGCTATAATATCTGTGCTGGGTGGTATTATAGCAGATGTATGGCACAGAAAAAACGCCGTTATAATTATCTCTTCGTTGCTACCTTTGAGCGCTTTTCTTTTATATTTAAAACCCGCATACTCTATAGCACTTTTAAGCGCTATCTTGGGTGGATATTCTGCCACCGGTTCTTTGATGAGCGGTGGGGTAGGTGGAGCTATCATGCCAGCTGTAAACGCATTGGCCACAGATATAATACCAAAGGAAAAGAGAGTGTTTGCTTACTCTGTATTCACTTTCCTTACCGGTGTGTCTGGGGCTTTTGGTGCATATTTGATGAAGTTTATCCAGAACAACAGGGAAGCTTTTTTGATAGCTTTCTGGATATCGCTTATTGGAATACTTTTCATAATACCCATAGATTCTTATCACAAAAAGGGCCGCATAGATACGCTAAACAGCAAGAAAACCATAGGACAGTTTTCGGTGGTGGGTTTTTTGAACGGCTTTTCTCAGGGTCTTATCACACCTTTTTTAATACCATTTTTTATCATAGTTTATCATATCAAAAAATCCGATATGGCCTCATGGGCGTTTCTGGCCGGCATACTAGCATCAGTATCCCCTCTTCTTGCTAATATTTTGTATAAACATCTTGGTAATCTTAAAAGCATAATACTTACAAGAGCTATAGGAGCTACTATCATATTTTTTATGCCACTTATCAAAAACCTCTATGTAGATTTGGTTTTGTATACCCTTTACCCGTCTTTTAGGGTTTTGGCGCTTCCTATCCAGCAGTCTATGATGAGTGAGATGGTAGATATATCTGAGATGGCAAGGGCTTTTAGCTTAAATCAGATATCAAGACTTGGAGCCGCATCAATAGCCACTATGCTTACCAGCTTTTTATGGGAGTTTTCTTTCATAGGTTTACCGTTTTTCATATACACTTCTATAATGGCTGTAAATATAACACTCTATAAGAAATTTTTTGGAAAAAGAACAAACTAATATTCGTCGTGAAGCTCCCTTATCTCATCGTTGGCTGGAATGTCATCGGTATAAGCTTTATCTATATTACCGGTTCTTAGATTTATGAGCCTCGTATAAACTATGAGCTGATGTCTTGTAAGAGTATACATGCCCTGGTATATATAAGAGGTTTTAAACCTTTTCCTTAAATCCTTTACGTTTGAAGAAAGGGCTACATCTCCATTTGAGTTTACCGTTACATATTTAGAGAGGTTTATCTCAACAATCTTCACATGGCATTCTCTTATAAGAGCATCTTTAAATAGTTCCGTAAGCGTCTTACCTAAAGCGCTGGTATAGTTTAGATTGTTTGAATCCACATAGGTCATTACAGCCACCACCGGTATAGTATAGGCCTTATCATATACCTTAAATGTGGGGCATGTGTGATAAGCCATATCATCAGCGATATATTTCAATGGTGCTTTTGATCTTTCTATACCAAATTTATAAGCTTCGTAGTTTACAGTGGATGTTATAGAAGAACAAGACATCTGGAAAAAAGAAAACACTACAAAGGGTATAAAGTTTATCAGCTTTTTGTATTGCATAGATTCATTACATGCTCTAGAGGTTCCTCTAAGCTTTTTAGAGCACATTCGCTTGCTTTGTCTATGGCTTTTTTAATGATGATCATGTCTTTGTAATCAAAGGGGGTTAGAACGTAGTCTGAGACTTCATCTTTGGAAGCAGGTCTTCCTATCCCTATTCTTAGCCTTGGGAAATCCTGCGTTCTTAGTTCTCTTATAATGGATTCCACACCTCTGTGACCTCCAGAGCCTCCGTTTGGTTTTAGCTTCATACTACCCACTGGCAAATCCAGATCATCGTATATCACAAGTATATCAGCCGGTGATATCTTTGTCTTTTCAACAAACTGTCTTAGCGCAATACCTGAGTTGTTCATAAACGTCTGGGGTTTTAAAAGATAGATATCTTTTTCTTTTATATGAAAAACCAATGACATGTATTTTTCTAGGGGATTTTTAAGATGAAGTTTAAAAGCTATTTCATCTATTACTTTAAAACCTATGTTGTGTTTGGTATCTTTGTATTTGGGCCCCGGGTTTCCAAGGCCCACCAGAGCTTTTATCATTATGTGGTAGCAGCTTCTTCTGCCTGTCCTTCTTCGCCTTCTTTGGCTTCTTCTGGTTCTGCTACTACAAGAACAACTTCTTCTGGGTCTTCCATCAACCTGCAATTTGCCGGTATATTCAAGTCTTTTACGTGTAAAACACCACCAAGATCTACATCTGAAATATCCACCACTATCTTATCAGGTATCTCTCTTGGATTTACCTTAAGCTCTATGCTGTGCAGGTGTATTTCAAGCGTTCCACCGAGCGCCACACCCTTTGGTGTCCCTACAAATTCAAGGGGCACTTCCACATCGGTTTCGGTAACGTTTGATATGTTGTATAAATCTACGTGTATTGGATTATCTCCAAGCCATCCGTACTGGATGTCCCTCAGAAGGCATGGCAACACTTCACCCTTGTATTTTGCCTCTATCAAAAACGTAGTACCGTGAGGCATCGCCGCCAAGTCTTTAACTTTTATGTAAGCGTGTATGTTTTGCACACCTTTACCGTAAATCTCTACGGGTACAAGCCCTTCCTTTCTCTTGCTCTTTTTATCACCTTTTGTGGAAGCTTCTCTTTCTAAAAGCTCAACACTAACTCTTCTCATAACAACCTCTCCTTCTACAGAAAGTTTTCAAGCTATATATTATAGCATACTTTATAATTTATCTTATGGATAAAATAAAGGCCTATGAGATATACGCAAACGAGGTTTTAAAATGGAACAGAGTACATAAACTCATATCAAAATCCGATGAAGCAAAGATTTACGAAAGGCATATCAAAAACGCTGAAGAGATTTTTTATAAGATAAAAGACTTTGATATAAAAGAGATAGCCGATGTAGGAGCCGGGGCTGGATTCCTAGGAGTTGTATTTTCCATACTGGATGAGCATCTAAAAGTAAGCCTGATAGAAGTGGTTGCAAAAAAATGTGCTTTTTTAGAGTATATAAAGGTAAAATTGGGTCTTCGTTATGAGGTTATATGTAAAGATGCCACCAGACTTGATAAAACCTTTGAGGCTACTATAGAAAGAGCTTTTGGCAAACCACTTGATATAGTAAAAACCATGGAAAAACTTTCAAACAGCTACGTTTTCTTGGTGCTTGGAGAAGGAGAAAACCTTGAACCCCTAAAAGCCATAGGATATAAAGAGATAAAGCTTAAAGAGGG
>CAYFGH010000007.1:0-28708 GCA_964342735.1 uncultured Aquificaceae bacterium
TCTCTTACAATGCTGGCTACAGTATTTGCCTTTGATAGGGCATATCTTATACCCTGTTCTCTAAATGAAATGGCAAATATAGCTTCCATAACGACAACAGCAGATATCATAAGAGCAAGAAGTCTAAATACAAGCTTCCGTGTTATAGAAGCAGCTATAAAATTTTTAATCTTAATAAATATTTGCATATAGCTAAGATTATTATATTACAAAACAAAGTATAATGTGCGCTTACCATTTATACATCAAAAGAGAAAGCACTAAAAAACCGCTTATGCTCAAAAAAGCCACCGCTGGGGATATAACAGATAGACCAAAGAACAGCAAAGGCCCCACAAAAGAAGAAAAACCGTATATTGAGCTTATCCTTATACCTATGTTTTCATCGTTGAATTTTAACACCGTTATGGCTTTAAAAAACGTCCAGAAAAAACCTGTAGCCATACCCCCAAGAATAGCCAGCGATATTCCATACAAAAATCTATACTTTATGTGTATGAAAAATACCAAAGACCCCAATATATATACTAAAAGCCAGAAAAACACCGTTATATAAAAACCAGTATCCTCTTTTTTCCAGACAACACCGAGCAAAAAGGAAGCCCCTATGGCACACAAAAGCCCTACAAACATGAGAATATAAACCTCTTTATTGGGTAGAAGTAGATAGGTTTTTAGATACATCGTCATGGAGTTGTTGAAAAATTGAGGGGCTATCGCTAAGAGTATCAAAGATATCATATACTTTAAAAATTTTTTGTCTTCAAAAAATACCAGTTTTTGGGCTTTTAAGAAAATACGCTTATCAGAAAACCTGTAAAACAAGAAAGCACATGTTATATAGATAAAAATACCGGAGATTATCAAAAGGCTTTTTTCCTTCACAAAAAACATGGATAAGACCGCCACAAAGTACCCAAGGTATCCAAGGATACTGCTAAAAGAAGAAGAGATTTTGGGGTCTTTGGTCTCCAGTATTGAAATCTGATAAAACAAAAGTGCCTGCATGTGGATGATGCTAAAAGCTGCAAAAAATACAGCAAACAGGTATTTTTCTCTTGTCAAAAGCCCAAAACTCACAAGAAATGTCATAAAAGAGAAAAAGAAGAGAGCTTTTATAAGGGATAAAGGCCTTCTCATTATGAATATGTTTGTTAAAACACCAATGAGATTTGATATACCTATTATGAGAGCGTACGTATAGATATCTATACCAAACTCGTAAAAGAGTATTGGAAAAAGAACAAGCCCCAGACCGTTGGCCAGAAAAGACTCGCCAAACTCGTAAAGGGCAAATAACTTTGTGTTGTTCACTCAGTTTACATGGCTTTTGATAAGCTCTAAGGCCTCATCCTCAAAAAACGGCCTTCCATCGTACTTGTTTATGTTGACATCCGGTCTTATGCCATACATATGAAGAAGCCTTTCAAACTGCTTTGTGGCAGAGCATTCTATCGCTATTAGCTTTTTACCAGCAACCTCTTTTTTGATATCCTCTTCAGGAAACGGTTCAAGGTATATCACATGTACAAACTTTATATTTAAAGCGTTTGCTATCTCTTTCAAAACATGTTTATTGGAACCCCAGGATATGAGACACACATCGGAGTCTTTGTTGCCAAAGACCTCATAGGTCTTTTTAGTGCTTAATATATCGTTTTTTAGCTTTTGATATTTTCTAAGCCTTTTATCCTGCATGAGCTTTGTGGTATGAGCGTCTTCTATGGTGATGCCCCTCTCATCATGCTCATAAGAGCTTGCTTTTACCACAGCATCTTTGGTGCCCGGGAAAAGAAGCGGTGATATACCATCTTCGGTGTTTTGATATCTTTTGTAAAGCTTGGGGTCACCTTCGTATAGCTTTGGAGGTCTTATCTCTTTTATCCTGCTACATATGTCGTTGCAGGATGAGATGTAGTAGTTCTCGGCAGCGTTTTTATCGCTTAAAACTATCACAGGCACTTGATATTCCCATGCAAGGTTTAAAGCTTCTTTTGTAAGAAGATAAGAGTCCTCCGCATCAGATACACCTACCACTATCTTTCCGAAATCCCCATGTCCTGCAAATATAGCAAAGAGTAAATCAGACTGGGCAGTGTAAGTGGGAAGCCCTGTGCTGGGACCTGATCTTTGAGCTTCATATATCACAACAGGCGTTTCAGACATACCAGCAAGGCTAAGAGCCTCTATCATAAGGGCAAAACCACCGCCAGATGTTCCTACCATAGAACGCTTTCCAGCGTAAGCTGCTCCTATTGCCATGTTTATAACAGCTATCTCATTTTCTGGATGTATAACCTTTATACCAAGCTCATGCTGTCTTGAAGCCAGCACATGCAAAACCGAAGAAGAGGGTGTCATAGGATAGGCAAAGTATATATCAAGCCCACCATCCACCGCACCGTTTGCCACAGCATCGTTTCCAGAGACAAGCTCTCCCTTCTTTTCACCTATTGGTTTTACATCAAACTTTACAACTCCGGATTCATAAGCCTCTTTGTATATGGCCTCGTTTTTATCAGCCTCTTTTAACTTTCTTACAAAAGGAAGTCCCACGTTGTAGTCTATGTTTAAAAGCTTTAAAACACCACCAAAAACAGATGTGCTTTTGAAAAAGCTGGGAGCCACCTCTTTAAATGGCATCACTATTATCTCTTTTGCTCTCGTTATCATATCCTTATCTGTAACTTCGTTTATTATCCAGAGAGTATCATCTTTTGCATCCTCAAGGTGCTCTTTTACAGAGCGCTTATCGGTGGCTATTATGATATCAGCTTTTTTGTGGACGCTGTTTATGGGAAAGTCAGCTATTCTGATACTTACAAAGTTATGCCCTCCCCTTATAAGGGACGGATAATCCACATACATAAACACATAATACCCAAGCTCAGCTAAAGCAGAACAGATAAGCCTGCCCGCCTCTTTTATACCAGCCCCCGCTTTTCCTCCTACTATCATCGTTAAATCCATAAATACCTCCTTATATCAAATCTTTTCTATTATTATATCCCCATAATGCTCTTTCTGATGGATATCTATATACTTATCGTACTGCAAAAACATGAGGGCTGTAAATTGAACGGTAGCTTTGTCCTTTTCAATTATCTCAGAAAAATAAAACCTTTTACGGTTATCGGCGGTAATCTTTAAATGCTCTATAACATCTTTTAATATAGACCTGTGAAGGGGAATTTTGCGTTTTCTAAAGCCCTTTTGTCTTTGCTTTGTGAGTGTATATTTTTTTCTCTCTTTTGGTGATGTGGGGAGCTTGACTTCTTCCTCATGAGCGGGCTGGTCCTGAGATTCATCGTACATCTGTACAAGCTCTTTGAGGGTCATCCTCTGGCGCTGCACTTTTGGTTTTGGAAAGAGTATTTCAAGCTTTTTTTTAAATAAAAATGTAGCTGCTGAAAGGGCGTTGGCGGGTATTCTCATATCAAGGAGCTCCATATTTCTTATTTGCTCTATATAAAGCTGTGCCAGATTTGCTATATCAATACTCCAGGGATCAATTTTACCCTCCTCCACAAGGGGTATCAAAAGACTAAAAGGATGGTCCTCCGGAAGCCTAAACTCCATCTATATACCCTTTTACAAAGCTTTTCAAAGCCTCTTTATCCCCGTCGTATTCGTATATCACATTTTCTAACGGTTCATCCATAGCACCTATTTTTATCTTAGGAAAAGCCCAATACTTAAAGCCTTCTAATATCAGGACATCAAAATCTTTGAAAAACGCTATAACCTCTTCCAGAGTTTTGGGCTTTTGGTATAAAACAAATATATCCTTTGAAAGTATTGCGCTTTGATGGTTTAAAGAGAGTATCCTGCTGGTATCGGAGTTTTCTCTGTCAAAGGTTGCATGGCCTTTGGGGTCGTGTTTTAAATACGCTATCTTGTAGGTGTTTCCAAGCTCTTTTATAAGGTATTCTATGAGGGTGGTTTTACCGCTGTTGTGATATCCTACAAAGGATATTATCTTCATAGGGATATCTCGGTGCCGATGCCTTCTTTTGTAAAGACCTCTATCAGGATTGAATGCTTTATCTTGCCATTTATGATGTGGACTTTTCTAACACCTCTTAATATGGCATCCACGGCGGATGTTATCTTTGGAATCATACCCTTTGTGATGGTGCCATCCTCTATAAGCTCTTTATACTGGGCTTTTTGAATAGAGGATATGGTTTTACCGCTTTTATCCAGAATACCATCGGTATCCGTTAAAAATATGAGCTTTTCCGCTCCAAGCTCACAGGCTATCTCGGTGGCTGCCATATCAGCATTTATATTGTACATCTGGTTGGTTTCCGGATCTATGCCGATGGGCGCTATCACGGGTGTATAGTCGTTTTGAATGAGTTCTCTTATTAGCTTTGTGTTTACAGCTTTTACCTTTCCCACAAAGCCTATATCCTCACCATCCTGATAGTATTTTGAGCATATCAGCATATTCCCATCTATCCCAGAAAGCCCTATAGCCCCGTGCATGTTTGACATCTCTTTGTTTAGCATAGCCACTATATCTTTGTTCAGCTTGCCTATTAAAACCATCCTCGCCACATCCAGAGACTCTTTATCGGTTTTTCTGATGCCGTTTACAAACTCTGTCTGGATGTTCAGCCTGTTTAACATGCTCGTTATATCTTTGCCACCACCATGGACAAGTACAATTTTTATACCCACATACCTTAGAAGAGCTATATCCTTTGCAAAGGAGTGCTTTAGTTCATCCTCTTCCATGGCAGCACCGCCGTATTTTACTACAAATATCTTGCCGTAAAAATCCCTTATAAAAGGAAGCGCCTCTTGAAGTATAGAAGCTTTTTCCAAAAGATGCTCCATCTTAAAAGCCTCAAAGAAGTTTTTTCTGAACAGACATTATAACGGTTTCAGATAAAGAAGGATGTGTGTACATACAACGGGATAAAAACTCAACATCTTTTCCAGCCTTTACCACATGCACCACCTGATGGATGAGTTCTCCAGCCTGAGGTCCAAGTATCTCAGCCCCAAGTATCTCTTTTGTGTTTGCATCGTATATAACCTTGGCGTATCCTTCTGGTTCATCGTCTATTATAGCCTTTGGGTTTTTGGGGAATGTGGCGGTGCCAACCTCGTAATCAAGCTCCATATCCTCCGCCTGATCTATGTTTATACCAAAAGAAGCTATCTCGTGAGCTGAGTATATAATCTTTGGCACGAGCCTGTAATCAAGCTTTTCCGCATCGGAGTTTATATGAGCCACAGCGGTTCTCCCTTCGTACATAGATTTGTGAGCTAGCATCAAAGAAGATGTCACATCACCACAGGCGTATATATGAGGCACGGATGTTCTTGCATACTCATCTATCTTCACAAAACCCTTTTCATTAAGGGCTATATCAGTGTTTTCTATACCTATATCCTTCGTGTTTGGAACCCTTCCTACCGCCTCTAATATGATATCGTATTCTAAAACAGTACCATCTTTTAAAATGGCTTTTCTTACGCCGTTTTCTTCCTCTAAATTTATTATGGTGTTTGAGGTAAATATCTTCACCCCTAAGTTTTTGAGCTTTTTACTGAGATAAGAAGCGCTGTCTTCTGACTCTGTAGGTATTATCCTCCTTGAGATATCTATCAAATATACATCTATATCATACATTCTAAAGATGTATGCAAACTCTACCCCCACAACACCAGCTCCCACTATGAGCACAGATTTTGGTCTTTCTGTAATACCCCAGATGGTATCGGTGTTGTATATTTTAAACTTCGTCTTGTCGTATTGAAGTATGCTTGCCACCGAAGAGCCCGTGGAAAGAAGGATGTATTTTCCTCTTATCACATCTCCCTTTGTGGTTTCTACGGTGTTGTTGTCTTTAAACCTTCCTTTTCCGTAGTATATATCCACTTTCAGGCTTTTGGCATAAGCTTTAAAACTCTCTCTTATATCGGTGACAACGCTGTCCCTGTGCTCTTTAAAAGAGAGCCAGTCTATCTGCTGGGCATCTATCTTTATGCCGTATCTTATACCCCTTGAGAGGTGCTCTCTTAACTTTGCACCAAACCTCATATACTTAGAGGGTATGCAACCTCTGTTCAGGCAGTTTCCGCCTATGGTCTTTTCAGATATATCTATCATGGCAACGTGCATGCCGTATCTTTTAGCATGGAGCATGGCCTCGTATCCGCCAGAGCCTGCTCCAAATATAATCAAATCATATTCCTTCATCCTCTTTACTCCTGGTGTTTTTGCTATCTTTAATTTTATTCTTTCTTCTTTCTTTGTAAACCTCCTGCCTTATGTCTTTAATCAATTTTTTATATCTATAAAAAACACCCGGTGTTTTTATGGGAAGATTGTAATACTTTTCCAGCATAAGCATGATATCTTCGGTGGTAAGATACTTTTTGTTTGTGATGAGGGATTTTATATATTTGTATATTCTTGAATCTTTTTTCATTATTTTACCATCACACATTTATGATGTTTTATATAATCGCTGTAAACCCTTTCTATATCAGATTTTTTTACATCTTTTACAAGCTTTTCGTATTCAAAAAACGTATCCTTACCAAGCCCTATAAGCTCAAAATACCCCATGGTGTAGGATTTGCTAAACCTCGTCTGATGCTCTAAAGAGAAGTTTCCGATGAGCTTCTGTCTGGCAAGGTCTATATCCTCTTCCTTTATCTCAAGATTTCTTATTATGCTCGTTAAATCCTCCAGAGCACTTTGAGCTTTTTCTATGGATGTGCCTATATAAGCTATCATCTTGGAACAATAAAGGTTTGTGGATAAAGAGCTATTTACCGCATAAGCGTATCCTTTCTCCTCTCTCAGCTTTTTAAAAAGAATGGAGCTCATACCGTTTCCAAGCATGGCATTTAGCACTTTAAAAGCAAAGTAATCATACTTATTTTTTGAAGCTGGAGCATCGTACCCGCACATGATGCTCGCCTGAGCACCACCCCTTTGAATTTCCACAAGCTCATCGTTTTCTACAGGGGGACAAAAACTTATATCCTCTGTTTTCTGGCTTTTAGAAAAGATAGTTTCTAAACTTTTTATAGCATCTATATCAGCGTCATCTAGGTTGTCCGCCACAACGCTTATGATATGATCTTTTTTGAGAATCTCTTGATGTCTTATTTTTACATCATCAAGGGTTATAGAGCTTACACTCTCTTCGGTGCCAAGGCTTGATATCTCATAAGGAGTGCCTTTGTAAAGGATCTTTCTTAGATTATCAAAAGCAAAATCAAAAGGTCTTTCCTTTCTTGATCTTATAGTGGATAGCACGTTTTGTTTTTCTATGTTAAAAGCCTCTTCTTCAAAAACAGCGTTTAGAAGGACTTCTTTTAAGGTCTCTACAGATTCTTTTAACTTTGATTTTTTTGTGGCTATTGATATGTTTATAAAATCCGAAAACGTTTTAAACCTCAAAAACCCACCCACAGATTCAAAAACCTCGTTTATCTCGTTAGAGGTCTTAGAGGTGGTCTTCTTACCAAGAAGCGATGTGAGAAGGTTTGTAAGACCTCTTTTTGACTCATCCAAAGCCCCATCTTTTAAAAAGATGTTTATGGCCACTATATCAAAATCAGCCTTCGGGTTATAGTATATAAACCTTTCCATATCTAGCTCCAAGAATCATCCTGTCCCATGTCTACATCACTGCCCCAGTCATCCCCACCGGCAAAATCTATGTTTGAGTCCGTATCCTGATTTGTTATATCCTGACCACCCATATCAATAGGTTCGTTGTAGTAGTTGTTTTCTATGATGGTAGGGCCTGCTCCAAATCCAGTACTAAAAATAGAGCCCATAAGAGTACCCATCGCCATCATGCCAAGCAAATCCATAAAAGATGGCCCTGTGCCCATCATGGGTGCTTGTGGTGGATAGTTGTTTTGAGGGTTTGATGGGATATTTTTCAAATCCTCGTGGGTTTCGTAGGTGTTTTTTACGCCTGTGGCTACTTCTTTTAACTTGTCTTTTAAATTTTCAAAGTAAACGTATGCTCCTTCTACATCCTTTACTTCGTTGTTTTTGAGCTTTTGAAGTAAATCTATCATGTTTTTCCTTATTTCATCAAGTTCGTTCAGTCTTTCCGAAAGGTCCTTTTTGGCGGGATCGTCCTCTTTTAAAGACACCAGATCGATGGAGAGTTTGGTTTTTACCTTTTCTATATTCTCAAGGTAAAGAGTAAGCTCCTCTATGAGCTTTGTCCTTATATCCTCTTTGTTCCTGGTGGTGAGCCTGTTTGAGAGATAAAGAAAAACAGCTCCAGCTATAAGCAAAGCTCCTATTAAGAAAAATATCATAGCTCCTCCAAAGGTGCCCTTTTTCACATTAAGAGCTTTTTGAAGCTCCTTTTCATAGTTTTTCAAATAGCCCCTGTGGGCAAAAGATTCCGATGGGTCAAGGCGCTTTGCCTCGTTTAGCTCCTTCAAAGCCTTCTGATATTTTCCTTCAAGATAATACACCTGAGATAGCATATAATGGGCTTTGGCGGAGTTTGGTTCTTTTGTCAAAACCTCCTTTAAAAGCATCTCAGCCTTATGATAGTGCCCGGCATCTACCTCCCTTGCTATATCAGAAGGGGTTGGAAGGGCTAAGGCTATACTAAAAAAAAGCGTAAGCAAAAATATAAACTTTCTCATATATCAAATCTTTTTCTACCTATATTAAAAGCCAGAAACACCGCAAATAAAAACGCTCCCATCATAAGAAGCCCCATAGTCTTCCATACTGCTATGCCTATTATTAAAACTATTAAGAGGAGTGCAATCTGATTTATCACGCTAGACCCATCTCTTTTTTAAGAGCTTCGAGCCTGTCATCTACGGTGCTTTTTTTATCAAGGGCTTCAAACTCTTTTTCTATGTCTTCACCCGTTTGTTCGTCTTCTAAGTTTTTCATAGCCTTTGCCTTGGCTTCTTCTTTTAGGACTTTTTCTTCTACAGAATCTAGTTTTTCTTTAGCATGAGAGTCTCCTATGCCTGTTGTTATCTCGGAAGCTTTTTCTTGGGCTTTTGCCACCTCGTATCTGGTGCTTAGTATATCTGCTTTTGATTCTAGCTCCTGCTTTTTGTTTTTTAACTCCTGTATCTTGGCTTTTAACTCGTTGATGGATGGTTCTAGAGCTTCAATCTGCTTTTGATAGATATCTGCTTGCTTTTTTGCCTCCTCTTCTTGTTCTAACGCTTTTTTGGCCAGGTCTTCCCTTCCGGCTTGAAGGGCTTTTTTGGCCTTTTCGTGCCAGTCGTTAGCCTCTTCTTCATACTGATTCTTTTTCTGTTTTAAAAGCTCGTATTCGGCCATCACGTTTACCATGCTGGCGTTTGCTTTTTCTATTTGCTCTTCTAAATCCCTTATAACCTGTCTTGCGGTTCTGCCAGGTTCAGAAGCTCTGTCAAGGGCATCGTTCAAAGCCCCTTTTATCTGAGTCATCAGGTTTTCTAAAAAGCTCATAAAAACTCCTCCTTTATATTATAATCTATCACCCCTTAATAAAATATCTGTGAGTTATAAGAAACTTTTTAACTTTTCTTTTATAAACTCTTTTGGCAAAACACCCGTTTGAGTGCCGTTTATATTGAAAGTCCTGCAAGAGTAAGATATCTGGTCTGGGGATTTGCCGGTGTATATGTCTATACCGTTTACATATATAGAAGGCGAGCCCATAAACTTTACCTTTTGAGAGGTTTCTAAATCTTTCACATCTATGCTGTTTACAGGGACATCTATATTTAGCTCTTTTAGAGCCTCCAGAAGGTTTTTGTAAGTGGGTTCAGAGTTGGGACACCCCTGAAAAAACAAAAAATCAATTTTCTCTATACTCATCTCGTACTCCTTTTACACCTGATTCAAAGATGTTTAACAAAATCCTGTAGGCTTTTTCCTGTATATCCTCTTCTATATCATCTATAAAACCTATCTCATAGAAAAGGAATATGCGCTCCAAGGTTCCTATAAAAAGCGCCGTGGCGTATTCGGGTTCCATATTTATCTCTTCATGGCTTTTAAAAAACTCGTATACCACATCCTTTGGCATCTTACCATCTTTTAGTTTGAGCTCATAATCTATCTTAAAATAGTGAAACAGGTTTATGAACTTAAAGGCTTCAGGATTTGTAAAAGCGTAATTTAAAAAAGCCTGGACGAGGTTTCTCAGGGCTTCTTCAAAATTTTGAGCTTTTGATAGAGCGCTGTTTAGATGTGTATAAAACTCCGTAGCGCTATTTATAAAAAGGGATTTGACTATCTGTTCTTTACTGTCAAAGTGCCTGTAGATGGCTCCCTCTGTTATACCCACCGCTCTTGCTATATCTTTTATGGTGGTTTCTCTAATGCCTTTGCTGGAGAAGATTTTTAAAGCCTCATGTAAAATCCTGTTTCTTGTTCTTCTTGGCATATGTAAATATTAGCATAAGTAAACGTTAACATCAATGATATATCTTTCTAGCAAATATCAATATAGCTGTGTGAGCCGGCATGATATCCTCAGGTCTTAACCTCTCTGGGTTTGGCTTCAGTTTCCTTAAGAGTATCTCCGATATTTCATAAACAAAAAATCTATCCTTCAAAGCTTCTAAAAGCCTGGAAACCTGATTGTAGGTAGGTACTAAAAAAGATATATTTGCACCATTTTTAAGCTCTTTGTAGAGCTTATCTACATATTCCCAGGGCTCTTTGGTGTCTATGAAAGCACAGTCAAAAAAAGCCTCTTGGTAAGAAATATCTTTGTAGTTTGAAAGGTGTAAGATTATCCTGTTATCCAGAAATCCAAAGGTTTTCAGGTTTTTAACAGCGTTATCGTAAGCCTTTTGGCTCTCCTCGTGAGTATAAAGAGTAGCATCCTCTTTCATAACGCTCAGCATCACAGCACTCATTACAGCGCTTCCGGTGCCAAACTCTAAAATCCTTTTACAAAAGGGTATGTTTAGCTTGATGGCTGTATAAAAGGCATCTTTTGGATAGACTATCTGGGTTTCTCTTTTAAAACCATACTTTACAATCTCTTCTAATGTGGGCTTTGCCACCAAAAAGCCGTTTATAAAGATGCCTTCTTCTTTTCCTATGATGTCATCGTATTTTAATATGTGGGATTTTACGTTTAAGCTTTCGCCCTTTTTTGCTCTTTTTATATATACTTTATCGCTAAATCTTATGATAATTAAATCATTTTCTAAAATCATCAGAGAGGGGATATTTCAAAAAGGGGCTGGCCGTATTCTACCACTTCGCCGTTTTCTACCAGGATATTCTCTATTCTTCCTCTTATATCGCTTTCTATCTCGTTCATCACCTTTAAAGCTTCTATTATACAGAGGGTCTGACCCGGAGACACTATATCCCCTACTTCTACAAAAGGTGGTGCCTCAGGAGAAGGGGCTCTGTAAAAAGTACCCACCAGAGGGCTTTTTATCACATGATAGTTGGGTTTTGAAGGAGCTTGCTCATTGATAGGTGCTTCTTCTTTTGGTCTTATCTCTATTTTCTTTACCTGTTCTGGTAAAACATTTTCTGTGATATAAACTTGCCCTTTTTCTAACTCTAGCGTAAAGTCCCCTGATGTAAGCCTTAGCTTCTGCAGACTGGAGTTGTCCAGGGCTTTTATGAGGGTAAGGATAGGTTCTAAATCCATATTACTTCTTCTGTCCTCTGTCGAGCCTTTCAAGGTATTGACCTGTTTTGGTATCTACCTTTACTATGTCCCCTTCGTTTATGAAAAAGGGTACCTGAATAACGGCACCGGTCTCAAGCTTTGCTGGTTTTGAACCACCGGCAGCGGTATCTCCTTTAAAACCAGGTTCTGTCTCTATCACTTCGAGTTCCACAGCCTTTGGAAGCTCTATGCCTATAGGTTTGTTTTTATATATGAAGACCACAACGGTCATGCCCTCTTTTAAGAACTTTGCCTCTTCCTTTATATCCTCGGCGTTTATGCTTATCATCTCGTGGGTGTTTTGAGTGAGGAAGTGATACTCATCCTGGTCTTTGTAAGAGAACTCTGCAAACAGCTGTTCAAAATCTGCAAGCTCAATGCTGTCTGAGGATTTGTAAGTGATTTCAATGGTGTTACCCGTATTCATGTTTTTGGCTTTTACCCTGACGAAAGCCTGTCCTTTACCGGGTTTCACGTGGTCGTAATCCACCACTCTGTAAGGCTCACCCTTGTACTCGATAAACATGTCCCTTTGAATGCGGTTTATATCAATCTTTTCACCCATAGCTTCTTATTATAACATAAAATTTAAAAATACCCCAATTTTCACATCTTGGGTATACGCTTTAGGATATTCCAGGCTCTTCTTGGTTCTATAAAGGGGTTTTGTTTCAGGGCTTTTAGTAAAAACTTAAAACCAATAGATTTCTCTTTAAACCTGAAAGCGGTTTCAGAGATGCCAAGCCACATCTCCGGGCATTCTAAATCTTTGTGCATCTCATACACTTTCATGGTATAAAAAAAATAATCTTTGGACCTGCTCGTTCTTTTCCTGTGCTCTCTTATCAGGGTGCTGTTTTTATCTAGGATTTCTATGGAAAGTCCCTTCTTGTAATATCTTAAAAAAAGCTCCCAGTCTTCTCTTTGATGAAGAGTTTCATCAAAATAAAGAAACGTTTCTTTTTTCACCATCATGGAGGAAGGATATCCCACAAGCCCACCAAGTATCATAGAGCTTTTGTCTTTATAGGTTTTTTTTGATACCCTAAGGATGTTATCCTCTTCATCTATGAAAGTCCTCACTATATCGTATACCAAATCAGCCTCTACAGAGGAGAGCACTTCAAGATGGTGCTTATCATACATATCGTCTGCATCCAGAAACGCCACAAAAGGGCATCTTGCCTCTTTTACACCTAAATTCCTTGAAAAGCTCCTTCCTCTGTTTGTTTCATTTCTTAAAAGCCTTAAATCAAAAGGATATTTTAAATCCCTTAAAAGGCTCTTTACATCATCAGAAGACCCATCGTCTATCAGGATTAATTCCTCTGGTTTTAGAGTTTGATTTGCCACAGAGTTTAAGGCTTTTAGTATGAAGTTAGAGGCGTTAAAGTATGGAATTACTACACTTATACACTTTTTCACGAATCAGTATTACAAAGGCTAACATGTAAATACCTTATAAACTGTCTGGCGGTGCGCCCTGAGTATCCACCGGCGTTTAGAGCAAACCTCTCAGCCTCTTTTTCATACTCATCTTTCCATTCTAAATTCAGGCTTTTAATATGATGCTTTATGATATTTAAATATTGTTCTTTTGAAAAGCCCCAAAAACCAAGCCTTAAACCAAACCTATCCACCAGAGCGTAAGCGTCGTTTAAACTGTCTTCTGGGAACTTCTCATCTTCCACCTTTTCAATGGTGAGGTCTCTTCTGTTGGAGGTGGCGTAAACGATGAGGTTGTCTGGGCGCTTTTCTATATCCCCTTCTAAAAGGGCTTTCATGAGGGAGAACCTCTCGTCTTTTTCGCTAAAAACAAGGTCATCAAAAAACAGTATAAACCTGTAGGGTTTGTCGTATATATATTCGTATATGAAGGCCAAATCCTCTAAGTTTGATTTGTAAGCCTGTATCATTCTGAGTCCATCGTCTTTGAATTTGTAAAGCATGGATTTTACAAGGGCTGATTTTCCGCTTCCCCTTCTTCCCCACAAAAGGGCGTCGTTTGCCATATAGCCCTTTACAAAGCATCTGGTGTTTTTTATAAGCTTTTCCTTCTGGTCATCTATGAAAAGAAGGTCATCTGGATTTACAAGCTCTGGTCTTTTTATGGGTTCTAGGTTTTTGTCTATTATCCTGAAAGCTATAAAGGTTTTTAACTCTAAGCTCATATGAGTTTGTATTTTTTAAGCACCTCTTTTAGCTTCTCCTCGTTCTGGGGAAGCATCTCGCAAAGGGGCAGTCTGAACTCTTTTTTCACCATACCCATCAAAGAAAGGGCGGTTTTTACAGGTATTGGATTTGTCTCTATAAACATTATTTTAAATATCTCTAAAAGGTAATAGTGCATATTCCTCGCTTTTTCAAAATCCCCATTCAGAGCGTAAGAGGTGAGTTCTTTTACCTCTTTTGGCATAACGTTGCTTATAACAGACACCACACCTTTGGCGCCCAAACTCATCATAGGAAGCGTCAGAGAGTCGTCCCCTGAGAACACGATAAAGTCTGGTATCCTTTTTAAAATCTCCGATATCCTGTCCATGTTTGGGGTTGATTCCTTTGAGCCTTTTATGTTGGGATGGTCTTTTGCAAGCCTTTCAAGGGTATCCACAGATATCTCAATACCGGTTCTTGAAGGGATGTTGTATATGTATATATCTATGTCCACCTCTTTTGCTATCTTGCTAAAGTGTCTATAAAGACCTTCCTGAGTGGGTTTGTTGTAATAGGGCACCACCAGAAGGGCGCTATCTGCACCCACCGCTTTGGCAAACGTGGTAAACCTCAAGGCCTCTTCAGTGGAGTTTGCACCGGTACCAGCCATTATATGTATGCGCTTTTTGGCGCTTTTAACAGCAAACTCTATAACGGCTTCATGCTCTTCGTAGCTAAGGGTTGGAGATTCTCCGGAAGTCCCACAAACCAGTATACCGTCTGTGCCGTTTGCTATCTGAAACTCTATGAGCCTCTCAAGAGCTCCGTAATCCACCTCACCGTTTTTAAAAGGGGTTATCAGGGCGGTTATGCTTCCTGTCAACATACTAATAATATAACCTAAAAATCCCAAAAAGGATTGTTTTATTCAATCTTTGGAAATAAATTTATCTTGCTTTTAACAGCTTCAAAATTTATACCATAGGGCTCTGGCAACCCTTTAAAATCTATATTTGCACCAAGAGCTTCAAACACCTCTTTCATCTTGTGAGGCATAAAAGGGTTCAACATCCAGCAAGAGATGAGTATACCATCTACAAGGGTAAGAAGCACGTCCTTTAAAGAGGGGTCGTTGTTTTTGGCCAGCGTCCAGGGTGCTTTCTCGTCCACATACTTGTTAAGATAATCCACAAGCCTCATCGCCTCTTCCAAGGCCTTGTGAAATTGAAGCTCGTTCATATGTTTATCAAAAGCCTTTAAAACCTCGCTGGCTAAACTTTTATAGTCTTCATCCTGTTGTATCTCATCTTTGTGGGTGATACCATATTTTATACACATCGCAAAGGTTCTGCTGATAAGGTTTCCTAACCCATTGGCAAGTTCTCCGTTTATCCTTCTTTTGACCGCCTCTTTGGAAAAATCCCCATCCTGACCAAAAGCCACCTCTCTTAAAAGAAAGTATCTTGTCTCATCAAGCCCGTACTCGTTTACCACATCATAGGGGTTTATGACGTTGCCCAGAGATTTTGACATCTTCTGACCTTCCACCGTCCACCAGCCATGAGCGTAAACATGCCTTGGAAGCTCCATATTAAGAGACATAAGAAAAGCAGGCCAGTAAACGGCATGAAATCTCAGTATATCCTTTCCTACTATGTGAAAATCCGCCGGCCAGAAATAGAGCTTATCTTTAAACTTCAAAGCGGATATATAGTTAAAGAGTGCATCAAACCACACGTATATCACATGGTTTTTATCAAAGGGAAGTTCTATACCCCAGCTTACCCTCTCTTTTGGTCTTGTAACAGACAAATCCTTTAGACCCTGTCTTACAAAAGATATCACCTCTTCTTTCCGGTAATCTGGTTTTATAAAATCCTTTTCGTATAGCTTTAAAAGCTCATCCTGATATTTTGACAGCTTGAAAAAGTATGTCTCTTCTTTTATAAAATCGCATTTTTTCTTGTGTATAGGACACTGGTAATCAAAATCCTTTATCTCGGATTCCGGTTTAAACTCCTCGCATCCAACGCAGTAATACCCCTCGTAATAGCCTTTGTATATATCGCCCTTTTCGTAAACCTTTGTAATGACCTCCTGCACATATGCTTTGTGATAATCATCCGTTGTTCTTATGATGTGGTCATAGGATATATCTAAAAAATCCCAGAGGTTTTTAAAGTTTTGAAAGTTTTTATCGCAGAGCTCCTTTGGGCTTATACCTTTTTCTTCAGCGGCTTTTTGAAGCTTTAACCCGTGTTCATCGGTACCTGTTAAGAAAAACACATCAAAACCAAGCTGTCTTTTGTACCTTGCTATGGTATCAGCGGCTATCGTTGTATAAGCATGCCCTATGTGAGGCACATCGTTTACATAGTATATAGGCGTTGTCACATAAAATTTCATAGATATCAATATACCACACTTTAGTTTTGTTTTAAAAGCCAAATACTGTGATATAATAACGATGTGAAGGTTTCAAAAACTTACAGACTGACCTCAAAAACGCTCATGAAGATAGAAGCTCTGTGTGAAAAGCTAAATATATCCGCCACAGATGTGCTAGAAAAGGCCGTAGAAGATTTATACAACAAAGAGATGAAGGGCTTTCAATGTGTGCCCCTTGAAAGATACAACGAAATAGTGGATAAACTAAAAGAATCAAACGATGTAATAATAAGCTTAAACAAGCAAATAGCCTCTTTGTACGAACAGATAAAACAGTTAGAGTATGAGAAGATATCCTTAGAGTTTAAACTAAAAGAAAAAGAGAAAGCCTACAACAAACTCAAAAAGAGGATAGAAAACGTGCCTTTCTGGAGAAAAGACATATCGGAGCTTTTTGGTAATAAAAATGAAGAAGAGGATTAAAGGTTTAAAAACTCAAGGCTTATATCAAGAAGTATATCTGGCCAGTTTTTCTGGCTAAACTTTACAACAGAGCTCAAGACTTGATTGACACCCTCTTTGTCTTTCCCTATCACCGCTACCCCTATTCTGGAGCGCTGCCAGGAGTCATGGAAATCTATCTCTGAAACAGAGATCTTGAAGTTACTTACAAGCTTGTCCTTTATAGACCTTACATAATGTCTTTTTTCTTTCAAAGACAGGGCATCCTGAATGTAAAAATCTATGATGGCAACACCTATTACCATAAAAGTATATTATAGTCTGGTGTTTATCTTATCAAGGGTATTTTTATAAGTCTCGTTGTCAGGTTCAAGTTTTAAGGCTTTTAGTATATAAAACTTTGCCTTTTTAAAATCTCCAAGCTTGTAATAGGTATAGGCTAAATTGTTAAGGGCATCTGCGTTTTTTGGGTTTATCTTTATGGCTTTTTTATAGCATTTTATAGCCTCATCGTACTTTTTTTCTTTAAAAAACACGTTTCCCAGATTAAAGTAAGCAAGGTCATAATGATCATCCTTTTTTATAGCCATCTTATACTGGTATATGGCATCTTTGTAATCTTTTTGCTTTTCGTAAGCGTATCCAAGCTCCACATGTTCTTTGGCGCTTAGAGGATCATGCACTATCACTATATAAGAGCATGAGCTTAATATCACACTAAAAGCCAGAAACAAAAGCCTTTTCAAGAGATGATGCCACCTCCTAAAAGCGTATCGTTAAAGTATATGGCACCCACCTGACCTTTTGCCACCTGAGTGGCGGGCTCTTTTAAAAATACCCTTATATCGCCTTTATCCTCCTCTATGCGCTCTATAGGTATCGGTCTTGAGTTGTATCTAATCTGTATATACATGTTATCCTTTTCAAAATCCTCTAACCTGTTGTAATCTTTTAAGACTATCTCGTTTTTAAAAAGATATTCCTTCTCGCCCACATAGATTATATTGTTTTCTACATCTTTTTCTACCACATAAAGAGGGGCATGATAAGACACACCAAGACCATGTCTTTGGCCTACAGTATACATATGAACGCCTTTATGTTTTCCAAGGGTCTTTTTTGTGGCTATGTGGACTATATCACCCTCTTTTGGCTCTATGAACAAAGATAGATAATCCTTCAAATCCATGCCCTTCAAAAAACACACATCCTGAGATTCTATCTTGTGTGCCACCGGCAGGTTTATCCTCTTTGCAATATCCCTTACCTCTTCTTTTGTCATATTTCCCACTGGAAACATGAGATATTCTAAACTTTTCTTTGGCACAAGCGCCATAAAGTAAGACTGGTCTTTTTCTTTTGCCCTTCTTATCTTAAGTCCTTCTTTTATCACATAATGTCCGGTGGCCAGAAAATCTATATCAGCGGTTTGTTTTAGATAAAAGCCCAAAAACGCCGTTTTTACATCTTTGTTACATACAGCGCAGGGGTTTGGTGTAAGGCCCGTTTTGTAGCTTTTGATAAAATAATCTATCACTCTCTCTTTGAAAAGGTTCTCCCAGTCTAAAGTAAGATGGGGTATGCCAAGGATATCGCAAACGACCCTTGCGTCCTGCACATCCTTTGGAGAACAACAGACCCTTGCGTTTTCAGGACATTCTTCTTTGTAAAATCTAAGGGTAACCCCTATTACCTCATGACCCTGTTCTTTAAGAAGGTAAGCGGCGACGCTTGAATCCACGCCACCACTCATTCCTACGGCTATTCTCATCTTGCTAACTTGCTAAGTATATAAAGAAACTGCTCCTTCGTCTTATAGCCCTGATAAACCTTAAAATGTCCATCTGGATATATCACCGCAAAAGCAGGAGTACCAAAGAGTCTGAACTCTCTTATAAATTTGTGACCTCCAGCTTCATCTACATTCACAGAGGAAAATACAAAATGTCTGTTAATAAAATCCACCACATCTGGCTTTTGCAAAACATACTGATCAAAAAGGTCGCAATAGGTGCAGTCGTTTCCGTAAAAATACAAAAGCACTGGTTTGTGCTCTTTTTTAGACAGCTCTTTTGCCTGATTGTAATAATAAATGTAAAGCCCATGCCAGATGTTAGGGTTTAACGTAGCGTTTGTACTGTTAGAAACGCTTGGACTATCCCCAAAACTCACCATACCAAAAGCCAAAAAAACCAAAAGAAAACGCTTCATGTATATATGATAGCAGTTAAAAAGTAATCGAGTATAAGAATTAGCATGGAAGACACCACCACCGAAGATGTGGTAGCTCTACCCACCCCCTGATTGCCACCGCTTGTCTTAAAACCAAAGTAGTTACTAACTACAGCTATCACGATCCCGTAAACGAAAGATTTGTAAAGACCCCCATATATATCGTAAAAATCAACAATCTCTATCGTTTTATCCCAGTACATGTGCCCATTTATATGGAATATAACGGTGCTTACCAGATATCCACCTATGATACCGGATATATCTGATAATATCGTAAGAAGGGGCAAATCCACCATGCAGGCAAAAAGTATCGGGCTTGTAATATAAGCATAAGGATTTATAGCCAAGGTCTCAAGGGCATCTATCTGCTCCGTCACCTTCATGGTACCGATAGAGGCTGTTATGGCAGAACCCACCCTTGCTACCACCATAAGCGATGTAAGAACAGGCCCAAGCTCCCTTCCCATAGAAAGAGCCACCAGAGCACCTATAAGATACTCCGAGTTAAACTTGTGAAGCGTAGAATAGGTCTGCAAAGCCAGCACCCCACCCGTGAACAAAGAGGTGGTAACCACCACCGGCACGGTATCAGCTCCTATATAAACGATCCTGTCTATAAAGTGTCTTAGCTTCGGTCTGTCTTTAAAAATATGAACAAAGGCCATAATAAAGATATAAAGGGCTTCTCCTAAGGCGTTTATAAACTCTACCATATCATCTTCTCTCTACCCTGTTTATTATAAAATAAACAACACCTATAAAAAGCATCAACACGCCAAGTATCAAAAGCTCAATACCTTTCTTTGGATACAGCGATATTATAAGTATCTTTCTTATAATAGCAGCCAGAGCTATACCAGCAAAAACCTTGAGAGATAAAGGAGCACCTTTTAAATGCTTTAGCTCTTCGTTTAAAAGCTCTGATATAGCATATAAAATAAGCGTAGAACCCAAAATCTCCAAAGCTGTATCCTCTGGAGCCACCCTTCCAAGCACCAGATTTACAAACTCATAAACTATCCATCCGCCACCTACTATAGCCAAAAGGCTCATGATGGTGACGATAAAAAGGTCTATAGACCTTGAAACCCCTTGAATAGCTTCTATAAAGATTTTCTGGATTTTAGAGGTCCCCAGATAAGTTTTAAACTCCTCTTCTCTGTAAGCCTCTGTGATGATATCAAGGTTTATATCAAGGATTTTATCTATGGATTTTAAAATCTCTATTCTTTCGTTAGCATCTTCTGTCTTTTCTATAACAAGTGTTTCTATAAACTCCCTCACAAAATTCATAGAGGAGTTTAGATAGTGCGGGGGAAGACCTATCTGAACGTGTCTCATGCCTATACGCTGAATCTTAGATATGTATAGATGGTCTAAGTTTCCTTCAAAAAGCTCCAAAAACCAGGTCTGAAGATGGGCTTTGTGTCTTTGTTTTATATTTTCATCCTTCAAGTATCTATCCTTATCGTCAAAAATATTAAAATATTCATAAAGTCTTTTTACAAAATCATCCTTGTGCCTTATAGCCACATCCTTCATCTGCTTTAGATTTTTCTCGTCTTTTTCACTCCAGCTGTAATGTTTTTTAATTTCTTCTACACTTCTCATAACAATTTATCAATAATTATATAGCAATTGCAAAAAATAAGATTATATTAAAAAATTAGTTTATAATATTTTCGTTATGAGTGTAGAAATAGAAAAAGAAGAGACACTGATAGATATCGCTGAGTTTTTAAAAGCCCTAGGACATCCGGTAAGACTAAAGATAGTAGAGCTTTTAATAGAGCACAAGCAGTGCGTTAAAAATTTAGGAGATGTCTTAGGTATCCCTCAGCCCAACATATCCCAACATCTAGCGATACTGCGTTCAAGAGGTATAGTAGGCTGGAGAAGAGAAGGATCTATAATATGTTATTATATTAAGGACAAAAGAGCTATAGAGGTTTATAATTTATTGTTTAAGGAGGTTTACGATGGCAAATAACGTCATTGAGCTCACAGATGCTAACTGGGAAAGCGAGGTGATAAACTCTCCTATCCCTGTTTTAGTAGATTTCTGGGCACCGTGGTGCGGTCCTTGCAGGATAATAGCACCTGTGGTGGAAAAGCTGGCCGGAGAGTTTGCCGGCAAAGTAAAAGTTGGAAAGCTAAACACCGATGACAACCCCGGTGTTTCCATGAGGTATGGCATCAGAGCTATACCCACCATAATGATGTTCAAAAATGGAGAGGTGGTGGATACGAGAGTTGGCGTTCAACCAGAAGACAGCCTCAGAAAGATGATCAGCAACAACCTATGATAAATACACACAAAATTTATGACTGCATAATAATTGGTGGTGGCCCGGCCGGTCTTACCGCCGGTCTTTACTGTGCAAGAGCAAAGATGGATGTCATCCTTTTAGAAAAAGCCACTCTCGGTGGCCAAATAGCCATCACAGATCTGGTAGAAAACTATCCTGGATTTCCAGAAGGCATAAGCGGTAAAGAGCTAACCAACAAATTTAAAGCCCAGGCAGAAAGGTTTGGATTAAAAATTCATAGACAGGGTGTTGCAAAGGTAGAAAACGGTAATGATAATATTAAAATCGTAAAACTTGAAAACGGAAGCGAGCTAAAAGCAAAGACAGTCATCATAACCACCGGTGCCAGAATGAGAACACTCGATGTTCCGGGAGAAAAAGAATTTATCAACAGAGGCGTTTCATACTGTGCCACCTGTGACGGTGCTCTTTTTGAAGATGTACCAATAGCGGTGGTAGGCGGTGGAGACTCCGCAGCCCAAGAGGCAAATTTTCTGACTCGCTTTGCTTCAAAAGTCTATCTGATCCATAGAAGGGATAAACTTAGAGCAAAACCGCTACTTCAAGAAAGAGTCTTTGCCAATCCAAAGATAGAGTTTATACCAAACAAAGTGGTAAAAGCTATACAGGGAAGCGATTTTGTGAGTTCTTTGCTTTTGGAGGATACCAAAACCGGTGAGCATTCTACTTTGCAGGTGGATGGTATTTTCATATTTATAGGTATGATACCCGCTACCGATATAGTAAAAGACCTTGTGGAACTTGATGAATATGGATACATTAAAGTAAATGATAATATGGAGACATCTGTAGCTGGTATATTTGCAGCTGGAGATTGCAGAAGCGGTCAAACAGGCCAGGTGGTGGTAGCTGCTGGAGAAGGTTGCATAGCTGCGATGTCTGCTGAAAAATACCTTCAAAACATCGAATAATATGTAATGAACACGTTAGAGCAGGCGGTAAACATATGGTACAGCAGTTCAAATACCACAAACATTATAATAGTTTTGTGGATGCTTGCTGTAGTAGTACTTTTCTTCTTTTTAATTCCTTATGAAATAGTAGAGATAAAAAAAAGAAAAAGGTTAAAAGAAGAGTTTTTCAAAAAGGCCAAAGAGTACGGTTTATCAGATTTAGAAACTATACTTTTGTGGAAACATTCAAAAGATTACAGATGGAACATATCGCTTGTATTCAACAACAAAAAGGTGTTTGATATAATATCTTCCAAAATTATAAAAGAAGATATAAGCTACTCCAGACTGGTGGATGAGATGAGACATAAATTGGGGTTTGATAGAATACCCTGGTTTTTACCTATATCAACCACAAAAGATATAGAACTATATCAAAGTGGTCAGATAGTATTTAACGACAGACATTACGAAGCTGTAGTGTGGGATAAAGACGAAAAATACATCTACATAGCTTTATACAGCTCATCTAAACCCCCAATCAAGATAGGTGATTACATAACATTCAGTTTCATGACTCAAGATTACGCCCAGATATCTTTTAGTTCAAAAGTGGCCGGTATATCAGAAGATGCTGGAAGGACAATATACAAAATAGAGCATTCGGATAAGATTACAAAAACGCCGATGAGAGAAGCTGTAAGAATAGAGCTGAGCCTAAAAGCCTATATCTATATACCTAAACAGGAAGAGCTTGAGACTTATGAAAAAGAAAAAATTCTCCCAGCACCAGAAGAGGACAATGTTATAGAGGGTATAATTAAAGACCTTAGTATAGGAGGGGCCAGATTCTGCACCAGCTTTTCTTTGCAAGAGCTTCAGAAGATATTCATAGGTTTTAAGATATACGACAAGGACTTGTTGATACTTGGTAGTATAAGAAACAAATTTGACGCGGTAGATCACTATTGCTACGGCATAAAATTTGAAGAATTGGCCAAAGATCAGGAAGATTATATAAGAAGCTATATAGTAGAACAGCAAAGGCTCTTGGTAAAATCCTATAAACTGGGTGAGATATGACAAAAGATAGCCATATAATACTAATAGGCGTTGGCAACATGGGAAGCAAATATCTAAATGTGTTAAAAAACATTACAGACAATATAGTGCTTTGTGATACTGATATAGAAAAAATATCTGACAAAGGTTTTATGTATGTATGCGATATAGGCGATATACAGGTTCCCATATCAAAGGCTATAATAGCCACAAACCCGGCACATCATGTAGAAATAACAAAAAGACTCATAAACACAGGGGTTGATGTTTTAATAGAAAAACCACCCGCCACATCTTATGAGGAGTTTATGAGCTTGAGCGAATTTAAAAATAAAATATGGATATCGGAGATAGAAAGGTTTTCTATATGTATAAAGGAGTTTCCAAAGCATACAAAACCAAAATCCATAGAGATTAAAAGACTCAACAAAGGAAGAGGCTACATAAACCCTTTATGGGATTTGGCCTGGCATGATCTTTACAACCTTTTATACCTTTTTGGAGATATAGAGATAGAAAGTGTGAAACAAGGTCATATATGGGAGGTAAAAGGTAAAGCAGGAGATGGTATCCCCTTTGATTTGAAAGTGGCCTGGAATCATCATTTTGTGGACAGAAGCTGGGTTGTTCATACATCAAGAGGAACCATATTCATGAACTTTGCGGACGAAGAGATTATAACAGAGGATGGTATCTCGTATACCAGAAGAGATGGCAACAAACTATCAGACATGGTAGGGCAGTTTCTGGATGGTCTAGAGGATGGTTCTTTTGACAGGGCAGCCAAGATACTAAAAATTCTGGATAGTATAAAAGATGAAACTAGTGGTTCATAAAGATAAAGATTACATATTTTCAATGCTTTTTAGAAACGATGAGCTTCTTGATATAAAAGTAGATAGCCTTACAAATCCAGAGTTTACATCCGCCATATTTTTAGGAAAGATCAAATCGATAGCCCAAGGGGTAGAGGGATATTTTGTAGACATAGGTTTGGATAGAAACGGATACCTTCCCTTTAAAGAGGCGGATAGACCTTACAAAATAGGAGATTATGTGATAGTGCAGGTAAAAAAAGAACCTTCTAAGTTTAAGGGGGCAAAACTCACCACCAAGCTCACCTTCAAAGGAAATTACGTTATATATCAAGAGGCAGAAAACTATATTAAAACATCTCACCTTTTTGATGAAAATCTGAAAAACGATTATATAGAAAAAGTTTCTAAGCTTTTAAAAGAAAAAGAAGGGGTAATATTGAGAACTCAGGCAAAAAACGTAAGCGTTGAAAAGATAGAAAAAGAGATAAACTATTTCAGACAAAAGCTAAGACGTATAAAAGATATATCTTATAAAAGCGTTATGAAGATAGAAAAAAAAGAACCCTGTTATATCTCCATGATAAAGGATTACCTTTCAGGCATAGAAAAAATTCTGGTATCCGATATAGACATCTACAGCGAGATTGCAAACTTCATCCTTTCAAACGAGCTAAATATAAACATAGAGCTTGTGATAGAAAGCCAGAGGCTGGAAAATCAGTTTGAGATAGAAAAGCATATAAACAAGCTGTTGAGTAAGTACGTGTGGTTAGAGAGCGGTGGATTTTTAGTGATAGAAGAGACGGAGGCTATGGTCACGGTGGATGTAAACAGCGGTAAAAACACCTGTGACTGTATTGAATCAAGCTCTTTTTCAACAAATATAGAAGCAGCAAAAGAGATTCCAAGGCAGCTAAAACTGAGGAATTTAAGCGGTATTATCATGATAGATTTTATCTTTATGAAAGACCAGGAGCACCGGAAAGAGGTACTGGACATTTTAAAAGAAGGGTTTTCAAAAGACAACGTTCAGACTACCGTTTATGGTTATACAGCGCTTGGGCTTGTGGAGATAGCCAGAAAAAAAACCGGAAGAAGCCTTTATCAGATACTAAAATCCTACAAACAAGAAAGTGCTTCAACAACTCTTTAAAAGAGATATAATAATTATTTATCACGTTTTGGAGGTTTTTAAGAAATGGCAAAACTCAAAGGGCTGAAGTGTAGAGAATGCAAACGTGAGTATCCAATAGAGCCCATACACGTTTGTGAGTTTTGTTTTGGTCCTTTGGAAGTAGATTATGATTATGATTATATTAAAAGCACGATAACAAGAGAAAAGATATCAAACGGTCCTAAGAGCCTATGGAGATATATAGATTTGCTTCCGGTAGAAAATCCTACGGTAGGACTCAGCGCTGGTTTTACCCCTCTCAAAAAAGCAGAAAACCTTGGAAAAGAGCTTGGCCTTAACAACCTTTACATAAAGGATGATTCCGTCAACCATCCCACACTATCTTTCAAAGACAGAGTAGTCTCTGTGGCGCTTTCCAAAGCAAAGGAGTTTGGATTTGACACGGGAGCATGTGCATCCACCGGAAACCTGGCCAACTCCGTGGCAGCCCACTGTGCACAGTCAGATCTGGATTGCTATGTGTTTATACCTGCAAACTTGGAATCCCAGAAGATAATAGGCAGTCTTGTGTTCAATCCAGTGGTGGTGGCAGTCAACGGGAATTACGACGATGTAAACAGACTGTGCTCAGAGATAGCCAACGATTTAGGATGGGCTTTTGTAAATATCAACATAAGACCTTACTATGCGGAAGGCTCTAAAACCCTTGCTTTTGAAACCATAGAACAGCTTGGGTGGATAGCACCGGATGCTATAGTGGCGCCAGCAGCGAGCGGTTCTTTGATAACAAAGATTTACAAAGGCATAGAAGAGTTTTACAAGGTAGGGCTTATAGAAAGATACAGCACGAGGGTATACGGAGCTCAGGCTTTGGGATGCTCTCCGATAGCTCAGGCCTTCAAGGAAGGGCTTGATTTTGTAAAACCTGTAAAACCAAACACCATAGCAAAATCCATAGCAATAGGAAATCCAGCAGATGGTATATACGCTCTTGACGTGGTAAGAAAAACTGGCGGTATATGGGAAACAGCCTCTGACGATGAGATAATAGAGGGTATGAAGCTTTTAGCTCAGACAGAAGGTATTTTTACAGAAACAGCAGGTGGAACCACCATAGCAGTCCTAAAGAAACTGGCCCAGGCAGGACATCTAAAGCCAGATGAGATAGTGGTAGCTTATATCACAGGCAATGGCTATAAAACGATGGAGGTGTTAGAAGGTAAACTTAACGAGACCATACATATAAATCCAACGCTAAAAGAGTTTAAGGAAGTGGTCCTCAAGAGGACCAAAGGAGTAAGCGCATGAAAAATGGAATGAGCATGCTTGACCTCATCACCACCATTGTAGTGTTAGGGGTCATAGTGGCTGGCATAATAGTGTTGCTGTCAGCGGCCTTCTAACATGTGAAAAATCTGATAAACTTCGTATTAGATTTTTTCAGATTAAAAGTGTTATATCATGCCGGCGCTTTGTCCTTCAGTTTTATAATGTCTGTGGTGCCCCTAATACTGGGTGCGGGTTTTTTCTTCCACATGTTTTTAGAAAACAAGATAGATAATTACATTTATCATCTTAGCGCTATGTTTCCTGATTTTGCCAACAAGATAATAAAAGATATATCTTATTTAGAGCAAAAACGCCTGAAGGCAGGAATCATAGGAGCTCTCGTATCCTTATACTTTGCTACAGGATTCATAAAGGATCTCGATTACGCCATAGGCCTTATGTGGGGCAAAAAAGAGGCTAAGCGTATAGAACCTGTGTATTTTTTGTATCTTCTTTTTTTTGTAGTAATATTTACAGGAGGTTCTGTTTATCTATTTTATATAAGCCTGATATTTAAGCACCTAAACCTGCCCCTCAAGTTTACTCAAAATATAAGCTATCTCATTTTCTTCTCGGTATTCTTTTACTCTATATACTCTATCTTCATACCACAAAAGGAAACAAGAAAGCTCTACATAATAGGAGTATCATTTCTTGAGTCAAGCGTTTTACTGCTTTTAAAATATATAATCACTGTATACATATCACATCTTCTTATAAAAAGCGTGGTATATGCTTCTTTGTGGCTTATAATAGCGTTTTTGATATGGATAGACTGGCTTATGGCATCGCTTCTTATGGGTGCAAGAGCCCTTTTTTATCTTCATAAAAGCCTTGAAACTGTTTAATGCTAAAATAAATTAAATATTATCCGATACAGTTATAGAGGTGTGCTATGAACAGGATAGACGGAGAAGTTTACAGGAATATTGGCTTAGATACTGTTAATGTGAACAAGGATAAAACTCAAAAATTAAGCGGTGAGTCCAGCCAAGAGACCAGCGGCGCTTTGCCAGAAGAAAATACACAGGGTTACAAATTAGAACTATCCTCTGTGGCTAAAAGTTTTGGTTCTGAGGATAGACCAAGCTTAGAAGATATGAAAAAGAAGGTGGAAGAGATAAAAGCCAAGATAGCCAACGGCACTTATGAGATAGATACTAACAAAATAGTTCAGGGTTTATTAAAATACTTTTAATAGATAGGGCGATTAGCTCAGCTGGGAGAGCGCCATCCTCACACGGTGGAGGTCACAGGTTCGAGCCCTGTATCGCCCATTTTTAATATTAATCCTCATGTTTGGGATAGTGTAATACCCTTACATATATTTCTGGTATATGAAAACCCTGTTTTTCCAGCTTGAAAGTATCTATACTATAATGTATTATCATACGCCTTACACCAAAAGCCACCCCTGATGCTATCATAGAAGGCACTATAACCCTGTAATCTCTTGTCATTTCAAAACTCATCACCACAGCGGTAATAGGAGCGCTCACCGTTGAGCTTAACATCGCCGCAATACCCACCACACCAGAGGATACCATGTTTATGGGTATGTGTGGGTCCATCTGCTTTGCCAAAAGCCCCAAACCTCCTCCTAATGTGGCTCCCATAAAAATACCCGGAGAAAAAACACCACCTGAGCCTCCAGACCCAAGAGATACACCCGTCAAAAAGAGCTTCATAAAAAACAACAGTATCAAAAACCAGGCGTTTTTTATAACCTCGTTTAGCACATCCTGCACCGTAGCATAACCTATACCCTGAACGTAGTAATGCCCCGTAAAATGCATAAACAAAACGGCAAAAAAACCAACTATACTCATGCCTATAAAATGCCTTATGTAAGGGTTTTTTGAGATTTTCATAAAAACTGTCTCAGAGTAATATATCCAGTAAACGTACATAGCTCCACCTATACCAATCGCAATGCCCAAAACCGTATAAAACAAAATCGCTTCAAGAGGCAAAGCCTTAATAGAGGGCAATATAAATTTAGTATTTTCCACTATAAAAGAGGGCTTATTACCCCACCAAAGCCTTCCCACATAACTTGCAACACCAGCAGAGATAATAGAGGGTATTATAGTCCTAACACTTGCCTCCGGCGATATCACCTCTAAAGCATAAACAACACCAGCTAAAGGCGTGTTGAAAGCTGCCCCTATACCACCACCGGCCCCAGCAGCGATAAGGGTGTATATCTGCCAGTACTCAAGCTTAAATATCTGCCCCAAAG
>CAYFGH010000008.1:0-26625 GCA_964342735.1 uncultured Aquificaceae bacterium
TATTTTCATATATAATATTTGTATGTTAAAGTACGATATCGTCATAGTAGGTGGTGGCGGTGCAGGGCTCATGGCCGCCATAGAAGCTTCCAAAGATAAAAATATTAAGATAGCTTTAGCTTCCAAAGTATTTCCTACAAGGTCTCACACAGGCGCTGCTCAGGGCGGTATGAACGCCAGCTTAGGAGTAGCCGATCCAAACGATTCCTTTGAAAAGCACGCTTTTGATACCATAAAAGGATCTGATTTCTTGGCAGATCAGCAAGCGGTCTTGTTCATGTGTAAAAACGCTCCAGATATAATATACGAGCTTGATAGAATGGGCGTTCCGTTCTCAAGGACAAAAGATGGAAAAATCGCCCAAAGACCCTTCGGAGGAGCATCTTTCCCGAGAACCGTTTATTCCGCTGACAGGACAGGGCATGTACTTTTACATACGCTATTTGAACAAGCCATGTCCAGAGAGAACATAGATTTTTTCAACGAATACTTTTTGCTGGATATAGACATACAGGATAACAAAGTAGAAGGTATCGAGCTTTTAAACATAAGAGACTCCAGCATTATATATATAAAGACAAAGGTTTTGATACTGGCGGGTGGTGGATTTGCAAGGATATACTGGCACAGGAGCACAAACGCCTCTGGTAACACCGGAGATTTACAGGCTATAGCCCTGAGGAAAGGCTTGGCTTTAAAAGATATGGAATTCATACAGTTTCATCCTACCGGTCTTGCCAAAACCGGTATATTGCTATCCGAAGCTTCCAGAGGAGAAGGGGGATATCTGTTAAACGCAAAAGGCGAACGCTTCATGGCAAAATACTCTCCCAACAAGATGGAACTGGCCCCAAGAGATATCGTTTCAAGGGCCATAGAGCTTGAGATAAAAGATGGTCTTGGAATAGGAGAAGGCACAGGCGCATACGTATATCTTGATTTGAGACATTTAGGAGAGGAAAAGCTAAACGAAAGACTACCCCAGGTAAGACAGCTGGCCATAGACTTTGAGGGTGTAGACCCTGTAAAAGATCCAATACCCATAAGACCTACCGCTCACTACTGCATGGGTGGTATAGATGTTGTTGATTTTAAAAGCTCGGAAACCAGCGTAAAAGGCCTCCTTGCCATAGGTGAATGTGCCTGTGTATCGGTACATGGAGCCAACAGACTGGGTGGAAACTCTCTTACAGAGCTTGTGGTGTTTGGAAAATTTGCCGGTGAATACGCAAGGGAATATGCTAAGAACACAGACTTTTCAGATAAAAAGCCCTCTACAAACCAGGAGGCTTATATAAACTCTCTCATGCAAAGGGAAGGAAGCGTAAAGCTTCATGAATTAAGAAACAAGATGGGCGAGATAACGTGGTTTAACATGGGTATATTTAGAACAGAGGAATCTTTAAAAGAAGCCTACCAGGAGCTTACAAAACTTCTAGATATGTGGTATCATGTGCCGGTGGTGGATAAATCAAAAGTTTTCAACACAAACCTTATCGAGCTTTTAGAATTAAAAAACATGCTTGAACTATCAAGGGTTGTAGCGCTATGCGCATTGAATAGAAGAGAGTCAAGAGGAGGACACTCAAGGGAAGACTACAAAGAAAGGGATGATAAAAACTTTCTAAAACACTCTGTAGTCTGTTATAATGAAGACAAGGAGCTTGTTCTGACATATAAAGATGTGGATATAAGCCTTTATAAACCGGAGGAGAGAAAGTACTGATGAAGAAGATATTCCTAATGTTGTTGTTATTTATAAGTATAGGCTTTTCCCAGACTATATCAAAGATAGAGGTGGTGGGCAACAAATATATACAATCAAGCCTTATAAAGGGGTTCATGAAGCTCCATCCGGGCATGCAGTTTTCTCAAACCCTGTTATCAGAAGACATAAAAAGGCTTTACGAAACAGGGTATTTTAAGAATATAGCGGTAAAAGAGGTAAAAAAAGACGACCACGTGGAACTCATATATATAGTGCAGGATCTACCCATCATATACAGGATAGAGTTCAAAGGAAACAAGAGGCTCAGCTCAAAGGATCTGGCTCAAAAGTTAGGTATAGAAACAGAGGTAGGAAAGCTAGGGCTAAACGAAGCCACCAGGGGACTAACACCGTCATCAAGCATAAACGAAAAAATAGAGATCATAAAACAGTTTCAGCTTGGTAAAGTATTAAGCGAAGAAGACATACATCAGCTCATAGAACGTATAAAAAGAGCATACGAAGAGGCAGGTTATTCTCACGTGGGCGTAAGCTATAGGATAATACCTGTAAAAGGAGCTTCCAGACTGGTATTTTACATAAAAGAAACTAAACCCACCTACGTAGGCGATATAAACTTCAAAGGCAACAAGACCTTCAGCGACGGAAGGCTTTTGGATCACATGAAAACCCAGCCCTTTAGTCTGCTGGCTTTTAGATGGCATCCACCCTTTAACAAACATATACTTATGGATGATATCAAAAGGTTAAAAAAATTCTACGAAAACGAAGGATTTTTTGAGGTCCAGATAGAAAAACCCATTATCAAAAAGCATGGAGACAGGGTAAACATCACCATAGTAATACACGAAGGACCAAGATATAAGATAGGTAAGATAACATTCAAAGGCAACAAGATGTATTCAAAGGATGAACTGCTAGACAAGATAATAGAGCACAGGGACAGCAAAAGATATTACAAAAAATCTATCATCAAGCTTATAAAGAAAAGAATTTTTGACAAATACGGTGAAATAGGTTTTATCAACGAATATACAAGCGTCAAGACGATACCAGATGTTAAAAATAAAACAGTAAACCTGGTATTTCATGTTTACGAAGGAGGTCCGGTATACGCCGGTAAAATACACATAAGAGGAAACTATGAAACCAGAGATTACGTTATAAGAAGGGAGATGAGGGTTCAGGAGTATGACCTCATCACAAGGCATGAACTGAGCAGATCCAAAGACAGGATAATGAACTTAGGATATTATGACAACGTTCAAATAGTACCTGTGCCAAAACCAGGAAACTTTGACGACATATATACAAAAATTCAAGAAAGATACACCGGTCAATTCTCCGTTGGTCTTGGATACAACCAGGTTACAGGTCTTGCTGGTTTTGCATCTATAAGAAAGGGTAATTTCTTAGGAACCGGAGACATAGCAGGTATATCCTTATCATACGGTGCTAACTATCAAAACGACTCTATAAGCTATACACACAAGTGGCTTTTCAACAAACCCATAGACGTAACGGGTTCTCTTTACGATACAAAGATTTACTATGTTGACTACACGGTTCAGAGGGTGGGTTTTGACTTATCCTTCACAAAAGAGTTTGGTGAGTACTGGTATGCGAGCTTGGGCACAAGCATACAAAAAGTAACTTACTCCGATATATCATCATCAACACCCCCAGTAATACAATCACAGGCTGGCACATGGCAGGCCAGAAAGCTTATATTTTCAGTATCCCACAACACCACCGACTATTACCTTTTCCCTTCCAAAGGTTCTATACAATCTCTAACATACACAATAGCACTGCCCGTGCTTGGCGGAAACGAAAAGTTCCAGAAGGTAGTGCTTTCAAACGCAAACTTTATAAAAGACCACATATTCTACACAGGCACAATATTCTCAGCCAGAGAAACTATAGGATGGGCACAGGCCTACTCAAACTCAGTAGTACCACTAGACGATTCGTTCTTTGTGGGTGGTGATTATACCATAAGAGGTTATAGCTACGGTTATGCGGGTCCCCTCGATTCAGCGGGTGAACCTATAGGTGCTACAAGAGAGGTAGTTTTAAATTTTGAAGCTGACTATCCTCTATATAAAAACATATTCTATGTAGATGCTTTTTACGATACAGGTAGAGGTGCAGACTCCTGGTCTGGTTTAAAACCGAGCAACTGGCTTGGAAGCTACGGTGTGGGTATAAGGTTTATAACTTCTTATGCACCGGTAAGACTTGATTTAGCCTTCAAGACAAAGCCAGTACCCGGAGACACCGCCAGAGAAAAGATATCTTTTGTGCTTGGTTCATTTTTCTAAAACGCCCTGGGCAGGAGTCGAACCCGCAACCTTGGGATCCGTAGTCCCATGCTCTATCCAATTGAGCTACCAGGGCTAAATTAATATTATACCATATTAAAAGCCAAAAAACGTATATAATATATAAGCATGGATATACAAAAGCAGCTTGAGATTATAGAAAAAGGCACAGTAGAGATCATAGAAAAAGAAGAGCTTATTGAAAAGTTGAAAAAGGGAAGACCTCTGGTGGTAAAAGCGGGGTTTGACCCCACCGCCAAAGACCTGCATCTGGGACACACGGTCCTTCTTCAAAAACTCAGGGATTTTCAGAATCTGGGCCATGAGATAATCTTTTTAATAGGGGATTTCACAGCTATGATAGGAGATCCCACCGGAAGAAACGAAACAAGACCACCCCTTTCAAAGGAAGAGGTTTTAGAAAACGCCAGAACTTATCAGGAACAGGTTTTCAAGATTTTAGACAAAGATAAAACAAAGATTTTATACAACAGCCAGTGGCTTTCAAATATGACCACAAAAGATATAGTAAACCTGACTTCAAAATATACGGTAGCCAGAATGCTGGAGCGCGATGATTTCCAGAAAAGGTACAAAGAAGGCTCCCCTATACATATACACGAATTTCTTTATCCGCTGTTTCAAGGATACGATTCCGTGGTGTTAAAAGCTGACATAGAAATAGGCGGGTCTGATCAAAAGTTTAACCTTCTTGTAGGAAGGGAGCTTCAAAAGGATTACGGGCTTGAAAAACAGGTGTGCATAACGATGCCACTCCTGGTGGGGACAGATGGTGTCAAAAAGATGTCAAAAAGCTACGGCAACTATATAGCCCTCAAAGACGACCCAAAGGATATGTTCGGAAAGATTATGAGCATATCCGATGAACTCATGTACGATTATTACACACTCTTAACCGACAAGACTCCTCAGGAGATAGAAGCTATAAAATCCATGCATCCAATGGAGGCTAAAAAACAACTAGCTTACATCATAGTATCTAGGTTTCATTCGGAAGAAAAAGCTAAAGAAGCAAAGGAATTTTTTGAATCTACATTCTCACACAAAGAGTTTCCAAAGGATGCCCCTGTATTTACACTGAAAGAAGACACGTTAAAAGCCTATGAGCTTATAGTAAAGATAGGTTTTGCCTCATCAAACAACGAGGCAAGAAGGATTATAACGGGTGGCGGGCTGAAGATAAACGGCGAAAAGATAACAGATCCAAACAAAGAGATAAACCTTGAAGATGAGATGAAAGTACAGGTGGGCAAAAAGCATTTTGCCGTTGTGAAAAAATCATGATAAGCGTAGAAGATTTTATAAACAAAAAAGAGTCCATATGCGTAGTGGGCTTGGGATACGTGGGGCTTCCACTGGCGGTGGCCTTTGCCAGACATTTTAACGTAATAGGCTTTGACATAAACCAGGTAAGAATAAACGAGCTAAAAGTGGGTATAGATAGAACCAAAGAAACAACCCCAGATGAGCTAAAATCCTCCAGCATAACCTTTACCTACAACGAAGAGCATATAAAAAAATGCAAGTTTATTATAATAACAGTACCAACCCCAATAGACAGACACAAAGTTCCGGATTTAAAGCCGATTTTTAGCGCATCCGCTATAGTAGGTAGAAATCTTCAGAAAGACAGCATAGTGGTGTATGAATCCACGGTGTATCCCGGGCTTACCGAAGAAGAGTGTGTACCTATTCTTGAAAAAGAGTCTGGTCTTGTCTGGAAAAAAGACTTCTACGTGGGATATTCGCCCGAGCGTATAAACCCCGGGGATAAGATACATAGATTTGAAAACATCGTAAAGGTAGTCTCAGGAGATACCGATTATAGCCTGAACATTATAAGCGAGATATACGCCAGGGTGGTAAAAGCAGGTATTTTTAGAGCAAAATCCATAAAGGTAGCAGAGGCAGCTAAAGTAATAGAAAACACCCAGAGGGATATAAACATAGCCCTCATGAACGAGCTTTCCATGATATTTCATAAAATAGGTATAGATACGAAAGATGTTTTAGATGCTGCTTCCACCAAATGGAACTTTTTGAGGTTTGAGCCGGGTTTAGTGGGTGGGCACTGCATAAGCGTTGACCCATACTATCTTACCTTTAAAGCTCAGGAGCTTGGTCATCATCCGGAGGTGATACTCTCTGGCAGAAGAGTAAACGACAGCATGCCAAACTTCGTGGTACAGAACCTTTTAAAACTTTTAATAAAAGCAAAAAAACAGATAGAATCCTCAAAGGTTTTAATACTTGGTCTCACCTTCAAAGAAAACATACCGGATGTAAGAAATACAAAGGTGTTTGATATCTACAAAGAGCTAAAGGAGTTTGGCATAAACGCTTACGTATACGACCCTCACGCTTACAAAGACGAGGTATTTAAAGAGTACGAGATTGAACTTCTGCAAAATCCATACGCCTTTTCTCCCTACGATGCTGTGATAGTGGCTGTAAAACACAGCGCTTTTGGTGAATACGATATAAAATTCTACAAAGATATAATCACAGAACCAAGGATACTAATAGATGTAAAAAATCTATACGACAGAGAGCTTTTTGAGAAAAACGGCTTTTTGTACTGGAGTTTATGATGAAAGAGATAAGAACAAGAGCAAGAGAAACCGCTATAAGAGCGCTTTACGCCTGGGATATAAACGGTGGTGATCTTATAACTGTTGCAGAAGAGATCATAAATATGAGCGAACCACCTCTTAAAAAAGATGCTCAAAAATATGCAAAGCTTATAGTAAAAAAGGTCGAAGAAAACATAGAAAATATAGACAAAGAGATAGCCTCTTACATTGAAAACTGGAACTTTGACGATCTTGGTGCCATAGAAAAAGCCATACTAAGAGCCTCTTTTGCAGAGTTTTTGTATATAAAACCCAAAAAACACATACAGGCTATGATAGACTATATAAACATAGCAAACGACTATGGCAACAAAAAAACACCTGCTTTTATAAATGGAATCCTGTCAAGGCTTTTAAAAAACACGTATCAACATGTATAGTCTTCTTCTTACAAGAGAAGAAAAAGACAACATAGAATCTAAAAAGCTATTCTCCTCTTACAACATAAGCGTCATAAGCCTTCCTATGATAGAGACAGTACCCAGAGCTTTTGAGCTAAAAAACTTTGATTTTGAAAATATAATATTTAGCAGCAAAAAAGCTGTAGAGATATTTTTTGAAAAGGTATCCATTTGCAAAAATGCAAATCTAAACATATATGCAGTGGGGGATAAGACAAAAGAGGCTATTTTGAAATACTACAAAGATTGCCATATAACACTTTATTATACTATCAAAGATATACTACCAAAGATAGATAAGAAAACCTTATGGATAAGAACGGATTTTGAGCTTCCTCAGGATATCCAAAACATGATAAAAGATAAAGATATCTTTATCCTAAAAGCCTATGAAACGAGGATTAGAACTTACGATATAGATATCGTCCTGGAAAATCTGGAAAAAGTAGATGGGATACTTTTTGCCAGTCCGTCCGCTTTTTTGGGGCTTTTAAAAAATTTGCAAAATTACAAATATCTTTTAAACAAAAAAGACATCTTTGCCATTGGAAACACCACCGCCGATGCCATAAAAAACGAAGGAATAAAGCTAACTTACGCACCAGAAAAACCAAGCTTAGAAACTATAGCAAGGTATATAGCAGATACCAAATTAAGAATGTAAAAAATTAAAAATTGGCACATAATTTGCTAGTACAAATATGTATGGGTAGAGATTTTATTTTTCAGAGCACTATAGCAGATGAAATTGTAATAGAAGGCATCGGTATACACTCTGGGAGTGTATCAAAGGTAAAATTCCATCCAGCTAAAGAAAACACAGGTATAATATTTTACAAAAACGGCCACAGGATAAAAGCTCATGTAGAAAATGTGGTAGATACTTCAAACTCCACGTCTATTGGAAACGGCACAGTTACTTTTAGAACCATAGAACACATCATGGCAGCACTTTATATTGCCAATATAGACAACATAGTGATAGAGTTTTTAAACTCAGAGGAATCTCCCATCATGGATGGAAGCGCCTGCGAGTTTTTCAAGCTTTTAGAAAAAAAGAGAATAACCCAGAATGAGCCAAAGATATTTGGACAACTTACAAACATAGTGAGGGTGTCAAAGGAAGAAAGGTATATAATGGCAAAACCTCAAAAAGATCTGTCCATCACTTTTGAAGGGTTTTTTGGAAACTTTTTAAAACATCAATCTTACACATACACATCATCCCTAGAAAATCCTAAAAAAGATAGAAATCTCATAAGTGCCAGAACATTCTGTCATATAGAAGACATTGAGAAGCTTAAGAAGATGGGACTTGGCAAAGGTGGTTCTTTGGAGAACAACGTAGTTTTAACAGACACAGGAGTGTTAAACGAAGGTGGTCTAAGACATTCCCATGAACCTGTTAGCCATAAAGTGCTTGATCTGATAGGGGATTTGTACCTTGCAGGCATAAGGTTTTCTGCAAACATATATTCTTATATGGGAGGACACAGATTGAACGTAGAGTTTGTTAAGGAAGCTATAAAACATATAAAACTTATAGAACATCCGTTAGAGATGGTCAAAGTAGCCTCCTGATCACACAAATTTCATGATATACTAATATAATAGCTTTGGAGGTAAAAATGAAGAAAAATACATTTTTAAAGTATTCTATAGCATTTTCACTGGCGTTATCAGTTTTTGGACTAAACGCATGCAGTAAGTTTGAGTCCATAGAGTCCACAAAATGCCCTTCCAAAACTACACTTACCACAAACTTAGGGCATTTTACACCACCTGGGGCTAAAATCGATGTGGTGGCAGAAAAGCCACTGCCTCAGATAAAAGGCCTCTGTGAAGTGGTGGTAAAGATAAACGGTGGACCACCCAATGTCATATACACAGACCCCAAAGGAAACTACTTTATAGCGGGCCAGCTTTTAAACGCTATCACCAAAGAAAACCTCACACAGCAAACGATGAGCCAGTTTTTAAAGGTTAGCAAGAATGAAGAGTCAAATCTAGACCAATACGTGGCTTTTAGCTACTACAAAGGAAAGTCTTATTTTGGTACAAATCCACCTCCGGCGGACAAGTACATATACCTCATCACAGACCCCAAATGCCCCTTCTGCCATGAAGCAGAACCCCTCATTCAAAAATGGGCAGATAAAAACGGCGTAGAAGTAAGGGTAATACTGTTCCCACTACCCATACATCCAGGAGCCTTCCAGTCCGCAGTGGGTCTTTGGTGCAACAAAAAAGGCTGGAACAGCCTTCATAATGCTTACAACGCAAAAGCACCGCTTCCTCAATGTAAAGATGGTGAAGCCTTCATCAAAAACTCCATGCAGGAGGCTATGAAGCTGGGTGTTGAGGGTACTCCCACCATAATAGGTATGGACGGCAAGATGCATCCAGGAGCCCCAAGCAGCGAAAAACAGTTAGACGAATGGCTGGGTAAATAATTTAGTTTCTGGCTTTTAAAAGCGTGAACATACTAATAGCAAGTGAGAGATACAAAGAGCTTAGATACCCTCAAAATCACCCCTTAAGAGTACCCAGAGTATCCTTGATGCTAAGCTATTTAAAAGCTCTTGGATTTGATATAGACTACGTAGAGGGAAGAAACGCCACCATAGAGGAGCTTCTTTTATTTCACACAAAAGATTATATAGATGCCCTTATTGAGGCTGACAGAGTCATGAAATCAAACAGCGATATAAGAGAGAAATACGCCATAGGTACTATAGAAAATCCAATATCAGCTGGCATGTGGAAAGGCTCTTTGCTTGCTACTGGATCAAGCGTTCAGGCAGCAGAGTTTTTTATTAAAAACCATAAAACCCAAAAAGAGTTTGTATCTTTTAACCCGGCAGGCGGCATGCACCACGCCATGAAATCAAGAGCAAACGGTTTTTGCTTTCTAAACGACCCGGTGATTACCATAAAATATTTGATGAAACATGGATTTAAAAAAATCTTATATATAGACCTGGATGCCCATCATCCAGACGGTGTTCAGGAGGCTTTCTACGATTCAAAAGATGTATTTTTGATAAGCCTGCACCAATCACCTCATTACGCCTTCCCTTTTAAAGTAGGATATGCCAATGAACTGGGCACAGGAGAGGGTTTTGGTTTTAACATGAATATACCCCTACCAGAAGATATAAACGATTCGGAGTTTATATATACTTTAGAAAAAGCTCTTGACATCGCTTTAAGAAAATTTGACCCAGAGGTGTTTGTGGTACAGATGGGTGTTGATGCTTTAAAAGAGGACTATCTTTCAAAGTTTAAACTCTCCAACAACATATACATAAAAGCGATAGATGTTATAAAGTCTTACACTAAAAAGTTTATACTATTAGGCGGTGGAGGATACAACCCAATAAGCCTCGCAAGGGCCTGGTCTTTGATATGGCTTTACATAGAGGGTGTAAATCCAGAAGATATAAAAATCACCAAAGAAGCGAAAGAGGTTTTAAAATCCGTAGACTATGAGGATTTTGATGAGATTATGTCAGAGGATATATACGAGAGCATACTGGACAGACCAAACGAAGGCGATATTAGGATAAAAGAATATCTTGAAAAAATATTTTCCTTGCATAAATTATAATATGATGGTATAATCATAGGATTATATCACTAATTTAAATTATTTTGGAGGTTAGCAAATGGAAACCATGGAAAAACCCAAAAGCAGCATAGATCAGAAGATAAGGTTTTTAAAAAGCGTTAGCATATTTGAAAATATGTCTAACGACGAGATAAAAGAGGTGGCAAGCCTCTTGAACGCAAGAGACTACAGGAAAAACGAGTATATCTTCTTTGAAGAAGAATCAGAACCAGGACTTTTCATATTGATGGATGGTATAGTAAAGCTTATCAAAGAAACCCAGGATGGGCGCACCATCATAGTAAGGCTTGTATTCCCCAAAGATACCTTTGGATGGATTGAATGGGGTGGTTCTAACATCAAGTCCAAGATAAAAACCACTTACACCGCCCAGTCTATGACAGAATCCTCCGTTTTATACCTGTCAAATCAAGATTTTATAAATCTTGCCATAAAGTATCCAGCTTTTGCTGTGAAAGTAACCTGCGATGCTACCCACAACCTTCTTTACGCTTACGATATCTTAAAATCTATAGCCTCCGGTAGAGTAGAGGAGCGTATAGCAAGGGTGCTATTAGAACTTGCAAAATCAGTAGGCGAAGAAAAAGAAGGCGGCAAGATTTCAATAGAAATACCCATAACACGTCAGGATATAGCTGAAATGACAGGTACCACCGTAGAAACCGCCATACGCATCATGAGTAAGTGGAAAAAAGAAGGCATCATACACACCGAAAGAGGCTATATAGAGATTTTAAAGAAAAGAGAGCTAGAAAGACTCATGATATAATACCAAAGGGTTAGGAAGCGTTGGAAAACTCTGTAATCATAGTAAGCTTCGGCTCTCAGTACGTACAGCTAATAGCCAGAAAAGTGAGAGAGCTTGGAGTTTACAGCGAGATAGTCTCGCCGGATATAAAACTGGAAGAGATATTAGAAAAAAAGCCCTGTGCTATAATTCTTTCCGGCGGGCCATACTCCGTTTACGAAGAAAAAGCACCTCGTCTTGATAAAAGGATTTTTGATTTAGATGTACCGATACTTGGCATATGCTATGGGCATCAGCTCATAGCTTACGAGTTTGGCGGGACAGTGGAACCTTCTTTAAAACACGAATACGGTAAAGCTTACTTAAGATTTAAAGATGACACATTCTTCAAAGGCATACCTCAAAACACCGTGGTATGGATGAGCCATGCGGATAAGGTATCAAGGTTGCCAGAGGATTTTGAGTCTATAGGCTTTTCGGATAATTCAGAAAACGCTGTCATAAAGCACAAAAACCGCCCGATATACGGAGTTCAGTATCATCTTGAGGTTTACCATACAGAACACGGGAAAGATATGCTGTCAAACTTCCTCTTTGATATAGCAGGTTGTAAAGCAAACTGGAATATGAAAAGCTTCAAAGAGCACAAGATAGAAGAGATAAGAAATCTCACCCAGGGTAAAAAAGTAATATGTGCTATATCAGGAGGAGTTGATTCTACGGTGGCAGCGGTTCTAACTCACCAGGCCATAGGAGATAAACTCACCTGCATATTTGTAGATCATGGATTTCTCAGGAAAAACGAAGCCAAAGAAGTCATATCAAACCTCACAAAACTTGGGCTAAATATAGTAGCTTTAGATAGAAGCTCAGTATTTTTAGAAAAGCTAAAAAACGTAGAAGACCCAGAGCAAAAACGTAAAATAATAGGAAACACCTTCATAGAGATATTTGAAGAAGAGGCAAAAAAATATGAAGCCGAGTTCCTGCTTCAGGGCACCCTCTATCCGGATGTGGTAGAATCTGCCGGCATACACGGTTCTGCCAAGATAAAATCTCACCACAACGTAGGAGGGCTTCCAGAGAAGATGCATCTAAAGCTTTTAGAACCCCTGAAAGAGCTTTTCAAAGACGAGGTGAGAGCACTTGGATTAGAACTTGGCATTCCAAAAGATATGATATACAGGCATCCCTTCCCGGGACCTGGCCTTGCTATAAGGATAATAGGAGAGGTTACCGAGGAAGATTTAAACATCTTAAGGGAAGCCGATGCAATATTTATAGAAGAGCTTAAAAAGTGGGATCTCTATGATAAAACATGGCAGGCTTTCTGCGTGCTTTTACCCATAAAGTCTGTAGGAGTTATGGGAGACAACAGAACCTATGAAAAGGTTTTAGCCCTGAGGGCTGTGGACAGCCAGGATGGTATGACCGCCGAAGCCACAAAACTGCCTTACGAGTTTTTAGAGCATGTGATGAGGCGCATCATCCAAGAGGTAAAAGGTATAAACAGGGTAGTTTACGACATATCATCAAAACCACCAGCCACCATAGAGTGGGAGTAATATGAGATTGGGTGTAAACATAGACCACGTAGCCACTCTGAGAGAAGCAAGAAAAACCTTTGAACCCTCTGTATTAGAAGCTGCTTTCATAGCAAAAAGAGCTGGAGCTCATCAAATAACCATGCATTTAAGAGAGGACAGAAGACATATAAAAGACGAGGATGTAAAGCTGGTAAGGAAGCTAGTAGAACTACCCCTCAATCTAGAGATGGCTCCCACCGAGGAGATAAAAAAGATAGCCCTGGAGATAAAGCCTCAGAGGGTAACGCTCGTACCTGAAAGAAGACAGGAGATTACCACAGAAGGTGGACTTGACGTGGTATCCCAAAAGGACTTTCTAAAAGAATACATAAGGGATTTTAAAGAGAGTGCCATAGAGGTATCTTTGTTTATAGATCCCGAGATAAATCAGGTAGAAGCTTCAAAGCTGGTAGATGCAGATGCCATAGAGCTTCATACCGGTGCATTTGCAAACAGGTATTATGAAAGAAATTTCAGGCTTTTAGAAGAAGAAAAAGAAAGGATAAAAAAAGCGGCCACCTTCGGTAAAGAGCTTGGTTTAAGAGTATACGCAGGACATGGCATCACGTATCAAAATATACATCTTTTAAAAGATTTAAACGGTTTAATAGAAGAGCTCAACATAGGACACTCCATCATATCAAACGCGGTTTTGTTTGGCCTTGAAAAGGCTATAAAAACTATGCTGGAGTCAATGTTTTGAACGAGTATTCTAAGAAAAGAGATTTTTCCAGAACACCTGAGCCAAAATGGAACGTGAAGGAAAATCATGAGCCCATATTTGTTGTACAAGAACATCACGCTTCTCATCTTCACTGGGATTTTAGGCTTGCTATAGATGGTGTTTTAAAATCCTGGGCCATACCAAAAGAGCCTCCTGCAGAAAAAAATATAAAAAGATTAGCTATTGAAACAGAGGACCATCCTCTGGAGTATGCAGATTTTGAAGGTGTCATACCAGAAGGTGAGTACGGTGCTGGTGTTGTTAAAATCTGGGATAAAGGGGTTTTTGAGCTTTTAGAAAGGACTCCTTCAAAGTACGATGTATATCTGCATGGAGATAAACTAAAAGGCAAATACCATCTTATAAAATTTCCAAAGGGCGGAGAAAAAGCCTGGCTGTTTTTTAAATCATCAGATTAGCCATTGTCATTTAAACAAATTTAGAGTATAATACCCTATATATGCCAGTAGACAAGCTAACAAAAGCTCAAAAAGCAGCGGTACTGATGATGGCACTACCCCCGGATGTTGCAGTTGAAATAATGAAAGAGCTAGATGAGTCTGAACTCCAGGATATCTTTGTAAATATGAGCTCCCTTCAGGGCATAACCCTTCAGGACGTGGAAGAGATTGCCAAAGAATTTTTACAGGAGTACCAAGAAACTACAATAGTCTCACCAGACACAGAACAGCTTTTAGAGTTTGCAAGAAAGGTGTTGCCTCCAGAAAAATTTGCCAAGATATACGAGTTTGTAAGTAGTTCTACCATCATAAAGAGCTTTCAAGAGCTAGAGAAAGTAGATGTAAAAGTCTTAGCTTCTTTACTGGCAAAAGAGCATCCTCAAACGATAGCGGTGGTTTTGTCTCAGTTAAGCCCCATGAGAGCAGCGGATGTGCTTCAAAATCTACCAGAAAACATAGCTGTAGAAGTTACAAAAAGACTTGCCACACTTGAAAACATATCACCAGAATTCTTAGGGGAACTCATAGAAAACCTTGCGGAAGAGATAAGGGGTATAGGGCTTACAGGTTTTTCTCAAAAAACAAACGGGCTTGTGCTGGCTGCAGAGGTGCTAAACCTTCTGGATAAAAAAATCACCGATAAGATTTTAAACAAGATAGAGCAAGAGGACAAATATCTAGCAGAGAGAATAAAAGACAGAATGTTTGTCTTTGAAGACATAGCAAAGCTAAACAACAGAGATATCGTAGAGATACTAAAAGCGGTAGACAAGAATACACTTATGATAGCACTAAAAGGAGCCTCAGACACTATAAAAGAAAAGTTTTTCTCGAACATGTCCCAGAAAGCGGCCACCATCATGAAAGAGGATATGGAAGCTATGGGACCGGTAAGAGCAGCAGACGTAGAAAAAGCACAAAAAGAGATAATAGCCACTATAAAGAAGCTTGCCGATGAGGGTAAGATAGATTTAAGCGGCGGAGCTTCTTATGAATAATCACTTTGAAGCCATACAGGATATCAAGCAAGAAAACGAAAAACGCCAGCCTCAAAAAGTTCAAACCAATACGCCCAGCGTTTTTGAGCTTTTAAAAAAAGAAATAGAATCAAAGATACAAAGATATAAAGAAAAAATAAAAGAGTTGGAGAACGAGCTTAAATCAAAAGAACTGCAGATAGAAAATTTAACCCAGACAAAGACAAAGCTTGAACAGGAGCTACAACACACCAAAGAACAGCTTGAAAACTTAGAAAAAGAAAAACAAAACCTCATAGAAGAGAAAACAAACCTGGAGAATATGATACAAGAGCTAAAAGAAAAAACATCCAAAGAAGAAGCTTACAAAAACGCTGTTCTCAAAAGCCTGGAAACCATATCTTCTCATATCAACCAGAAAAAAGAACTTGCTTTAGAAGAGTTAAAAACGATAATATCCACGATATTAGAAAGCATCTATGCAAAATGTAGCGTAGACCTTGAGTCTATAATAAAGAGCGTTTTAGAAGATGCCAAGATTTTCAGGGAGTTTATCATCATAAAAGCCAACAAAACCTTTATAGAGCACTTTAAAAAGTATGTTAAAAACATTGAAAACTTAGAAATAGAGTTTGTAGAAGAAAACTTTGAAGAGGGCGAGTTTCAAATAGAGACAAAGGATTTTATATTAGAACGCTTTAACAGGGATTTGATTGAAAATGCTGTTGAAAAAGCCTTACAGAATATACGGTAAAGTAAAAAAAGTAAGCGGTATATACGTAGAGGCTTCAAATTACAACGCTGGTGTGGGTGAAGAGGTATTTGTAAACGGTGGCAACAAAGGGGAGATAGTGGGCTTTGACAAAGAAAACGCCATCATAATGTGCTTTGACACCAATGTAAACGTAAAACCCGGCACAAAGGTGCTTTACACAGAAGAACCAGTATCTACCTACGTATCAGAAGACTTCTTAGGTAAAGTGCTGGACCCTTTTGGAAATATAATATACAGTTCCAACAACAAAAGCATAAAATCTCTTAAAAAAGCTCCTTTAAACTTAGAAAACTACTCTCCCATGGAAAGAAAGAAAATCAGCAAAATATTTGACTCTGGTATAAGAAGCATAAACGCTCTAACCACAATCGGTGTGGGACAGAGACTGGGTATATTTGCGGGGGCTGGTGTTGGGAAAACCACTACCCTTGGCATGATAATGAAGCACAGCTCTTCTGATGTTGTTGTTTTAGCCCTTATTGGAGAAAGGGGAAGAGAAGTAAGAGAATATGTAGAAGATATATTAGGAGATGCTTTTGAAAAATCCGTGGTAATAGTATCAACATCAGATCAAACACCCATTATGAAGGTAAAAGGAGCTATAAGCGCTTTGGTGCATGCAAGATTCTTTGCCAGCAAAGGCTACAACGTGCTCCTTGTGATGGACTCCCTAACAAGGCTTGCCATGGCTCAAAGGGAGATAGGGCTCTCTGTAGGAGAACCACCTACTTTGAAAGGTTATACGCCTTCAGTATTTTTGATGATGTCAAAGATAATAGAGGCCTGCGGGCTTATTGGAGACTTTGGTATTACCGGTTTATTCAGCGTTCTGGTAGAAGGGGATGATACATCTTTAGATCCGGTGGCAGACAGCGCTATGAGTTTTTTGGATGGTCATATAATACTATCTCGTAAAATAGCAGACGCTGGTATATACCCGGCCATAGATCCCCTTAAAAGTATAAGCCGTATAATGCCAAGTATAGTTTCAGAAGAGCACTGGAACTATGTACTAAGATTTAAGCAAATCTTATCAGAATACTATTCTATGGAAGATATCATAAAAGTAGGGCTCTACAAGAAAGGTTCAAATCCAGTTATAGATAAAGTTTTGGAGCATAAATCCGATATAGATAATTTTTTCATGCAAAATCCAAAAACTGGCATAAATTATATTAATAGCCTGGAAGCTCTAAAGGAGCTCGTAGGCAAGATAAGTTAAAAGGAGGCTCTAATATGAGTACGATAAACAGTTCTAACTTGGTGAGCGGATTATCAACAGGTCAGAGTATATCAAGTCCTTCGTGGCTTCCACCGGTAAAAGTAGTCCCGCCTGGTACCCAACAAAGCCTTATGAATCTCAGCGCCAGCGCCTATATGGAGATATACACCACAGAATTAAAGTATCAGGATCCCACATCCTCAAGCGGTAACGACGTAACATCTATGATAAACGCCACAGTTCAGCTTCAGCAGATAGGATACTACAGCATGGCACAGCAACAAACCCAGGCGTTAGAGTCTCTCCTTTCCCAGATGGCAACACTAAACTCTATAAACATGATAGGTAAAGAGTTTGTTTTCAGCACCAGCGGTATAGATACAACCAAAAACGTCAGCTACTATCTTGATGCGCCCACAAGCATGTCCAGTGTAACGGTTGAAATCATGAACAGCAATACACCCGTAAAGACCATCACCATGAGCCTTACAGCGGGTCTTAACCCTCTAAACTTGAGCGGATTGCCTCCTGGTCAGTATGGAGTTCAGATACTCTCAAACGGCGTTCCAAATCCAAATGTAAAACTGGGTTTAGCGGATATAGTACAGTCTGTAAATTTGAGCGGGTCAAATATAGATTTGACACTTCAGTCCGGTCTCACGGAGCCAGCTTCAAACATAATTTACGCTGGTGCAGTACCTAACACAACTTCATCAAGTACAACTTAATTAAGGAGGTGTATCATGCTACCAAGCTTTTATAATGCGGTTTCTGGTCTTGATGCTTTTAACAGCTACTTAAACATAGTATCCAACAACATGGCAAACGCCGATACCGTAGGTTACAAAGCGGTAAACCCAATATTTGAAAACATTATTGCAAACGTAAATGTGGGTATAAACACACTGACCGACACTCTAAAATCTACGATATACGGAGCTGGTGTTATAGTGGACTCCACACAGATAGACTGGCAGCTTGGAAACTTCGAACAAACAGGTAACAACACAGACTTAGCCATACAGGGAAATGGGCTTTTCATTTTACAAGACCCAGCTAACCCTGGTAACGTTTTTTATACCAGAAATGGACAATTTACAATAAGTCAGCAAGGGTATATGGTAAACCCAGATGGTTTAAAGCTATTAGGTTATAAGGTAAATCAATCTGGTTCCGTGGTGGGTACCTCTTTACAACCCATATACATAATCCCTCAGCAACCGCCAAAAGCCACAGACCTAATCACCTATCAACAACCCACAAACTTAAACTCCACAGCTCCAAGCATCACACAGGCCTTTAACCCGCTAAACACAGCGACTTTTAATTATCAAAACACACTTACCACCTTTGATAGTCTGGGTAACACCGTAGAAGGTGATGCTTACTTCCAAAAAACCGGACCAAACACCTGGAACTATATATATGCAGAAAACGAAAAGGCAGCTTACTATAGCGATACATCTGGTAAAGTTCTATACAGGAATGTGGCGGGAACATGGCAGAGCACCACTATAAGCGGAGGGTCTTTGACGTGGTACAACATCACAACACCACCAAACACCGCAAGCTCAAGCATCATATCCGCCACGGTATCACCATACTACATGATATCAGGCACAAACTCCTCAGGTTCCATGGTAACGGACTGGGTAGTAAACGTCACAACATCCTCTACCACCATAAGCTATGTGGTAAATCCCACAAGACCACCTGGCGGTACACAGGAGTGGGATACGATAGGCTCTGGTGCAGCAAGTGGTTTTGTGCCTTACAACTTATCAAGCGGAATAGGTGTTCCTATATATACAGGAAGTAGCACTGTGTACGGGGCCACAGCTGTCTTAAACTTTGATCCAAACACCGGAAATATAACAACCAGCTCAACAATAGGCATATACACCTATCCAACCTCATCTAGCTACGAATACTTCATAGGCACACAAAGCCCACTGGTGCTGGGAGATGGCAATACCGTAGGAAACCTAAATTCAGCTAGCTCCCAATCCACAGGAGGCTTGGCCTTTGGACAGCTCATCGGGGCCAAACCCACCACAAGCACCAGCGCGGGTATAATAGATAATTCATATATAACTCAGGATGCGTCTGATTTTACCATTACAGCCTCTCAAGACGGATACTCTCTTGGAAATCTGGTAAACGTATACGTGTTATCAAGCGATGGAACCGTTGTGGGTGTTTACTCCAATGGTCAGTCCACACCTCTTTACAGAGTAGCTCTTGCTCAGTTCCAGGACCCAAATGAACTGCTGGAAAAGGGCAACAACCTTTACACGTCAATATATACGCCCACGATATTATTACCCGGAAGCGCAGATATCATACAATCTGGAATGCTGGAACAATCAAACGTTGATATAGCCCAAGCCTATATTCAACTAATCACAGCGGAAAGGTCATATCAGGCGAACGCAAAAGTCGTAACTTCCTCTGACAACGTACTACAGGCAACGTTAAATATGGTTACAGGTTAAAATATTTATATGGCAGAGGAACAGGTAAAAGAAGAGGGTGCTAAATCAGGTGGTAAAAAGAAGCTTATACTGATACTTATACCAGTCTTGCTCCTCCTTATCGGTGGAGGGGCTGGAGCGTTTTTCTTTATTACACACAAGAAAAAAGAAGAAAAAAAAGCTGTGCCGGTAGCTCCACAAAAGCTTGGCATCATGTACGACTTGGGCTCCTTCCTGGTGAACTTAGCGGATAAAAATGCCAATACCTATGCGAAAGTATCTATAACATTAGAGCTTTCCAATCAAAAAGTTAAGGAAGAGGTGGTAAAGAGGCTTCCCATCATAAAAGATGCTGTCATAAACCTTCTTAGCTCCAAAACCTACGACCAGATAAGAACTCCAGAAGGCAAAGAAGAGCTGAGGCTTGAGCTTATAAAAAGGATAAACGCCATACTTGTAACCGGCGGGGTTCAAAACATATACTTCACACAATTCATAGTCCAGTCTATGTAGGTTTGTGGAATTAATACTGTTTTTAAAAACCCTAAGCGCCCTTGGTATGGTACTGTCTCTTATAGCGTTTTTGTATACGGCTTTTGACTGGAAAAAATTATTATCAAAAACCTATCAGGGTGATGATATAATAAGCATATACAGGATAATCCCGCTGGACAAGCATTCTAAGTTTATCCTCTTAAAAGCCCAAAACAAAATAATACTGGTGTTTGTGTCAAAAGATTATGCTAAACTTATATATGAGATGGATTATGAGGGTGAGAAGGTTAATTAGCTTAATTTTATGGCTTTTAATATTTACAAAGTTTGCCATAGCAAAAACGGAAAACCCCATAAACGTAATCCCAGGTGTTCAAGTGAGCTTCAACAACGGCAACTTTACAGAAGCCATAAGGTTAATACTCATACTTACAGTTCTAAGCTTAGCCCCCTCCATAATCATAATGACTACATCCTTTATAAGGATAGTGACGGTGCTCTCGGTGTTAAGACAGGCTATAGGTCTTCCAAACGTCCCACCCAATCAGGTGATTACATCTTTAGCTCTATTTTTAACATTTTATGTGATGTATCCCGTTATAAACCAGATAAACAAAAACGCGCTACAGCCCTATCTTGAACACAAAATCACAGACAAACAGTTTATACAGAACACCATAGAACCCCTTAAAGAGTTTATGGTAAGAAACACAAAAGTAAGCACCGAAAGGACGTTTTTGATGGCTTCCAACATTCCAAACAAAGACAATATAAAGAACATAAACGACCTGCCTTTAAGCGTAGTTATACCGGCTTTTATGGTGAGTGAGCTGTCTGTAGCTTTTCAAATCATATTCTTACTCTATTTGCCGTTTCTTATAATAGATATGGTGGTATCCGCCATACTGCTGGCGATGGGTATTATAATGATACCGCCCACCGTGATATCTTTGCCTTTTAAGATTATGCTCTTTGTGCTGGTAAACGGCTGGGAGCTTGTTATACTATCCTTGGTGAGGAGTTACCATTGAGTCAGGATCAGGTGCTTACCATCACTGAAAATATGCTCAAGATGACGGTGCTTCTGTCTGCTCCTATACTTTTAACCACGTTTTTAGTGGGGCTTTTGGTTAGCATACTTCAATCCGCCACTCAAATACAGGAGATGACCCTTAGCTATATCCCCAAGATACTTGCAGCATTCTTTATAATCTTTTTACTGGGAAGCTGGATGATGAAGCATATGATAGATTACACCAAAGAGATCATAGTAAACATACCAAACTATATAAGATGATATGACCCTTACTATCTTTATACCTTACCTTATAACGTTCTTACTCATAACGCTAAGGATATCCTCTATAGTGTTTTTAGCGCCCGTTTTTGAGGATTTACCAAATGGCTTTAAAATCTTTTTTGTAATAGCTTTTGCCGTATCTCTTTACTACTACAGCCCGGTAAAACCCATATACACAGACAATCTCTTAATCTTAGTACTTATGGGTATAAAAGAGTTTAGCTTGGGTTTTATCATAAGCCTTATAATAAGATTTTTAGTGGATATATTCTTTACGTTTGGAGAGTTTATAGCAAGTGCTTTTGGTCTTTCAAACGCCACCATTTTAAACCCTTTGATGGGCAACTCTACAATACTGGGCACTTATTTTAGTTATTTTTCTATGGGGCTTTTTGCAGTATCATCTGGATTTGAATACGTATACTTCGTGCTCTCAGATAGCCTAAAAAATATACCCCTTGGGCTCTTTGACATATACGACATGAGACCAGAGTTTATATTGAATATTTTTTATAAAAGCTTTTATACAGCCTTTCAGTTGGCGCTACCTCTTATCGCCATAGGGCTTGTGATGAACCTTATCCTTGCAGCGGTAAACAGGCTTATACCCCAGATAAACGTCTTTATGATAGGCATGCCTATTCAGTTGTTGATAGGTCTTGTATTTTTGATACTTGTATTTCCGTTGCTTGGCATACTGATGCATGATATATTTAGACACTACTTTATGTATATGCTTGAGATAACAAGAGGATACGCCCATGGCCTCAGAAAATAAGACAGAGAAGGCCACACCCTATAGAAGAAGTAAGCTTAAATCAGAGGGAAACGTAGCCAAAAGCCAGGAAGTCATATCAGCACTTCTGATGCTCGTTTCAACCGGAGCGCTGTTTTTTATAGGTTATAAAATCTACATACTGTTTTCAGAGGTGCTCTTAGATGGTGCTATGTCAGTGCAGGATTTTTCATACACACCATACGATGCCACAAGGTTCATGGGTTTATCCTTTGAAAAGATGCTAAAAGAAATATCCCCGCTGTTTGTACTGGCTGTTCTGATAGTGATATTTGGATACGTGTTGCAGTTTGGTTTTATATTTACACTAAAACCCTTAGAACCAAACTTTTCAAAGTTAAATCCCGTAGAGGGGCTCAAAAATCTTTTTAGCCTAAATGCCCTTTTTGAGCTTGTGAAAAACTCTTTAAAGGTGGTGCTTCTTCTTGTGGCGTCTTTTTTCGTGGTGTATTTTAGCTTCCATACGCTTGTATGGTCTTCTTACATGCCAGCAAGAGAGGGTTTAGAGCAGATAGCAAGGCTTTTGTTCAAGCTTTTAATATCTATAGGAATAATAGGGCTCATACTGGCGGGAGTTGATTTTGCTTATAAAAAGTTCGACTACGAAAAACGCATAAGGATGTCAAAACAGGAGATAAAAGATGAGTTTAAGCAGTTTGAAGGAAACATAGAGGTAAAAGCCAAGATAAGAAGAAGGATGATGGAGATATCAAGGGCCAGAATGATGCAGGAAGTACCAAAAGCAAGCGTAGTCATCACAAACCCCACACACTTTGCAGTGGCACTAAGATACATTCCAAAGCAGGATAGAGCACCCGTTGTAGTGGCAAAAGGTCAGGACTTTATGGCACAAAAGATTATAGAAATAGCAGAGCTAAACGAAGTGCCAGTGGTAAGAAAACCAGAGTTAGCCAGAGCCCTTTACAAAGCTGTGGATATAGGAGAAGAGATACCACCGGAGTTTTACAAAGCTGTGGCGGAAATAATAGCCTACATAGTAAAAAGAAAACAGCGTGGACTCTTATGATAAACGAAATCTTTTACTCAATACAGGGAGAAGGGTTTTTGATAGGTACTCCCGCCCTTTTTATAAGATTTCAAGGGTGCAACCTAAGATGCGTCTGGTGTGATGAAAAAAGCGCCCTTGATTTTGATAAACTGGCAAAACCCTACGAATCAGCTTTGAAAGAGATTGAAGATATGCTATCTTTACACAATCCACCCCTTATAGTCTTAACCGGTGGAGAACCTCTATTGAACGAAGACTTTATAAATGTTTTTAATCATCTTAAAAGCCTGAAAAAAACCATTCAGATAGAAACAAACGCCACCATATTAAAAGAAGAGATCCAGGGTGTTCTACAATCCTATGAAAACACGTATATAACCCTTTCTCCAAAGTACATATCAAACTACAAGATAGATGATAAGTTTCTGGCTTTTAAGAAAAATATTGAGCTAAAGATAGTGGTGGATGAACACCTGAGCGAGAGTGTACTGGAAAGAGATTATATGAGACCCTTTATAGAAAAGGGGCTTTTGATACTTCAACCCTTATGGGAAGGCAACGGCGTAAGGTTTTTAGACAAGGCTATGGAGCTGGCTCAAAAATTTAACGCCAGAGTGATACCACAGATGCACAAGCTTCTTGGTTTAAAATGACCGAGATAAAAATATACACAGACGGCTCTTGTCTTGAAAACCCCGGAAGAGGTGGATACTGTGCCATACTTCAGGCTTTTAAAGATGGAAACCTTATAAAAGAAAAGATTGTAAAAGGTAGCGAAGAGCACACCACAAACAACCGCATGGAGTTAAAAGCTGTTATTGAAGCGCTAAAAGCTTTAAAAGAAACAGATAAAAAGATTACGATATACACCGACAGCCAGTATGTAGCAAACGGTATAACAAAGTGGTTAAAAACCTGGGTAAAGAAGAACTTTGAAGGCGTAAAAAACGAAGACCTCTGGAAAGAGCTTTATGAGCTTTTAAAAAAATACAACGTAGAGGTAATATGGATAAGGTCACACCAAAAAGGCAAGGGATATGATCATGATATAAACAACCTGTGTGATAAGATAGCAAAAGAAGAAGCTATGAAGTTAGAAAATAGTCCTTTATAAAATTCTCAGCCTCTTCCAAAGCTTCAGAGGGCTTTTGTATGTATATATCAAAGCTATCTTTGAAAGAATAAGGCAAGGTATCTAAAACGTTTATATAAGACATGGCCTCGTCTTTTTGTTCAATGGCTATGTTGATAAGAGATAAAAGGATGTATTTTTCCTTTGAATCACCGGCTAAAAAAAGCCATTTTGAGGCTTCTAAATACTGGAACTTGTGGATATACTTTATAGCTTTAGCAAGATTCTTATCTTTTATGAGGCTTTCATCAACTTTGTTTTTTGATTTGTCAAGCACTAAAATCCTGAAACCGGTGCGCATCAATCTTCATCTTGTTCCTGAAGGGGGCTTTCTCCTCTTTCTTGCTCCGTGATATCAACCAGATAAGCTATAAGATAAGACATCGTAGCCACCACCACAAGAGCCGTTATAGCCAAAAAATCCATGTACTTCCATATGCCACCCATCACATCTCTCCTTTTTTGTTGCCACCTTTCCAGATAGGTAGCACAAAAGATATCACCATAATAGCAAGCACTCCAAACGCCAAAAAAGCAAACCACGCTCTATCAGCAGGGGTAACGGCTTTTGCCATCACCTCATTCATTACTCTTATCGCTTCTTCCATCTTTCTTATCTCCTCTCATCACATAAAAATAAATCACCGCCCCAAAAGAGATTATCATCATTATCATAACAATGGTCATGAAAATGACGTCCCATATCCTAAAAACAAAGGGTATGTACATGTGGTGTCCCATTATTCTCTGCTCTTTTGGCTTTTTTTACTGGAAAATATGCTGTACATAAATATGCTAAACATAAGAATCAGCACAAACAATACAACGCCTATAACTATAAATCTAAAAATCATAAAAGCCCTCTTAAAAGATTATATCACCCAAATATATAAAAATTATAAAAATTTAAAATCCAAGACTCTTAAATTTAGAGAGCATATTCTGTTGAGAAAGTATGTTCTTATATTTATCAAACAGCTCCTTTGCCTTCTCGTTGTTTCCAAGCTTTTGATAGCAGGATATATCCTCGTAAAGAGCTTTTGACATGGTATCATATATGCCAAACTTCTCAAGATATGGCACCGCTTCATCAAGATACACTATAGCATCCTTGCAGTTGTTCATCTTGTAAAGGTCGTTGCCGACGTTGTAGAGATCCAGATCAAGACCATACCTTGCACCACCTTTTCTGGTCTTATAGCCTCTTATCATCAGAGCCTGTAAGTGATACTGGTAAGCTTTCTGGTAGTTGCCTTTTTGATAGTAAATATCACCAAGATGTCTAAGAGGTATGGCAGCACCTTCCGTATCACCGTTTTTAAGAGCTATCTGCGAAGATTCTACATAATATTTTTCCGCATCAGGCAAATCGCCCTTCTTCTCATAAGCCTGTCCAAGAAGGTTGTACAAAAGCCCCAGCGTGTTTGGTTTGTCCTGACCTAAAGCTATGGCCTGTTTTAGATAGTCTATAGCCTTGTCGTAATCTCCGGTTTCAAGATAGAAGTTCCCGTAGTAATAATAGGTTGTATAAAGGAGGTTGTTGTCGTTTAAGAGTTTTGATATCTTAAAAGCCCTAGACAGATCCTCTAAAGCCAGCTGTTTTTGGTCTGATTTGGCTTTGTTTAAAACGCTGTTTAGAATCTTCTGGGTGGATATTTTGATATCCTTTATAAAGTCAGATACGTCTATACCGTTCTCCTGAGCTATCTTCATGTATTTAAACACCTTATCTATGTCGTAGTATTTAGAAGATAGAAAGTTGTTGTAAGCTATATAGTAAGCGGCCTCCCCTATAAGGTGCTTGTTGCCAACCACGTTTGCAAAGGCAAAAGCTTTCTCAAGCTCTTCGTTTGCTTTATCATACCTCTCTGATTTCATGAGGTTTATGGCTTTTTCTATCATCTCTTCTATCTGTCTTGTGGGTTGTGCATAAACCTCAAACCCATAATTCGTTTCATGTATCATATACTCATCATTCTTAGAGTTGCAGTAAAGCCAGGCGCCATTTTTTATAAAATTACCACCTTTTGCCTTGCAATAAGAAGATGCCAGATTTTCATACTCTTGACGTTTAGACTTATTAGTAAGATGAAAGTTAAAATACATAGGCTTTTCTAACATGTGAAGATAAAAGGGCGTTATGCTCTCCGAATAGTCTATGAAGTTTTTGTAATCGTTGAAATCCTT
>CAYFGH010000009.1:0-21558 GCA_964342735.1 uncultured Aquificaceae bacterium
TTATTATAAAAAACAGCCTCTCTTTGTTATCAAATTTTTGTTTTATAATAAAAAGAGCCTTATCAACACCTGCTTTATGTACTATATATCCGATATCTTCCATAAGGTAGTGGTTTAGCTTATTTTCACTGACTATATGATTTTTTAATACATTTAAATCGTTCCTTAAATCTGTTTTTATTTCTGATACAGTATTTTGCTTATATTTGTTTAAATAAAACAGGCTAAACCCTAGACCAAGAAATATAGAAACAACAGCCAGCAAAAATAGATATAAAACGCTTTTTTGATTCTTTAGGTTTTTTAAAATCTCCATTAATTATGTATGGGCTATGGCTTGTTTTATCTCGTGTATTAGCATGGCAGGATTTTTAATGGGATAGTGGATAAGCTTTATTATATCCTCTATCTTCATATTTTTTATATGAACGTTTTTCAGCTTTTCGTATAATATGGATCCATCTGTTATAGGATATTTTATGCCCTTCGTGTTTTTGAGCACAAGATAAGCCCATGGTATATCAAGCTCTTTTGCAACATCCTGAGCCACCAAAGAACAGTAGTGCATGAGGCTTTCTGCATCCTGACCATCTTTTACAAGCTTATAGGCAAGTTTTGCAATACCCCCGGCGGTATGAACCTTTAAATCCTTCGTTTCCTCTTTGGTAAGCTCTTCTAACTTTTTAATCTTTTCCATGGCGAGGGTAGGGTCAGCCCTCAGTATGTTTTTAACAGTATTCTTGGTAAGCCCCACCTTGGCAGCTATCTCTTCCTCCGGTTTTATATACTCCTCTTTCAAGACTATGACATAAGAAGCCCTAGCCAGCGATGGAAGCCATGTGAGGGTCCTGAACTCCGAGAGCTTAGAAAGACCACCAAGAAGGTCTATGGATTTTAAAAAGACCCTCTCCACCAGCCTTTCTAGATCCTGCTCGTTTTCAAAAGCACCGTTTAGTGTAATCATACTTACACCTCCTCTTCAGATTTTAAGCTTTTGCCAAGGGGCTCTTTTATCACCACAAGCCCGGTCTCTGTAATCTCCAAAAGATGGGTTTTGGTATCGTGTCCAGACATCCTGCACCCATCTATTCTAAAAAGCCTTACTATCTCGCCTATCTCCTTTTTGTAGAGTCTCGCCTTATAGGTAGAGTCTACAAGTTCTTTCGCCAGAACCATAGTTCCGTCCACTATATGCCCCACCGCATAACCCCCTGCAGCTTCAGCGGTAAGCTCCTCATGACCACTCCTTTTTTGAGACACAAAAAGAGCCGTCTGATACCACTTTTTCATGAAGTTAAACATGCGCCTTACAATAGCCCTTGCCATCATCTCCTTGTTTTCAAAAAGCCCTGTTATGGAATCCACTATCGTAAAGTTTACCTTGTAGGTCTTGATAGCGTAAGCCAAGGTGGCTAAAAGGTCCGGTATGTTTTCCCTTAATCTATCAGAAGAAGCTGCATCTATGAGAATGATGTTGTCTTCAAAATCTTCAAACTTATAACCCATGGCGGAAGCTCTCAGTTTTAAGGATGCCGCTACAAAGTTTGCCGGTGCCTCCACACTTATAAAGGCCACCTTCTTACCCTTGTGGGCCTGATAGACGCTAAACTGCTCCACCATGAGGGATTTACCCGTATCAGAAACACCCGTTATATTCATCACCGAATAAGCGGGTATACCTTTTAGACTCTTTTTAACAATCTTACCCTTTTCTGATTCCACTATAAAAAACAAATCGTCAAGACCTTCGATACCCGTTTCAACACCGTATATCTTCGGAGCTTTCTCAAGCGCCTCTTTGCCAACGTATATAGCGCTCAAATCCGGTGTGGCTTTCTGAGACTCTCTAAAATCCTCTTTTTCAAAATTCTCTTCCATAGATCTTATTTTATATCATTTTTTTAAAAGCCGACAAAACAATAGTCTTAGATAATATTTACTTTTTAAGTATCGGGCTTTTAGTATATTACAAACATACTAAAAAAACTTGACAAAATTATACTTAAGTTTTATTATAATAGTATATTAAGATAGGAGGTAGAAGTATGGCAGAAAAAGTTTTAGGTATAGACCTCGGTACAACAAACTCTGTAGTAGCTGTAATGATAGGTGGAGAGCCTGTGGTTATAGCAAATCAAGAGGGTTCTAGGCTAACACCCTCTATAGTATCTTATACCAAAGAGAAGGAAGTCTTGGTAGGAGACCCGGCCAAAAGAAGGGCTGTGCTAGACCCAGAAAACACCATATACGAATCAAAGAGGTTTATAGGTAGAAAGTATGATGAAGTATTAGATGAGGCTAAAAGGGTCTCTTACAAGGTAGTCCCGGATGACAAGCAAGACGCAGCTTTTGAAATACCAAACATAGGAAGAAAGGTAAGACCCGAAGAGATAGGAGCCCAGGTATTAAAGAAACTAAAAGAAGCGGCAGAAGCCTATCTCGGTGAGAAAATAACAAAAGCCGTTATCACAGTGCCAGCATATTTCAACGAACGTCAGCGTCAGGCCACCAAAGATGCAGGCGCTATAGCAGGGCTTGAAGTTCAAAGGATATTAAACGAACCCACCGCAGCAGCCCTAGCCTATGGACTGGACAAACAATCGGATGTTAAGATACTAGTATATGACTTTGGAGGAGGTACCTTTGACGTATCTATATTAGAGGGTGGAGATGGTGTTATAGAGGTAAAAGCCACAAACGGTGATACCCACTTAGGTGGTGCCAACATAGACGAGCGCATAATGGAATGGCTCATCTCTGAGTTTAAGAAAGAGACCAATATAGATCTCAAAAACGACAAAACAGCGCTCCAGCGCCTGAAAGAAGCTTCCGAACAGGCTAAAAAAGAACTATCCTTCAAGATGGAAACAGAGATAAACCTACCCTTTATCACCATAGACCCAGAAACCAAACAACCCCTACACCTTCAAAAGAAGCTCACAAGGGCAAGACTGGAGGAGATGATAAAAGACCTGATAGACAGAACCATGGAAATAGTAAAAAGAGCCTTAGAAGATGCCAAGCTAACTCCAAAAGACATAAACGAAGTGGTATTAGTAGGTGGTTCTACACGTATACCATTGGTACAGCAAAAGATAAAAGAGTTCTTCGGTAAAGAGCCCCACAAAGGTGTAAACCCAGATGAAGTGGTGGCAGTAGGCGCTGCTATACAAGCGGGTGTTATAACCGGTGAGGTGAAAGATATACTGCTTGTGGACGTGACACCTCTTTCTTTGGGTCTTGAAACGCTTGGTGGTGTAATGACGACACTGATACCCAGAAATACACCTATACCTTATAAGAAGTGTGAAATATTTACCACCGCCGCAGACAATCAAACAGAGGTGGAAATCCATGTACTCCAGGGCGAAAGACCTATGGCGAAAGACAACAAATCCCTTGGCAGGTTTACACTGACAGGCATACCACCAGCTCCAAGAGGAGTACCTCAAATAGAAGTATGCTTTGATATAGACGTAGATGGTATACTGCATGTCACCGCCAAAGACAAAGCCACCGGTAAAGAACAGTCCATCAAGATACAGGCCTCTGGCGGTCTTTCCAAAGAGGATATAGAAAAGATGATAAAAGAGGCTGAAATGCACGCCGATGAGGACAGGAAAAACAAAGAGCTCATAGAAGCAAGAAACAGACTGGACTCTCTGGTGTACAACCTAGAAAAGCTTCTAAACGAACAGAAGGACAAGATACCTCAAGACCTTGTCCAGGAGGCTGAAAAAGAGATATCAAGCGCAAAACAGGCTCTAAACTCCACAGACAAAACCGCAATAGAAGATGCTTACAACAGGATAAACAGTCTTTCAAACAGAATAGCCACCCATCTGTACTCATCAGGTTCAAACCCATCTGATAATCAAAACCCACCAGAGGATGGCTTTAACGCAAGACCCGTATAAATAAATCTCTTTGCCCCGTCTTCCGGGGCTTTGTTAAAACTCCTCTACAAAAGCCCACTTCTGATATAATGTATTGGTTATGGAAAAGCTGGTTATAGTGGGTGCCCAGTGGGGTGATGAAGGCAAAGGTAAAATTGTAGATTTGCTATCAAAAGATTATGAAACCGCGGTAAGGTATCAGGGTGGCAACAACGCAGGTCATACCGTCATAGTAGACGACAAAAAGTACATACTCCATCTAATACCCACTGGAATACTACACAAACACACAAAAGGCATCATAGCCCAGGGTATGGTGATAGACCTTGAGGTTTTGAACAAAGAGATAAAAGATTTAGAAAGCTTAAACATAAAAGATAGACTTTTTATAAGTGACAGAGCCCACATAATACTTCCTTATCACAAAATTTTAGATGGGCTTTTCGAAAGAAAATCAAACATAGGCACCACGCTAAAAGGAATAGGCCCCACTTACATGATGAAATACGCCAGAAAAGGCATAAGGATGGCTGATACAAAGGATAAAGATGTCTTTTACAAAAGGCTTGAAGAGAACATAGAGTTTACAAAGGAAATCTGCGAAAAAGTCTACAACGAAAAGTTTGAGCTTGATAAGGACAAGGTTGCAGAGGATGTTTTCAGGCTTTTAGAACCTATAGAAAAAAATATTAAAAATACGTTTAAAATCATACAAAACTCAAAGAGCGTAATATTCGAAGGCGCTCAAGGGGTTATGCTTGATATAGATATAGGCACATACCCATACGTTACATCCTCAAACTCATCCACGTTAGGACTTTCAAACGGCACCGGGCTTCATCCGAAATATTTTAGCGATGCAAGGTTTGTGGGCGTGTCAAAAGCCTATACCACAAGAGTGGGCTCAGGGCCATTCCCCACAGAGCTGAAAGATGAAACAGGAGAAGCCCTCAGAAACTATGGACACGAATACGGTTCCACCACCGGAAGACCCAGAAGATGTGGATGGCTTGATCTGGTGGCTTTAAGATACGCCTGTGAAACCAACGGCTTTGACGAGATAATACTTACAAAGCTTGATGTTCTTGACAACTTTGACGAGATAAAAGTATGCATAGCCTATGAAGGTTTTGAAGATTTTCCATCTTCTTTGAAGGACATGGAGAATGCAAAACCCATTTACAAAACCCTCAAAGGATGGAAGCAAAACACAAAAGCCCTAAAAGACAAGAGCAAGCTACCCAAAGAAGCCCTTCAGTATATTATGTTTATAGAAGATTTTCTCAATGTAAAGATATCTATGTTATCCACCGGCCCCGCCAGAGAAGACTATCTATACTTGTAATATAAAAGAGTTTCAACTTTCATCAAATTTTCATCTTTTTTTTATTATATTAAAAACATCAAAACTTTTAAAGGAGGTTAGGCCCATGAGAAAGCTCTTATCAATGCTCTTAGCAGGTATGTTTGCAGTATCACCAATGGTACTTGCAGCCGAGAAGAAGATGGAGCACAAACCAGTGCACAAGAAGATGGTGCACAAGAAATGGCACAAGAAGTGGCACAGAAGAGTAGTACACAAGAAGTGGCACAAGAAAGTAGCCCACAAAAAAGTAGAACACAAGAAGTGATATAACACTTTTATAAGCCCCGATTTTCGGGGCTTTTAAACTCCCTCCCTCACAACCCCTCCCATTACTTAAAAACTAAGGTGCTCTTTAAACAGCACTTTTCATACCCTGTTCAAATACCGTTATCACTTCTTTGTTCTTTATAGTGTAAGCGGCACCCTTGGTTTTATCTATTATTATGACCCTAGTCCACTCGTTTAAAACAAGCTCCAGCGCTTTGGGTACTTCTTTTGCAGCATCCATCACCTTTTCAATGGGAGCTTCCACAAATACTAAAAGCCTCATAGGTTCATGGAAGGGCTTACCATCCACATACACAGTCTGATACGGAAGACCTGTTCTCAAATCCCCGTAGTTTCCAGTCCATACACCCACTTTACTCACCACGTTGTGATAAACCTTAGAACCGGCCCCAAGTCTTTCGTTGTCGGTGGTAGAGAAATAATACTCTAAGTTTATCCACTCACCTATTAGATAAGGACCAGACAGTATAGTTTTTAGTATAGAGTTATCCTTGTCTATCTCCCAGTCGTAAGACTGCATAAATATCCTGTTTTTAAGAGCCAGATTTTGAGTGCTGGAACGCTTTCCTACGTAAGCACCCATATTTTTAGAAAGGCCCCACTCCGGTCTTGTTTCTGACCAGTCTATAGCTCTTATAAAGATTTTATCTGGATTGTCTGCATAGGGTAAGAGCTTTGCTCTCTCTTCTCTGGTTTTTTGGGAAGCCAGCTTAAAATCTTCCATAACCTTCTCAAGGTAAGCCCTGTGAGATACCGGCACAAAATCAAGATCATAGAGTTCTAACTCATCTGTGGTGGTATCGTGAATACCTGGTATAAATACCGTATCCTCCGGTATAAAGATGCCTTTTAAAGCGAGTGCCTCTTTTATCTCTTTTCTATTTGCTATACGCGCTAATACCCTCACGTTTGCAAGGCCGTTGTTACCTCCACAGGCACCGCAATCAAGGGCTGATTCAAAAGGATTGTTGTCGGAGGTGCTTCCATGACCAAACAGGAATACAAACTTCGGAAAGTCCTTGGTAAATCCTATAAGCTTTAAAAAGTTGTAAACCAGACTAACCTGCTCTTCTTTGGTATATCCTATCATGGAGAGCTTTTGCTTCTGGAACTTGTAAGCTTCCTTGTTTACACCGTATTTGGTTTTTAAAAGCTCTAAAAATTTATCATCAGACGTTTTTTTATCAGAGAGTATAGCCTCCAGCATATTAAGAGCTTCAGCGTATTTCAGGTTTTTACCATATTCCTTGTGGTAAGCATCCTGAATTTTTTCTACAAAAAATCTTTTTGCATACTCTTCTATCTCCTGATCTGATAGTTTGTCTATGGTAAAGGTCGTATCCGGTTTTTCGGCTTTTACATTTTTCATAAGTTTGTAGGTGAGTTTAGGAAACAGCGTCTTACCAAAGAGATTTACACCAAAAAGCCATCCCATCGCCTCCACCATGAAAAACGGGGTATAAGGGTTGTTTTTCAAAGAATCCAGAATCTTTTTAAAGGTGTAGCTTATATTTTTCTTCTTCTCGTAATCTCTGTGGTCGTGCTTGGGAAGCTCTAAGATTATCTTCTCAGGCTTCATGATAACTGGACAGGAGTATATTTCATGGCCTTTGTCAAACTCCACAAAAGCTATCGGGGTACCGAAAAATCCAGCTACTCCGTAGGTGTTGTAATGACCAAACCTCTCCAAGTTTCTTCTTATGGCCTCTGACCTTACATCTATGCAGAATATAGCGGTGGCTAGATTTGACTTTAACTCCTTTGATTTTGCCATCACAAACTCTTTAGATAAATCCTTTATATAAGAATCCTCTAAAGATACAAGCCAGATATACCCTTCTTCCTCTTCTAAAAACTCCACAAGCCTCAAAAGTTCTGCCAATCTCTCATAGTCTATGCTTATAGCCTCTATGACATTTTGAAGAAGGTATGCCCTATTTGTATATTCGTGATGCACGTATTCTTCGAAGATCTCTTTGTAGTTTTTGCTTGTTTCCATCTTATCCACAAACTTTGGATGAAGTAAGTTTTTGGCTTTTAAAAGCTTTAAAACTGTGTAATAAGGGTCTTTTGAAGCAAAGCTCTTAAACTCTTCAAAGTTTCTAATAGGAGCTTTTTTGAGGTATTTTACCTCATAGTAAAGCCTAAGACCAAGATACGCCATCATAGAAGATGGATACTTTATCTGGAAGTAATAGTCCTCCGCTTCAGATCTATACTTTAAGAAAGAAGACCATCCAAAATCTTTGACAAAGTGATTAAGTATGTATCTTTCTGTGTCCTCTGGCTTTAAAAGCTCCATATAACGCTCAGCAAAGGTTTCTTCATCGGAATCATCTACTATACCCTCATAGAGCTTAAAAGCCTCAAACATGCCCCTTTCTCTTTCTGGCATGGACATAGTGGTCTGACCCTCGTCCACAAACCTTGACACAAACTCCACTATCTCTTTTTCTATGATATCTGTATAATTCTTGTCAAACAGGGCATCCACTATCTCGCAAAGGAGCATATCTTCGGTTAGCTCTCTTAAAAGCCTGTAAACGTTTAAATCTTTTCTGTTTTTCACATAATAAAGTATCTCCTCGCTAAAAGCATTAAGACCAGAAGATTTGCTGGGGGCATTTTTATACTCATCCAGAGATGGGCTTACGTCCACCATGTATTTTTTGGCTTCCTGGAAGAATTCTGGGAGTCCTATATTCTTTAACTCTTCCATGAGATTGTCTTCAAAAACATCCTTTTTTATGACACCCTCTTTGTAAAGCTCCACATAGTAAGAAGATGGCATATACACTTTTGCATTAAAGAGTTTTGAAGCTTTTTTAAGAGCTTCCCTAAAAGGCATATCCTCAAAACCCATCAAAGGGTTTCTTGATATGAAAGATGTCATTGGCCAGTAATAGGGTATAAGCTTTAACGCCTTTTCAAAAGCCTGTTTTATCATACCAGCACCTCCACTAAACTATAAAATCCTACAACTGTAAGCACCAAAAAGAGCACACTAAACAGTGCAAAATACATATCTCCTATGTCTTTATAACCCACCATCGGGTTTGGCTTTCCAAAAAGAGATTTCGTCATGATTCTAAAAGCCATAAAAAAGTTCGCAAAAAACACCCAGGCTACGATGAGATATCCATCAAGACCAAGATTTGATTTCACGATATTTGATATCATGATAAGAGCATTTGCAAAAGGCGGATAAAGACCTAAGTTCATCAAAGATAACCTTAAGAATAAAGCCAGTTTTGGAGCTTTTAAGACTAGACCAGTGATAGAGTCTATGCTGGCACTACCAAAGTGCTTATCCATGTATAGAGCGATAAGATATAAAGAGAATGCGCTAAATATCAAAGAACCAAAGTATAGTTCAAACATCCACTTGTCCTTGAACATAAACAGCGTCACCACGTTTACGAATATGAAGTAATAGCTTAACTTTATGAGGTTCTTTGTTTTATAAGAGAGTACAAACGTCAACAAAGATGTGAAAAAAGCCACCGCTTCGAGGCTTTTGTAAATGGTGTAGTCTTTCATCACATCGTCAAAGTGATAAGCAAGAAGGCCCATCACAGGAATAGCCAGAAGCGAAGAGCCAAAGCGCTTAGAATCCTTCACCACAAGGTAATAGGGTATCAAACCCATCAGTGTCAAAGCTATGTAAAACATACTAACCTCCTTATAAAAGTCTGAAATACCTTATGAGAAAGTCTGGTAAGAAAAAGCCTCTTGAGAAAATCTTATAAAAGGTCCATCTTAGCTTTTCAAACCTTGTACCAGAAGCATCTTTATAAGATTGATAGTATATGATAGCCCAGCCAAAGACTATTATACCTATCAATATGCCAAGAAGCACAGCAAGATAAGGCATAGAAAGGTTTGCCGCCTTATAAAACTCCACATACTTTGGTCCGTAGATGTACTCTTCAAAGGTGGTACCCATAAACTCATAGGTGAGCACTATAAACACAAAAGATACAATGAGCCCAAGTATCGTCTTTAAAGATGTATTCTTAGATACTTTGAAAAAGGACAAGAAAAGCTGAGCGCTTGTAAGCCAGCCAAAAGCCAAGAATACTATACCCGCCTGAAACTGAAACTGGACTCTGTTTATGAAAAATTCAATGAGCGTAAATATCACAATAGGTATTATGGTAAATATCGCCACAATCTCACCTATGGTTTTTCTATTTTCCTCTGTCTCCTCTAAAAACAGCTTGTAAGAGAGATTCTTTGGTATATTGGGGTCTTTTCTGGCAAGATGTATCACATTCCCGGATTCTAAGAAAAGCGAGGCTTTAAATATACCGTGCACTATAAGGTGATATATAGCCACGCTAAAAGCTCCTATACCAACCTCCATTATCATATATCCCATCTGACCTACGGTAGAGTAACCCAAAGAGCGCTTTATATCTGGCTTTGAAAGCATCACCACCGAAGCGGCTATAGCTGTCAGTATACCAAAGAAGAATGCCGTGTTTAAAGCTATTGAAGAAGAAAGGTAAAGATAGGCTAATTTGTTTAAAAGTATGCCACCAGCGTTCACTATACCAGCGTGCATAAGAGCGGATACAGGCGTTGGAGCCTCTGAGGTGTAAGGAAGCCAGAAGTAAAAGGGTATGATGGCAGATTTTGCCATGGCAGAAGCCACAAACAAAAGAGCTATAGCGTTTACCATAGTGCTGTGCTCTACGTTTGTTTGCCAGAGATGATATAACTTCTGTAAATCGAGCGTATGATAAACTCTGTAAGTGAGCACGGTACCAAGCAAGAAGAGAAAATCTCCTATCCTGTGAACCGTTATAGCCCAGGAACCAAACCTCACAGCGTCTTTTGACTCCACTCTGAAAGATATCAAGAAGTAAAGGCTAAGACTCAATATCTGCCAGGCTATGAGCATCACCACAAGGTTGTTGGCCATTATCATGAAGTAAATGGAGCTAAAGATAAAGTTCAGTATTATAAAAAACCTCTTATAGCCTTTTTCATCCCACATATAGTTTGAAGCGTACTTTCTTATCACGAGCCCTATCAGAGCCACATAAGGCACCAGCACAGAAGCAAGGTGATCAAACACGATGGTGTTGTAAAAACCCACAATCACCTTATGAAACATAAGCTCATACCCTGTCCCCACCAAGCTTATAATGGCTATAAGCCCGGAGAAAAACATACTGATCCTTGGTATAGCCCGCTTATCGTCCACGAAGGCGATAAGAGCAGCAATCACCAGCGGAATAAACGGTATAGAGATTACCATCTCCATAGACTTTACCTCCTTTTTGGGTTTGTAAAAATCTATGACTTAGCGGTTTTTTGTCAATAGTTGAAATATGATACACAACATTGTCATATCCTTCTTTTGCCCTTAAAATTAAGCAGCCCGCTTTTGATATAAAACATCAATTATGATATATATCGTGTTATAATTGTAAAAAATAAAAATACAAAGTTGTCTTCTTTAAAAGCCTGAAAAACTAAAAATCAATAAAAATAAACGAATAACTCGAGAAATTAAAAATAAAGTTCAGGGCTTTTAAAAAGAAAAACAGAGGTTGTTAAAGGGATTTTATGCGCTCTAAGATCTTGAGATAACCCTCTTTTAAATCCCCGAGGTCAAATCTAAACCTGTCTTTATCGAGTTTTTCACCTGTCTTTTTATCCCAGAGCCTGCAGCTATCTGGAGATATTTCATCTATAAGAATTATCTCTCCGTCACTCGTTTTACCAAACTCAAGCTTAAAATCCACAAGCGTTATATCAAGCTGGTCAAAAAACTCTTTTAAAACATCGTTTACCTTTAAAGCCGTGTCTTTCATGTAAGCGATATCTTCTTCTTTTGCCAGGTTTAGAAGCTTCACATGCTCTATGCATATAAGAGGGTCATGAAGCTCGTCTGATTTGTAAAAGAGTTCCACCAAAGGTGGGTTCAACACTGTGCCTTCTTTTATACCCAGTCTTTTACAGAGACTTCCTGCAGCTATGTTTCTTACTACCACTTCTACATCTATGCGAGTAGCTTTTAAAACGAGCATGGAGTCTTCGGAGAGCTTTTTTATAAAGTGCGTTTTTATGTTTTTAGCTTTTAAAAGCTCAAAAATGTAAGAGGTTATCTCTAAGTTGATATGGCCTTTTCCAGATATGCTGTCTTTTTTGACGGCGTCAAAGGCTGTAACATCATCTTTAAATTTTATTACGTAAGTATCCTGGTCGTTCTCATATACTATCTTGGCTTTGCCTTCATAGAGCTTGTTCATGATTCCAGTGAGGCTATCCTGTAAGAGGCTACGTTTGAGAAATAGCTATCGGGAAACGATTTTATTATCTCGTTGTAAAGAGTAATAGCTTTTACTTTGTTGTTCAGTTTTTCATAGGCTTCTGCTTCCAGAAGAATAGCGGAGGGTTTGTTAAAAGCGTTGTTGGGAATGGTGTTTAGTATGCTTATAGCCTGCTGATATTTGCCCTGTCTGTAGAGTCCGTATGCAGCTCTTTCTTCATATAGGAATTTAGCTGGTAAAGTTTTTGCCCTTGATGATATGGTTTGAGATATGGCCACGTCGTTTACGGGTATGTTTGCTAACTCTGATATACCTATCTCGTAAGACATCGCCAGAAGCGCCATCGGACTTTTGGAATAATTCTTAGCCACATACTCAGCCTGATTCAAAGCCCCCTGATAGTTTTTCTGCTGTAATAGCTCATCCACTTTAGAAAGCTGATAGCTGGCAGCATAGTTATACTCTTTTTGATGCTTTTTTATAAAATAAAAGCCAATAGCCACAAAGATAGCTGTAAGGGTAATAGATATTATAGTGTATATCTTACTTTTGCTCATTGGATGCCAAGGCCTTGTTTAAAAGCTGTGTAACCCTTGAAACCCTTCTGGCAGCTTCGTTCTTGTGGATAGCACCCTTAGAAGCTGCATGCTGAATCATGCTCACCACAAAAGGAAGCTTTGCCTTGGCGGTTTCTAAATCTTTTGCCTGTATTAACTTTTTAAAGTTTCTTATGGCAGTTTTCATCCTGGACACATGAAAAGCGTTTATCTCTCTTCTTCTTTCATCTCTTCTTGCTCTTTTAGCAGCTTGCCTTTTATTGGGCATACAAAACCTCCTTTTAAGTTAAAGTTATATTATAACAAATAATTTAATCGTTGTCAAAGACAAAACCCTCATGCCCTATCTTATAGTATGGATACTCCCAGCTAGAGTAATAATAGGGCGTATAAGCCCTAAACTCACCCGCACAAGTATCCACCGCTTTGAAAGTGGGAATTAAATCACCAAGCATATTTTCTACATCTTTTTCAGATTTTCCAAACTTTCTTGCTATCTCTTTATTGGAAAAGCCCAAAACCTTCAGCTCAAAAACCGTATCTTTATCAAAAGACATATCCTCTTTGTAAGCATCCACGAGCTCTTTTATCTGATGCAAAAACCATCTGTCTATACCGCTCACCTCATGAACTTTTTCCACAGGTATACCCCTTACAAAAGCCTCCTTTATATAAAAGATTCTCTCTGGTGTGGGTATCCTGATGTTGGTTAAAAGCTCATCGTAAGAAAGCGTCTCGTAATCCCTCATGAAAAGGTAGGGGTTATCGGTTTCCAGGCTTCTAACAGCCTTCATAAAGGCCTCTTTAAAAGTCCTTCCTATAGCCATCACCTCACCCACAGATTTCATAGTAGTCCCTAAAACTCTACTTGATTCTTTAAACTTTGCAAAATCAAATCTCGGTATCTTCACCACCACATAATCTATACTGGGTTCAAAGCCTATAGGTGTGGTTTTTGTAATATCGTTTTTTATCTCATCAAGCGTATATCCCACCGCCAGAAGAGCGGCTACTTTGGCTATAGGAAAACCGGTGGCCTTGGACGCCAGAGCTGAGCTTCTGGAAACGCGAGGGTTCATCTCTATCACATAAAACTCATCGCTATTTGGATCCACCGCAAACTGAATGTTTGAACCTCCCGTATCCACTCCAATCTTTCTTATGATGGCAAGGCTTGCATCCCTTAGCATCTGGTACTGTTTATCGGTAAGAGTCTGGGCTGGAGCCACCGTGATGGAATCGCCCGTATGAACACCCATCGGATCAAAGTTTTCTATGGAGCATACTATCACCACGTTATCTTTTGAATCCCTTATCACCTCCAGCTCAAACTCCTTCCAGCCTATAAGAGATTTATCTATTAGCACCTGATGAATGGGGGACGCTTCAAGGGCGGCGTTAAGTTTTGCAGGAAACTCTTCCATGTTGTAAACGATAGAACCTCCGGTACCTCCCAGCGTAAAAGCTGGTCTTAGTATAGCTGGAAAGCCTATAGCCTTTATAGATTCAAGGCCTTCTGAAAGGGAGTTTACTATGGCATTTGGCGGGACCTTTAAACCTATTTCCTCCATCGCTTTGGCAAAAAGGGCCCTGTCTTCACCTTTTTTGATAGCCTCATAACTTGCACCAATGACACCAACCCCGTATTTTTGAAGTATACCAAGCTCGTAAAGATCCTTAGCAAGGTTCAAAGCCGTCTGTCCACCAAGGGTGGGTAAAAGCACATCTGGACGCTCTTTTTTTATAATCTCCTCTATTATCTCCACCGTAAGCGGTTCTATGTAAGTTTTTGTGGCAAGTTGCTCATCTGTCATGATCGTGGCTGGGTTTGAGTTTACAAGTATCACCTCGTAGCCTTCTTTCATGAGGGCTTTGCAAGCCTGCGTACCGGAGTAATCAAACTCAGCCGCCTGACCTATAACTATAGGACCAGCTCCTATGATGAGGATTCTTTTTATATTGGTATTCTTTGGCATATATTTATTATACTATAAGCCTTAAACCTTTAAGCTTTCTGTATATCTTTTGTATTTGGCTTTTTGGAAGCAAACCTGCCTACAAATATGGATATCTCATAAAGGGCTATGAGGGGTAAAGCCATAAGAATCTGGGTGGAAACATCCGGAGCTATCAGAGCACCTATGAAAAACGCTATTACGATGAAGTATTTTCTGAAGGATTTTAACTGTTTTGTGGATACGATACCGGCCCTTTGAAGCATAAAAAGAAATATTGGCATCTCAAAGGCTATACCAAAGCCAAGGAGCATCTTGAGTAAAAAGTTTATGTAAAGCTCCGCTGAAAGCATCGGTTTGGCCCTTAGCTGGCTGAAACCTATACCTATGAGAAATTTAAGTGCCATCGGAAGCACCACAAAGTAAGCGAACGTAGCTCCCATCACAAAAAGCAACAGCGAGAAAAACATCAGCGGAAACACAAGCTTTTTCTCCTCTGGATAGAGGGCTGGTTCCACAAACCTCCAGATTTGATAGAGGATGATGGGGACAGATAAGATGATACCCACTATCACGGATATCTCCATCATGATAAAAAGAGGTTCTGTGGGAGATAGTGTAATGAGCTTCATGCCGGGATAGTATACATCCACAGGATGTTTTAAAATCTCAAAAACATATTTTGCGTAGAAAAAGCTTATAGCAGAAAATACAAGTACCGCCGCAATGGACTTAAGTATTCTCTGTCTTAGCTCCTGAAGATGCTCCATCAGAGGAGCTTTGGGCAGTTCCTTCTCCATCTTTCTTTTCCTCAGCTGTGGTTTGTTCTTTCTCAAGCTCTAACACTTTTTTGTTTACACTTTCTATGTAAGCCTGCATCTTTATCTCATCCAGAAACTCCCTTGCTTTTCTGGTAAACTCTCCAAGCTTTGTGGCCACTTCCATCATCTTCTCCGGTCCAAGCACTATATAGGCTATAACAAGTATTATGATAAGCTGTCCTAAATCCATAACACCTTCTCTATCGTACTACCAAAGAACATCCACAAAATAGCCCCTATGGATAAAAACGGACCAAAGGGTATATAATACTGCATATTCTTATTTTTTACGATGGTTGGAATACTAACTATAAGCCCTATCACAGAACCAAAAAACATAGCTCCCAAAACCATGTAAGGACCACCGTAAGAGCCTATCATCGCTAAAAGCTTTATATCGCCTATACCAAGCCCTTCCATCTTTCTTACCTTAAGATAAATATAGTATATTAAAAACGGTATTAAACCCCCAAACAAAATCCCCAGTATTGAGCTTTTAATATCTACAAAACCATATCCTGATAAAGAAAACAAAAGACCCAATACCAGCCCCCCATAGTTAAAGCTATCAAGAAGTATAAACCAGTCAAGGTCTATAAAAGACTGCACTATGAGTATGGAACCAAAAACGATAGCCTCAAGAGTTTTTAACAAATCCCCGATATTTAAAACAGATAAGTCAGGGTTGTTTTTTATATAAAAAGCATAAACACAAAGAGCAAAGTAAAATCCTGTTATAGCTTCCACCAGAGGGTATCTAAAGGGTATCCTGGTTTTACAGCTACTGCACCTTCCTTTTAGAAAAAAATAAGATATTATGGGTATATTCTCGTATGGTTTTATCTTATGTCCGCAGGAGGGGCATCTTGAACCTGGATAAACCACAGACTCGCCTCTTGGAAGCCTGTATATTAGTACGTTAAAAAGGCTTCCACATATTGTTCCAAGCAAAAAAGATGCAAAGAGCACAAAGGCTGTCATATTTTTAATATTCTCAGCTTGGCAAGAATATCTAGCATCGCTTTTGAGTAATATACGTTTGAAAGGAAAGAGGCTATAGTACCTATGGTGAGTGTGGTGGCAAAACCTTTTACGGGACCGCTACTAAACTGAAACAATATCAAAGCTGCCACCAGAAGGGTAGCGTGTGTATCGTAAACAGCGCTAAGAACCCTCTTATAACCATACTCCACGGCTTTTCTTAATGTGTTTCCCCTTGCAAGCTCCTCTTTTATGCGTTCAAATATCAAGACGTTTGAGTCCACCGCTATACCCATGTTTAATATGATACCTGCTATACCCGGTAGCGTAAGCGTGGCTCCCAAAAGCACAAGACCAGCCCAGAGAAGAAGACCATTCATTATTATGGCTATGGTGGCAGTGACCCCAGCGGTTTTATACCTTGCTATTATAAGAAGCACCACAAAAAGAAACGATGCAAAACCAGCGTATATGCTCCTTTTTATGGCAGCTTTTCCAAGGGTGGGTCCCACAACAGCATCCTGCAATATATGAAGCGTGGTGGGCAGTGCACCAGCTCTTAAGATAGCGGCTAAGTCCCTTACCTGGTCTGGGGTAAAATTACCCGTTATCTGACCCTGGTCTGAAATACGCGATCTTATAACAGGTGCAGACATCACGACGTTATCAAGCACTATGGCAAGCCTTTTACCTATATGACTTTGGGTAAAATCTCCAAATATCTCAGCACCTTTTGAGTTTAGCTCAAAACTCACCGCCGGATTGTTAAAACTATCCGTGCTCTCGTAAGCGGTTTTTAAATCGGCTCCCGTGATAATGGGTTTTTTCTTTACCAGATACCACTCGTGACCGTCTTTTGAAGGAAGGATCTTTTCGTCTGGTTTTTGCTCTTTTTGAAGGGTTTCCAGCGAAGGCGAAGCATCCACCACCTCCATCAGCTCAAGCTGGGCGGTTTTACCAAGGACTTTTTTAGCCCTTTCCAGATCCATAACACCGGGAAGCTCCACCATCACCTTAGAATTACCAAGCCTTGTAATAACAGGCTGCACAACCCCAAGCTGGTCCACCCTTCTTCTTAACACCTCCACCGTTTGAGTTATGACGTTTTCTCTTATCTGGTTAAGATACAAAGAGCTGAAGCTAACTTTTACCTTTAAAGGAGATACCTTTGTTATATCTATCCTGTTTGCATAATGCTTTTTTAAAAGCTCATAGACTTTGTTGTAATCAGAGGCGTTTAAAAGATCTATGTATATACCGTCCTGAGAAGGTGTCACGTCAAGAACGTTTACATGGCTTTTAATAAAAAGCTTTGATATATCAGAAGCGGTGTTCTCGTACTCTTCTTTTATCACCTTGTCTATGTCCGGGGCCAAGACCATGCTTATACCACCCTTCAAGTCAAGGCCGAGGTTTGGTGGTTTAAAAGCCACCACCAGCAAAGACCCCACTATTATAAAAACCCCTATCAGTACGTTTACAAGAGTATTTTTTGGCATACCTATCCTTTACATCCTAAATCTATAACACCAAAACTATCCGAACGTTTTCTGTACAGAATCTTTATCCTGCCATCCTTTATATCCATAAATGGCATAAATACCATATGATTTTCTGTAAGCTCTAAAAGTGCGTCCTCAACGCTCATGGGTTTTTCCACCGAAAAAGCCTCTTCCACTATAAAGGGTTTTTGAGGTTCTTCTTCAACATGCTCACTGATTAGTTCATGTATTTCTTCTTTAGCCTTTGAGCTTTTACGACGATAGCTAAGCCTTCTTTCTTTTAGTTTTAAAAGCTGGCGCTCCACTTCGTCCATCACTCTGTCTATTGCAGTATAAATATCTTTATCCTCTTCCCAGGCGTGCACCGTACCACCGCCGTTGCTCTTTATGTAAATATCCACATCCACTCTAAAAAGCGACGTTTTGTTTATATTATCATCTGTATGTTTTGCTCTGGCGCTTGTCATGGTCACCACTACCTCTGTCTGCTCTTCACCGGTTTCTCTTAAAAGCCTTTTAAACTTTGATAGCTTTGACTCCACAAAAGCCTTAAGCTGGTCTGTAATCTCAAAGTGTTTTCCGATAAATTCAATCTGCATATATCTATCCTCCTTTAAAATTGATAGTAATCGTACCGCTTTCCACAGGCCCGTTTATGGGTTCAAACCTAAACCTTCTTACATAGTTTACCACTTCTCTATCAACATAAGCTATACCGCTTCTTTTCAGGATTATAACCCTTGTTACATAACCAGAGGGAGACACAAAAATCCTCAACACCACCGGCGCTGGAAACTCACCCGCCCTTATCACAGGTGCTGGTGGAGCGTATATCAGCTTTCTAGAACCCTCATGCAGATAAGAACCTTTTGAGCTTATTGTAGCGCTTATGTTGCCTATTTGCTTAATCGCTCCCTGTATATCAGCCTGAGCCTGTTTTCTCTGGGCTTCTATCTCTTTTTCCAGAGAGGACAATACGCTAACATTTTTCGGTGGGTTTTTTGGTGGATGATGAACCACCGGAATCTTTACATCCCCTTTTTGAAACACCTGTTTTGGTCTTAAGGCACTGGTTTCTAGATGGTGAGAACCCCTTGATGGTTTGTAACCTTTTGCGGGGCTTAAGGGTTTAGAATAGGATTTATTTACGTGGAACTTTTGAAGCTTTATAGGTTTTGGTGGGGTAGGCACCTCTTTGGGCGGATTTATAAGCTGGACGTTTACCGGTGGGTTTTGATACTGACTCAAGATGGGCCTCATCGTAAAAAGCATAGCAAGACCAGAGAACAAGAATATGTTTATCAGTATAGACACTAGAAAAAACGGTAGCTCCTGAGTTTCTTGTCTCAAATTCATAATAAATATCTTAACATATTTAGGTATTTTCCAATATAAAATCCTCAAAACGAGAAAAGGAACTTTGTTTAAATTCTAAGTATCTGGCTTTTAACCAGAGCTGTATTATGAAACTCTTGGCATCTATATAATCGTGACTCAGTATATTATCTATACCCTTTATACAACAGACTTTCGTATACTCTTTCTCCTCTTCGTTGCCCGCTTTTTTATTACAGAGGGTTTTCATCTCCTCCTCTTTGGCTTTTAAAAATAAAGCGTATAAAAACACCTCTTCAGAAGAATCACCGATGGTAGGATATAAGGCTTTAATAAATATAGGCTTTGCCTCTAATAGTGATTGATAGATGAGAGTATCTTTTTCTATACCGAGCTCTTCCATCACCTCTTTTCTTATGGTATCTTCTATGGATTTTTCAAGGTCGTTATATTTTATAGAGTCTATGAGCCCTGCCACTATCTCCTCTGTCTCTCCTAACATTGGATATCTAAATTGCTTTACATTTAACTGATATATATCATTAGCTATTGCGAAAACCCCTATCGCCACCGCCTTTTTACGAAGGGTTATAATACCCCTGTAAAGATTTTTAAACTTTACAAACACCTGCACCCTTCCAAACTCTTTGCCAAAAAGCACCGCATCCTTTGAATATATTTTTATATACTCCAGCCCTTCTTTATCCTTTAACCTTTTTATCCAGTCCCAGAAGATGTAGTTTGATTTATCTAAAAATTTTTTAAGCTTTTTATCCGAAAAGCCAATAAACTTTATATAATCTAGGCTCATCTAGCGATTCTGGCATCAGCCCCAAGATATCCTGGAAGCCCAAAGGTTTGATAGAGTATCTTATAACGAGGGGTATCATACTCCCAAAGTGCCAGCCTCAAAGGTATCCTCATGATGAGCTTTGGTTTCAGGCTTTTAGCATCTTTTATAAAAAGATATGCCGGTGGTAAAACCCTATTCTTAAGAGAATACTCCTCATAGCATATACCGTTTTTATCAAAAAGAGCGTATATGGTAAAACCCTCTTTTGATATCTCCAGGGCTTTTGTGGCCTCCGGGGTTTGCTCTTTGTTGACACTCAAAATCTTTATATGCTTGTACTCTTTTAAAAACTCATCGTAAGTATCCCCTACATATCCAAAAGCTATTCCCATCAAAAGCCCCAAAACCAGAAAAAACCTCATAAGACCCTTTTTAATCTATCAGAAAAACTTGGCTCTCTTATCTCCTGGGAGACCACCACAGGCATGCTGTAGCTAGAATCTCCGTAGTTTATGATGAGGTTTGCCACCACCTCACCCTGTTTTACAGGCATTTTTAAATCCTTTATGGGCACTATAGAATAGCTTATCTTCATGCCGGGATATACTACTGTAGTAAAATCCTGAGAAGCGAGAAGGGGAACTCTCTTCTTATCCCAGGGGACTTCTATAAAGCCCACCTGCTGGTTTTTTGATATTAGCTTTTGCTCTGAGACTTGAGTTTTGGTGGCATCTATAAGGGTTATAGCGTCTTTTAAAGCGCTTATTAGAGGTGATTTGCCAGAAGCTCCAAATATAACCCCAAGAATATCTATGTTGCCCTGCTTTGAATCAAATACAAAGTTTGCTCCGGCTGGCAAAGATGAGCCTGTTTTTACACCCACTATGTTGTCTTTTCCGAGGTCATAGTTTACGTTGTATTGAACCCCAGCCACCGGTAAATTTACCTGGGGCATAGCCACTATATGTCTAAACGTAGGTATTTGCATGGCAAGTTGTGTAAGCCTGAACTGATCTTCTGGTGTGCTCACGGTACCAGCGTTTGCCCCGGCTGGGTCTTCGTAATGAGTGTCCTTCAGGCCGAGACTCTGGGCGGTTTTATTCATCTTGTCCACAAAAGCCTTTACACTTCCAGCATCCCATCTTGCAAGTATGTAAGCAAAGTTGTTGGCAGAGGGTATCATAAGCCCTTCTAAGAGCTGTCTTTCGGTGAGTTTTTCACCAAGAGCCACCTTTACCACCGACTGACCATCCTTTTTAAAAGCCTCATACTCGTTTACCTCTTTTTGAGTGATGGTAAACGTGGGTCCGTCCTGACCTATGCCCAGCGGATGGTCTTTCAAGATTATATAAGCTGTCATTATCTTAGCCACGCTCGCCAGTGGCCACTGACCCTGATTCGGTGTTCTAGATATGATACCCCCTTGAAGGGTCCCTATGACACCGTATCTTATATCCCCTGGCCATGTCAGAGAGAATTCACCAGGTATCTGCTGGTTTTTTAGAGTAAGCTCAACCTGAGGCTTTGGCCATCCTCTAAAAAGCTGGAAAACCACATAAAAGATAAAAGCCAGCACCAGAAGAACGATTATTCTCTTGAGGTTCTTATGCTTAGAAACCTCTCTTTCGTTGTAGTACATAAAACTATTATAGCAAAATATACGGTATATGAGCCCAGAAACACCTAGCCGTAGCATACTTGTGAACAAGTAGCTTATGAGAGTGTTAGGTGTTCGCGATGACTTATACAGGTGGCGGGCCATGGAAGATGGTATAATTTT
>CAYFGH010000010.1:0-16574 GCA_964342735.1 uncultured Aquificaceae bacterium
GTTGTGATAAAAACTATTGAATAGTTTGACTCCATAGTTAATATTATAGCATGGGAATTTTTGCAGAGGACCTGATAAACTTTGGCAATTTGATGGAAGCCACAATAGACTTTAACGTATCTCCGAAAGATTTAGAAAGCATAATAGGCGTACCAGTTTCTCTTGAGCCACATGTGATGGATATAACAGTTAAAAAGAAGTTTCTGGCTTTTAGTAAAAATTATAAGATAAGGTTAAAAGAAGGGGAGTATTTTATAAACGACAGAAAAGCTGGTAAAAGGGCTATAGGCTTTGACATGCTCTTAGAAAACGATATAGAACTCTTGCCAAAAGCCTTTGAGATAATAGAAAAAAGACCTTACTTAGACTTCTGGCCTTTTATAAAGGCGTCTGAGCTTTATATGAAAATACCAAACCAGTTTAAAGAGCGTATAATAATAAAAGATTATGAGATTAAAAGCAACATGCTTGTGTTAAAATTAGGGGTGCAGAAATGAAAGGGCTTGTTCATATATGCTGTGCACCAGACAGTATATACTTTTTAGAAAAGCTTAAAAACGATTATAAAGATTACGAATGGATAGGCTTTTTCTACGACCCAAACATACACCCCAAAACTGAGTACGATCTAAGGCTTGTTGAAACAAAAAGAGTATGTCAAAAACTCGGTATCCCCCTTATAGAGGGTAAATACGACGATGACGAATGGCTTAAAAAAGTAGAGGGGTTAGAAAAAGAACCAGAAAAAGGAAAGCGCTGTGAAATATGTTTTGATATAAGGTTAAAAGAGTCCTTTGAACTGGCAAAAGAAATAGGAGCTAAAGCTATCACCACCACGCTTTTGATGAGTCCCAAAAAGAGCATGAACCAGATAAACCACGTAGCTTCTTTGTTTTCAAAAGAGTACGGCATCGATTTTATAAGTGTGGATTACAGAAAAGGTGGTGGGGTTCAGATAATGCACGAGCTTACCAAACTAAACGAGATATATTCTCAGGATTACTGCGGGTGTATACATGGGCTATTCAACCAAAGACCTGAAGAAGAGATGTTTTTGTGGGCTAAGATGAGTCCAGGCTCTAAAGAGGAGCTTCTTTTTATAAAAAGTATCAGGCTTTTAGCAGAATCGTTGGGATTTTATACAAAAGAGATAAACTTTAGCTTTTTAGGATGGGATTTGATAGCTGGGTATCTTTTTGCGGATGACAAGCCAGTGCCGTCTTACATCAGATATTACTCAAAACCCACCAACGGCGTAGCAAAAGCAAATATAGATTTTTCTATATCAAAAGAGGATGTGTTTTATCTTACAAAACAAAACATAAAGATAGTATTTTCATTAGAGCCCATCGCAGATATATTTGATGCATCTTCTTGCTTTATCGTGGATGAGTCTTACAAAGAAGAGCTTTTAAGCGCTAAAAAGATAAAAGCCCATATCAAATCAGAAATCTCTTACAAAGACTCTTCTATCCTGATGATATCTAAAAAGCCTTTTAAAGATGTATCTTTTATAAAAGCTTACAAAACTTACAAAGGGTATTTTGAAAAACCAGATTTTGATATAAAAGATATTTTAAATATTAAAGAGGATGAGGCTGTTGCTTTTGTAGGAGCATTTGATATGGGCGGATACAAGAAACTAACGGAGTTTTTTGATGGAAAAGAAATTTCTCATAATAGCTGGACCCTGTGTGATAGAGTCTTATGAGCTTTGCTTTGAGGTAGGGTCTTATTTAAAAGAGCTTTCTTTAAAGTATAAAGAGTTTGAATTTGTGTTCAAGGCTTCCTTTGATAAGGCAAACCGCACATCTTTAAACTCTTTTAGAGGTCCTGGTCTTGAAAAGGGTCTTGAGATTTTAAAAAGGATAAAAGAAGAGTTAAATCTACCCATCACCACCGATGTCCACGAAACCCATCAGGTAAAGCCCGTAGCGGAAATAGTAGATATAATCCAGATCCCTGCTTTTTTGTGCAGGCAAACGGATTTACTCTTAGAAGCTTCTTCCACCGGTAAAGCTGTAAATGTCAAAAAGGGTCAGTTTTTAGCCCCATGGGATACGAAATATATAATAGATAAGCTAAAATCTAAAAACGAAAAGGGCACCTTTTACCTTACAGAAAGGGGCTCTTCTTTTGGATACAACAACCTTGTGGTGGACATGAGGTCTTTACCCATTATGAGACAGTATGCAAAGGTTATATTTGATGCTACCCACAGCGTGCAGCTTCCGGGTGGTGCTGGAGGAAGCTCATCTGGTCAAAGGGAGTTTGTACCGTATCTGATAAGGGCAGCGGTGGCTGTGGGCGTTGACGGGGTGTTCATGGAAACTCATCCAAACCCAGAAAAGGCTCTGTCCGATGGTCCAAACTCTATACCCTTAAAGGATTTAGACAATATCTTGATGCAGATAAAAACCATAAAACAGGCCTTAGAACAGATACAAAACCAATGAACAGCCTCAGCGAAAAATCCATACAAAAAAGCGAAGATTACGAAAAAATAAAAGAATTTTTCCTTGATCTAAAGCAAAGTAGCTTCTACCTATCTTACATGGAAGAGCTATACCTTGAATACCTTCTTAAAAAGAAGATACCGATAGAGGTGATATTAGAGGGTATAAGAAAATACATGTACAGACTGCCGGAGTTTAAAAGAAGAAAAGCCATGCTTTTTATGTGCGATGATGATATAAACTCATCCATAAACGACTTTATAAGAAGGATGTGGCTAGATCAGGATGAACACTGGTATATATCAAGGTTTGATTTTCACATAAAGAGGTTAAAATATCTTGGGCTTGATAAAAAATACAACATAGATTTAAACAAGATACCATATCCCACCACAGAGCAAGAAGCGGCCAGAACCTTAGAACGCATAAAAAGGACCATCTTTGAAAAAGAGTGGTCTGATACAGATGAAGAACTTAAAAAGCTCATAACAGAAAAATATGAAAAGTTTAAAAAAATACCTGAGCTTTATGAGAAGATGATAATGGATCATTTTCTTCAGGCTATAGGCCTTGAGTGGATAGATTTATACAACATCTAATGTTGTTGCAAAATTTTACATACTTATATCCATCATTCATTTTTGGGCTTTTAACTTTATATTAAAAGCATGGAAAACTTAAAGTATTCAAAATTTAACAGAATGTTTCTGGCGGGCAAAGATAAGGGCAATCTAGACCAGGAGCTAGAGCACCTTCTCATATCTGTAAAGGTTTTATACAAAGGGTACATGGTTGATATAGACAATATGGACAAAGAAGACTTACAATACGATTATTTAGAACACAAGAACCACTATGAAAACGTCTTAAGACCATTTCTTATGAAAAAAGATATCCTCATGGACAAAAAGCTATGCGAAAAAGCCAACGAAATATCAAAGCTTTACGAAGAGTTTTTAGATACCCTAGCTAAAAGGCTATAGCTTACCGTTAAACATATCAAATATTTGATTTACGTCCTTATCGCCTCTGCCAGAGAGGTTTACCACTATAATAGAGCCAGGGTTTTCTCTTGCAATATCAATGGCTTTTATAATAGCGTGAGAGGACTCTAAAGCAGGTATTATGCCTTCTGTTTTTGCTAAAAGCTTAAAACCTTCTAAAGCTTCATCGTCTGTAGCATATATGTAAGTGGCTCTTTTTGTGGCTTTTAAAAAAGCGTGCTCTGGTCCCACACCCGGATAATCAAGACCAGCTGAGATAGAATGAGTACCCAGAATCTGACCCTCATCATCCTGCATGAAGTAAGACTTCATGCCGTGGAGTATTCCAACCTCTCCGTCCGACAGGGGTGCAGCGTGTTTTTTGGTATTGAGCCCAAGCCCACCTGCTTCTACACCTATTAACCTTACACCTTTTTCATCTATAAAAGGATAGAAAATTCCCATCGAGTTAGAACCACCACCCACACAGGCTATTATAAAATCTGGTAGTCTTCCCTCTTTTTCAAGTATCTGGCTTTTAGTTTCTTCACCTATTACCTTTTGAAAATCTCTCACTATCATCGGGAAAGGATGGGGACCCACCACAGAGCCCACGACGTAGTGAGTGGTTTCTACGTTTGTAACCCAGTCTCTCAAAGCCTCGTTTATGGCATCTTTCAATGTTCTTGTGCCTGATTTTACCACCTCCACCTTAGCTCCCAAAAGCTCCATCCTGAATACGTTTAACCTCTGGCGCCTTACGTCCTCCTCTCCCATATAAACTATACACTCCAAACCAAGCAAAGCGCAGGCTGTAGCTGTGGCTACTCCATGCTGACCAGCACCGGTTTCTGCTATGATGCGGTGTTTTCCCATCTTCTTTGCCAGAAGACACTGGCCTATGGCGTTGTTTATCTTGTGAGCCCCCGTGTGAAGAAGGTCTTCTCTTTTTAGATATATCTTAGCACCGGCTAAATCTGAAAGCTTTTTTGCAAAATAAAGGGGTGTAGGCCTTCCGGCGTAATCTCTTAGATAATAGTTTAGCTCGCTTTTAAAAGACTCATCATCTTTTAGCTTCTTATAATAATGCTCAAGCTCCTCAAGAGCATACATCAGCGTTTCAGGCAAAAACCTTCCACCAAACGCTATATCACCTTCTTTAAAATAACCATTCTCATCGGGTTGATTGTACATAAGAATATTTTACATCAATAAGCTATGTGAAGGGCATCCAAAATAGCTTTATTTTGAATGAGTTCTTTTTTGCCCCACACCTCATTCTGAGTTTCCCATATCCCTATCATGAGGTTGTAATCTTTTTCATCCTTGTTGTAAAGTTTTATAAAACCAAGCACCTTGAGAAATTCCCTTTCGTTTTCTGGAAGTTTCTTAGCTTTTCTGTAAACATACTTACCGGCTTCTTTGGTGATATGAATGGATTTTAAATTTATCCCGTACTCTGAAAAATCAGCATAAAAGGACGTGATTCTTTCTATATCCTCATCGTTTTTTAGCATATAAAGGAATACGTTTCTGGCGATTTCCTGCACAAAAGACATCTGTTGTTCTATAAATGGAGATAATCTCTCTAAACGATTTAGCTTTGACCTTAGCTGTTTTAAAAGCTTTTCGTAGTAATCTATATTCTCTTTTATAGTGTTTTCTAGTATATGTTCTATTATCTCTTTTTTAAAAGCCCCAAACATGTTTGAGATGTCAAAATCTCTTATGTTAAACTCAAAGGAGTTTTTATCAAGGTTTTCCATATTTTTTATAAAAACGTATATGTAGTTTCCAGCTTTTGATGTCTCGTAATAAAACTTTAAAAATACCCCTTCTTCTTTTAAAAGCCCATAATAAATCATTATAGCTATATGAAAAGCTATATCTTCTAACTTATAAACTCTAACATCTTTTAAATAAACATCCTTTGCAGTAGGTCTTTCTCTGGTGTTGCCTTTGGCATTCTCCAGTATGTTAACAAAAGGTATCTCTATATCCTCATAATCTTTCAAAAGATATATAGCATACTTTGCCATATCAAGAGCGTGTTTTACCTCCACACCAGAAACATCATCAAAAAACCAGGCATCTGAAGAAAAAGCAAACTGCACACATTTGTAAGCATCAAGAAGCTTTGCTAAAGTAACCTTATCCTCATCCTTTTCCACAGCCCTTTCTTTCAAAAAAGTATCGATATCCTTAATACCTAAAACAACATCTATATAGTTAAGCAAAAGCTCTCTTTGGTCTATGTTTAAGGCTTTTGTAAAAGATTCCAGATGTTTTTTAACAGTGCTTCTTAAAAACTCAAGAGCTTCCCTCAGAGGTTTTCGCCAGTACTGATTCCAGTCCGGATGAGCACCGGAGTTGCAACCACAGTGGGTTCGCCATCTTTCTATACCGTGAGGACAGCTCCAGGAGGTATTCTCCACAAGCTTAAACTCGTATTCAAAATCTTGTAGCTCTTCTATGAGTTCGTTTAAGGCTTTTAAGGGTATAAGCTTAGACAGGTAAGCAAGACCCATCTCACCAAACTTCTTATGATGCCCAAAGGTCTCGCCGTCAGTGGCCACTATCGGGATACTTTCCCCGGATTGCCTAAAAGCATCCACAAGCCTTCTTACGTCTGTTAGAAGATCCTCAAAGGAGAGTTTAGCTGATATTATACCATCGTATATGAAAACTTTTATATTGCCGTTTCTTAGCTTTATATGACCGTAATTCTTTGAAGTTTTGTTTGATACCTGATGAGGAGCCAGTATTACATATTCTATGCCAAAAGCCTTAAACACTTCAAGCGTCTCATAATCCACAGCGCACTCTGGCAACCACATACCTTTTGGTTTGACACCAAAATAATACTCGTGAGTCCTGATACCCCAGTAAACCTGAATCTCTTTATCTAGTTTTGGGTCTAAGGGGAGTATCGTATGGTTAAAAGCAAGGGCTATGGCGTTTTTAAAGCTTTTTTTAAGAATATCAAGAAGATAAGATGCGTTTTTTTCAAACCAGCTAAGTAAAGTATAACCAATATCAAAGCTTATATTGGCGTAGTTGTTTACTATATCCACCACCAAATCATCCTCTTTTATATGAGCATAGGCGTTTGGTAGATAGCATTCTCTTAATATGCGTTCGTTCCAGTTTTTATACGGATAAGCTGATAACTCTAAATCTATCTCACCAAAAGAAGGATTTATTCTAACAGGTTGATAAAAATGACCATGGACAACAAAATATTTATGACTTTGCACCAAATAACCCCTCCTCGAACAGCATCTTTAACGTATTTTTATCTTTTATTATATTGCCTTCTTTCCCTCTCAAAAACCAGATAAATACCCTTGATTGTAAAAGCCCCAAAAACGTAAAAGCTGCCTCTTCTACGTTCAGATCTCTTCTTATAATACCCTCTTCCATTCCTCTATAAAGGAGGATACTTACAAGGTCAAAATAGTTTTCTAAAAAACTTACCACCGCCCTGTTGTCATATATGTTTGAGCGGGATATTTCAAAACATAAAACTGGTATAGCCCCCTTGCTCTTTTCAAGCATGTCTATATGTGTATCCATTATCTTATCTATCTTCTGCTGTATGGTCAGGTCCTTATCGAATATGATAAGTCTTATGGCGGTCAGACATTCGTTGGTATATTTTTTTACAACCGCCTGGACTATATCATTCATGTCTTTAAAGTGTTTGAAGATGGCAGCGTCGGTAATATTTAGCTTGGCAGCTATATTCTTGGCAGTAAAACCTCTTAACCCTTCCTGAGCTATAATCTCCGCCGCTACCTCTATTATCTTATCCCTTGTGCTCTCTTTCTGGAAAGCTCTTTCCTCGGCAGTTTTATGCACTTGCTTCCACCGGTTCTATATGAACAAACTTCTTTCTGCCCTTTTCTTCGAACTTCACTATACCATCCTTCAGGGCAAATATAGTATAATCTGAGCCAAGGCCTACATTTTTACCTGGATGAACCTTGGTACCTCTTTGACGGATTATAATGGAGCCAGCTTTTACAAACTGTCCACCAAAAGCCTTAACACCAAGGCGCTTTGAATTGCTATCTCTGCCGTTTCTTGTTGAACCACCACTTGCCTTTGAAGCCATAGCTCACTCTCCTATAGATAGTATAGAAATTTTTGTATAAAACTGTCTGTGACCTCTCAACTTCTTAGAGTGCTTTTTGGGAAGATGCTTAAATATAAGCACTTTCTTATCCTTTTCGGTAGAAAGCACCTTTGCCTTAACCTTTCCACCTTCTTTGATTGAACCGTCTTTTATAACAGTTAAAGCCTTGAGTTCTATCTCCTCGTTTTCGGCAAAGGGTAGCTTCTCTACCTTTAAGATATCACCTTCTTTTACTACGTATTGCTTGGAACCAGTCTCTATAACAGCGTACATAACCACTAACCTCTCCTTAATTTAGGATTGTTAATTATAACAAAAGAAAGAATAAAAATCTATGATATTTAGCAGTTAGTTGGACAAGAACCAGTCCCAGAAGTATCCCTTATGCCAGCATAGGATACGCATATCATATAGTACTGGTTTATATAATTATCGTATACACATACATTCCCGTTTTGATGAGTTACACCTCTTGGATTGAAAGATACTATCTGATTTTCTGTATAACTGAGATATTGACTTTCATAAGAGGGTAGTGTATAAGATGCTACAACGCTACCGTTACATGAAGAAGTAGGGTAAGAACCTAAATTGTAAATTGAAATAGATGAAGGACTATCAACACATACAGACGTATAAACAGTATTAGAGATGGAGTAGATCTTTGCATGGGTTACCATGTAATGAAGCCTCTGGCCCTCTGAATAGAGTTTATACTCATGATACCATCTCATACCCGGTCCAATGAATATGTATGTCAATATTGCAAGTATGGCTATAACAACGATAAGCTCTAAAATAGAAAAAGCCTTACTCTTTCTTTTCATAAAACACCTATATATATTATATATCGTTAAAAGCAAAAAAATGTAAAATCGGAATGCCGGGACTCGAACCCGGGACCCCTGGCCCCCCATGCCAGTGCGCTTCCACCTGCGCCACATTCCGTCAGGATTTTTTCTTATGATTTATCTGCATTACAAAATTCTGACTCGGTTTAAAACTAAGGCTGTATCTTGCTGGTATTTTATACACATCGCCGGTCTTTGGATTTCTGCCAACACGAGGCTGTCTTTTTTTTATATAAAAAGTGCCAAAACCAGAAAGCTGTATCTTGTCTTCTTTCTTAGAGATTATAACATCTTCCAGGAGATCTAAAAATAGATTTATTATACGGTTTACATCTTTCCTTTTCAGTTTCACATCCTGTTTTTGAAGCTTTAACACAACCTGATTTATCAAATCTTTCTTTCTCATAATATATATATAAAGTATAGCACAATTACAAGAAAAATAATTATGATACCAATCCTAAGGTTTATGGCTTTTGATATGCTAAGAGAAAAAACCAGAGTGCTCAAAATGCTTAAAAATCCACCCACCATAAGGATATTTGGGATAGCCCACTGGGTAAACCAAAGCCCTAAGCTCACAGGCATACAGGATTGAAAAACCAAAGAACCTACTATATTACCTATAGAAGATTTTATTTTCCCCTTTTTAGCCCATATCAAAGCGTTTGAAAGCTCAGGAAGCTCTGTAGCAAGGGGAGAAAACACTATAGCGCTTTTATAAGAACTCCATCCCAGCACATGAGACACATTCTCTATGCTTGTAACAAGACCATCTATCACAAAAGGAAGCACCAATATCACAAAAAGCCCCTGAATCAGGGCAAAGAGCTTTGTATATCTTTTTATACCAAGCATAGAAAGGAAAAGCTTTTCTTTTTCGTGCTCATCAGCAGATTTCTGGCTTTTAAATTGAAAATATACAAAGTAACCATAAACCAACAAGAACACGGCTATAAAAGGTTTTTTTACGGGTAAAAAATTTAACAGCAGAGCAAGGTTAAAAGGAAGTAAGAACAAAAGTATACTGGCAACATCGTAGAAATCTCTGAATCTTTTGTATTTTGCTTCTATTACTAAAAGCATAAAACCAAAACCAAACATACTAAGAAACATAGGACCACCAAATATAGACCCAAGCCCTATATCCACAGTATCTTGAGAACCTTTCAAAAACGATATAAAAGGTACCAGAAACTCAGGCAGCGTGGTTATCAGAGAAGCTATCACTGAAGATGTTACAGTTTCTGGGATTTTAAACTCATAAGCTAAAACGTCTATGGCATTTACAACAAGCTCTGCCAGTATGTATATCAAGAACATATAAACGAATATAAGCACAAAATCCATGGAAGTATTATATACCACCAGTAGAATGTGTTATAATAAAAGCATGAAAAAGGTATGTAAAGTAGCATGGAGCATAACTCATCAAGAGTTTACGGTAACGGATTATTATTACTTTTCCATCATTGAGAAAAGAGCCCCAGAATTCGGGCTTCAAATTGACGAGGTAGACAACTGGGATAGGCTCTTTGAATACGACACGATAGTATTCAACTATCCCGAGATTCCCTTCACGGAAAAAGAGGTACAGGATGTGGTAAGAGCTGTGGAAGAGCTCGGTAAAAAGGTGATACTCCTTGGATATTATAAAAACGAGGACCATATAGCTGATACCTGCAACACACTGGCAAGAGCCTTTGGTATGGAGCTAAATCCCGATGAGGTGATAGACGAGGTTTCAAATTACGACAACGACAAGTACTTTGTCAAAAGCACGAAGATAAGAAGGTACAACAAAGGCTTAGACAACAAGGTAAATGTAAACGCCGTGGTACTCCCATGCACCTGCTCTATAAAGACCATAATGCCTGATATAAAGATAGTAGTGGCCGGTGAAGAAACTGCAAAATCAAACATGGACAATTATCCACTTCTTATAGCGGATCATATCGCACCTGTGAGCGGTGGATACTTTACACTGGCGGGCACCTGCGTATTTTGGGACAACTACGCTATAAGGTTAGAAGACAATCTTAACTTTGCTATGAATATGCTATGGCACGAAACTCCACCACAGGATAGAGAAAACGCCAAAGCTGTGAGGTTTGGACTGTAAATTTTAAAAGGCGACGAGCGGATTTGAACCGCTGTAAAAGGGATTTGCAGTCCCGCGCCTCGCCTCTCGGCCACGTCGCCTTAGCAGTTTTATAGTATAGCATAAGTTATATTTTTTATGCAATAATCTTTATCAGGTCTTCCACGCTACTTACTGGATTAAGGCATGTATAGCCTTTACAGGCTATGAGTTTATTATCGCTGGACTCCTCATGATAAGGCACAACGTTAGGAATGTAGTATTTATACAAATTTATAACCTCGTTTTGGGCTTTTGATAAAGGCATAGCCAGTAAAAGCTGATAACCCTCTTTATAAAGCAAAAAGCTACTCACAAAGAAACTACAGGCGGTTGGATTTTGAGAGAGCATGCTTCCATATAAAGATGATAAAACGTTATAAAGATGCTCGTACTTATCGTCTTTTGTGATGAAAAATAACTCCACTAAGTTTAAACCCATCACAGAGTTTCCAGAAGGTATAGCCCCGTCATAGAGAGGTTTTTGCGGCACTATCACATCTTCGCTGAGGCTTAAATAAAAACCACCCGATGTTTTATCCCAGAGTTTTTCTATGGCTTCATCCATAAAGTATACGGCCTTTTCTAAATACTCCTTTGAAAATGTGGCTTTGTACAAAGAAAGATAAGCTTTTATAAGAAAAGCATAATCATCCAGTACAGGGTTTATATGCTTTGGATGGTTTATAGCATGAGACAGAGGAGCTTTTGATATAAGGTTTATATTCTTAACAGCCATGTCAAGAAACTCTTTCTCTTCAAACACAAGGTAAGCTTCTGCCAGAGCAAAATCCATCATGGCGTTTTGATCTAGCAAAATCTTATCATCTATAAGAGGTTTTTGTCTTTTTTCTCTAAAAGCCTTCAAACGTTTTAACTCATCCTCAAAAGAAAGAGATGGCTCTCTGGCATACAAGATATTCTTGCCGGTTTTTACTCTTTTAGCCTCATCTAGGAAGTTTCCATCCTCTTTTATATTAAAAAAGTCAGCAAAATCTTTTGCCCTATCACCCAGAATATCTTTTATCTCATCGTAAGTAAAGAGGTAGTATCCACCCTCTTCTCCTTCTGTATCAGCATCCATAGCCGTATAAAAGTATCCATCGCTGTATAGATTTTCTTTTACAAAAGACACTATTTTATAAACGCTGTCTTTGAAAATCTCGTTCTTTGTGAGCCTGTAGGCTTCTGCGTAAGCTAATATGCTCATGGCCTGATCATAGAGCATCTTCTCAAAATGTGGTAAAAGCCAGTATCTGTCTGTGGAGTATCTGTGAAAGCCACCACCTACGTGATCCCATATACCACCTCTTCTCATGTTAAGAAGCGTTGACAGGGCCATATTTTGAAAGGGTTGTTTCTGGCTTTTAAGAAGAAGCAACACATTTTGAAGACTTGGGAATTTAGGAGCTTCAGAGAATCCACCAAACTCCTCATCGTATCTATTGGCAAGACCAAAAAGCGCCCTTTCTATAAAGGATTCATTAAGTTGCCTTTTCTCAACGGAGCTCATAAAGTATCTTAACTGCTCCATTACCCTCTTAGATTTTTCAACGATATTTTTGCTGTCTTTTTCCCAGAGGTCTTTTACCTGCTGCAAAAGCCTCAAAAAATGAGTCTTAGGGAAGTAAGTCCCGGCAAAGAATGGTTCTTTTGTGGGTGTAAGAAAAACCGATAGCGGCCAGCCACCGGAGTTGTTTAAAAGTATGCAGTATTCCATGTAAAGACTATCTACATCAGGCCTTTCTTCCTTGTCCACTTTTATGCTGACAAAGTTTTCATTGAGAAAAGAGGCAACCTCTTCATCTTCAAAGCTCTCTTTTTCCATCACATGACACCAGTGGCACGATGAATAACCTATGGAAAGAAACACCGGCTTATTTTCTTTTCTGGCTTTTTCAAAAGCCTCCTCTGACCATGGATACCAGTCCACTGGATTGTAAGCATGCATTTTGAGATATGGACTTTTTTCGTGAATCAGCCTATTTGGTTTTCTGTTTTTCATTTAGAAAAATATAGAGATTTAGAAACTATTTAAAATGTTTAAAATCAGCCAAGAAAGTTTTTAAAAAACGTCTCTTTATCTATAATAGCACCGGCAGCGTTGTCGTGGCCTCCGCCCCCAAGAGATTCAGCTATTTTTCTGGCAGAACCATCTATACTTCTAAAGGAAAGTTTTACAAAATCAGCGGTGATGTAAAACATACAGGCTATACCATGCTCTTTGGCAAGGAGGTTACCTATCTCGCTCTGATAAACGGGCGTGTTTATAGCTGGTATCTTTGTATCGTTTATCGTGACATAAAGGGGTGAGTTTGACCAGGAATCTTTTAGTTTGGATACCATAAAGCGCTTGTACTCTGATAGTATCTGGCTTTTAGAAGCAATTTCGTTGATATCTTTTTCTAAAAACTCTTTCATAGCATCTGGATTATCTGTATACATGTAAAGAAAGTCGTTTATCTCGTCGGTGTTTTCGTATCGCCAGAGCCATATATCTTTATCCTTTACAATGTCTACTATAAGAGGTAGATTATCACCCACAAGCGTTTTGTAAGTAAGCGATGCACCGCTTTCGCTGGGATCGTATATAAATGTCATGAAGTCGTATTCTATACGGGCAGGCTTGTCCTCGTCGATGGGGGTTCCTATGAACTTTGATATGGTGTTGGCGGCGGTTTTGTGATGGTCTATTATAACGACCTCCGTATAACCCTGTTTCTCCTGTCTTAAATTTTGAAGATACAAAAGATCATCCCATTTTGGAGCTATATCTAAAAACCATATCTTAGAGATATTTTCCAGCTTTGATCCGTGGTATACTTGTGATCCTTGGGAGGTTTGCGAGCTATCCTGCCCCAGATACTTCTCAAGGGCTTCCTTTACACTGGTGCCATGATTGAGCGGTATAAAGACTATATCTTCTTTGCCGCCGAAGTGCTCTTTTAATATGGCGGCGGACATTGTGCCATCTATACAGCTTTTATGAAAAAAGCACACTTCCATCATTTAAGCTTGCTTTTAAGTATATCACCCAGCTTGAAACCAGAGGAAGAGTCGTTTACCTTTATAAACTCGCCCTGTTCCTTTTGTTCTTTTTGCTGTTTCTTGGTCTCTTGCTGTATCATGCTGAAGGTGATTTTCTCCTCTTTTGGATTTACTTCTAGCACTTTCACAGTTACCTTTTGCCCTGGTTCTAAGTTGGTATTCTTTGGTATTTCAGATATTGGGAGTAATCCATCTATACCCTCTGGCAATTCTAAGAAAGTTCCAAAAGGTCTCACCTCTTTTACCGTAAGCTCCACCTGCTGCCCCACTTTATACTTTTCTGGTATTACGCTCCATGGGTTTTGAGTGAGCTGTTTTAAACCGAGCTTCACCTTTTTACCATCCAGCCCTAAGACCATGAATTCTCTTTCTTCGTTTGGAGAAAGCATATCCTCAGAACGAACATTTTTAAACCAGGACATATCCTGCTTTTTCACAATACCTTCAACGTTTGGAGCAAGCTCCACAAAAGCTATACTGGGGTGAACGGTTTTTACTTTGCCTTTTACTATAGTATTTGGAGGATTTGCCTTGACGAACTCTGCAGCTGGATTTTCTTCTGACATCAATATGTTAACATCCACCCTTTTCTTATCTTTATCTACTTTAGTAACCACAAGCTTTAGCTTAGCACCACGTTTCAAAGCTCTGGCGTTTACATTTTTCATACTTTCTTCTGGAACCAGAGCTGTGACACCTTCTTTAAGCTCTACAAAAAGACCTTTTCCTTTTCTATAAAAAGATACTTTCCCTTCGGTCTTATCACCTTCTTTGAGCTCTAGACTTTCCCAGATACTTTTCTTGGGCTTTTTGAGGCTTAATATGAGAAAATCTCCCTTTTTGGCTTTTTTTACAAGCCTTAGCTCAAGCGTATCCCCCTCTTTTACCTCCATGTCTTTTGGTATCTCATAGGAGGGAACAAAACCCCTTACCCCTTCTTTTAAAATAACGGTGACACCCTTTGCAGGATCTACTTTTACCACATGCCCCTCCAGCATAGAGCCTATTTCTAAAGAGTTTAAAAACTCCTGCTGTTTTGCCTTTCTTTCCATGTCTTCATATTCTTTATAAGATACATTAACCATGGGTTTACCATTTTCATAGATGGCCTTTGTTACCAGAACCTTAAGTTTATCACCAACTTTTACGTTTCTTGGAGCTTCTGTAAAAGGAAGAAAAGCTTTTATGTCTTCAAAGTTTACCAGAAATCCATGTTTTCCTTTTGAATCTATAGTCACTTCAACTGGCGTTTTTTCTTCCATAGCCTTTTTAGCCAAAGAAAGCCCTTTGGAAGACTTTAAAGGTTTTGTAGATAAAATAGGATTTTCTAAGCCCCTCAACTTCACTACAACCGCTTCAACCTCTTGACCTATCTCCACCTCACCCACTTCGTGCTTTCTTATAATACCTTCAATCTTGTACCCTATATCTATATAAACAGTAGAATCTGTAACCTTCACCACAGAACCCTTTACTACACTTCCGGGTGAAAGTTGTTCCTCTTGAGCTTTTAAAAGTTCCTCAAAGCTTTTCTCAAACTCTGTCACCATGTCGATTTTGCCTCCAAAATAATTTTTTCTATAATAAAAGCTAAAAAACTATTCATAATCAAACTTCTTTGCCTCTTTCCAGTAACCATCCATCTCCTCCAGCGTGGCTTCCTTTAGCGTTTTCCCCTTATCTTTTAAATTTTGTTCTACAAAGTTGAACCTTTTTATCATCCTGTCATTTGCTTTCTGAAGAGCCCTTTCCGCATCTATTCCTAAAAATCTTCCATATTCTACTATAGCTATAAGTATATCACCAAACTCATGCTCTATATCCTTAATATTTCCGCCCTGTATAGCCGCATCGAGCTCCTCAAACTCCTCTTTTAGCTTTTCTTTTACCTGGTCTATGTTTTCAAAATCAAAGCCCACTTTTGACATCCTGTCCTGAATCTTCTGACATCTCATCAAAGCGCACATAGATTTTGGTATACCATCCAAAAAGTATTCCCTGTTTTTGGCTTTGGTGTATTCCCAGTTTTCTAAAACTTCTTCTGGCTTTTCATTACCAAACACATGGGGATGTCTTTCTATAAGTTTTTTTGTTAAAAGCTCCAAAACATCGTCTATATCAAAATCACCATTTTCTCTGGCTATTTGAGAGTGGAATATCACCTGCAAAAGCACATCTCCTAACTCTTCTTTTATGGCATTTTTATCATTTTTTTCTATGGCATCCACAAGCTCATAAGCCTCTTCCAGCATATACTTTGTAAGTGTTTTATGAGTTTGGGCTTTATCCCATGGACAATCTTGTCTTACTTTCTCAAAGGTTCTCAGCAGGTTTTCCCATCTAAAACTCATTTTAAAAAGCTTATTATAATACATAAATTTGTAAAAAGCAATTTTTATTTATATAGGTATATCAGATACTTAATATCTATTTAACAAAATATGATATATATCATGTAAAATATAAAAGGGTCTTATATATTTATTTTACATAGAGGGGGCGAACGGTTTCGACGTTGGAGTGCCGGTCAAATGATAGCAGGCCAGGTGGCTACTGTGATAGCCAAAACAAACAGCTCCCGAAGCTGAACTCGCTCTTGCTGCTTAATTAACAAGCAGCACGTCCTTGCTGGTTGTGGTGCCTTGGCTGGCAAAGGGCGTCAAAGAAAGGCACCCTGGTTGGTGATTGCTACCTTGCGCCAAACCAGTACATAAGGTAGCCTGAGATCTGTGGTTTTTCACAGGTTTTACCACAGATCCAGCATCATAAAACCTGTGTAAGCCTGTAGAAGTCATTTGGTCGGTTCTGACGGACGCGGGTTCGATTCCCGCCGCCTCCACCAAATATTAAGATTAAGGAGGGTAAAATAGCTACTAAACTTCCAGAAGATACTTACAATAATATTAAGCTTTTATCGACTTTTATAAAAACCTCTATAGATGAAATTTTCGATAGCCT
>CAYFGH010000010.1:16674-21095 GCA_964342735.1 uncultured Aquificaceae bacterium
TTAAGCTTTTATCGACTTTTATAAAAACCTCTATAGATGAAATTTTCGATAGCCTAAATTTAACAAAGCAAGATTTAATATCGCACAATATCCTGCAAGCAGTAAAGCTTCACTATGAATATGTTGATAACTTAGCTAAATACCTTAGCGACGAGCTAGATTGGGATCCGCCCAGTTATACCAGATGCGAGTTTGGGAAAATATACTACTCCCTAGATCCTAATTACATAAACAGCAAATACGGTGATAGGGCTTATGATATATTCAGGCGTATAGAGGATGCACATATAGAATTTCATAAAATTGGCGAAGATATAATAGATGCTTATAAAACAGGTGATACCGAGAAAATAAACAGGTTGATATTAGAATTAAGCTCAAAAAGCAGGATACTGATACAAATGTGTAAAGCTTTTGTCAGTTTATTGGAAAACCCTGAGAGCTGATAAGAGCACACTTAAAGAAAACTTGCCATCATTTTTTATGGCATAAATCCATCCAATGGTTTAAAATAATTAAAAGGTTAATAGCTGGAGGTAAAAAATGGCAAAAATTTATTACGATGAAGATGCATCTTTAGGCATCTTGGCGATGAAAACAATAGCTATAGTAGGCTATGGCTCTCAGGGGCATGCACATGCTTTAAACCTGAGAGACAGCGGTATGAGAGTGATAGTGGCATTAGACGATAAAAGTCCCCACAGAAAAGTTGCAATGGAAGATGGTTTCAGTGTCTATACCACATCAAGGGCCACCCAAGAGGCGGATGTGATAATGATACTGACACCTGACACAGTCCAGCCAGCTGTATACAAAGAGTGCATAGAACCAAATCTAACACCGGGTAAAGCGATAGCTTTTGCACATGGTTTTAACATACATTTCGGTCAGATAGTCCCGCCAAAAGATGTAGACGTATTCATGGTAGCTCCCAAAGGTCCTGGTCATCTGGTAAGATGGATGTATGAAGAGGGTAAAGGTGTACCAGCTCTCATATCAATACATCAAGACGCTACAGGCTCCTGTAGAGATATAGCCCTTGCCTATGCAAAGGGAATAGGCGCTACAAGAGCTGGAGTTATAGAAACAACGTTCAGAGAAGAGACCGAGACAGACCTTTTTGGAGAACAGGCGGTACTCTGCGGTGGTGTTACAGCCCTTATAAAAGCTGGTTTTGAAACACTGGTGGAAGCCGGTTATCAACCGGAGATGGCTTATTTTGAATGTCTGCACGAGTTAAAGTTGATAGTAGACCTTATATATCAACACGGCATAGCCGGTATGAGGTACTCTATATCAGATACCGCGAAATACGGTGATGTAACAAGAGGAAGCAGAATATACGAAGCTGTGAAACCTCTTATGAAACAGATGCTGAAAGAGATTCAAGATGGTGAGTTTGCCAGAGAGTGGATACTGGAAAATCAAGCCAACAGACCAGTTTACAACGCCCTTCTAAACAAAGACAAAGAGCATCTGGTAGAAAAAGTCGGCAAAGAGCTAAGGCAGATGATGCCATGGCTTTCCGGTAAAGAGCTCAAATGAATCTCACCAAAAGACGGTACAAGCTTAAGAAGCTCTACACACCGATGGGGCATGTGTTTGTAAAAATGCACATGTCCCCAAACGTTATAACGCTTCTTTCCCTTGCTTTTGGTCTCACAAGCGCCTATTTTTTCTACATCCATAAACCTCTAACAGGTGCATCATTTCTTATCATATCTGGCTTTCTGGATCTGATGGATGGTGTAGTAGCGAGGCTTGAGGACAAAGCTTCCAAATTTGGTGCAGCTTTTGACTGGATAGCAGACAAGACGGTGGATGGTTTTATATTAGGAAGCATAGGTTTTTCTTACGGCTCTCCTTTTATAGCCATAAGCGCTATAACATTTTCAATGCTTCATACGTTCATAAAACCTGTGGTGTATGCAGAGATTGGCTTTTCTGAAAGGCAAAAAGGTAAGATAGACGATCCACTGGAAGGCGTAGGCTTTTTCGGAAGACCGGAAACCCATATAAGCATAGTGTTTTTCAGCATATTAGAACGCATAAACCCCATGTTTGGACTTCATCTTGGTATAAAGCTCATAGTGCTTTTTACGTTTGGTTCGCTTTTAATAAGAATTTTATATCTTTTGAAAAAGTACGGAAAGGATTATGAATAACCAGGACAAACCTTATGTGATAATAGTGTCAGAACTGACGCTGGATGGTAAGCTCACCCTTTACAGAGGAGCATCTTCCAAAGAACTCATGACCCTTATGGATGAAGAGGCATACAGATATCTTCACGAGGTGAGGGCAAAAGTAGATGCCATCATGGTAGGTTGTGAAACCATAAGAACAGATAACCCTAGCCTTACTGTAAGATATGTAAAAGGAAAAAACCCCATAAGGGTAATACCCTGCTCCACCGCAAACATACCCCTTGATGCTAACGTACTATCAAAAGACGCTCACACTATCATAGCCACCACCAAAAGAGCACCGGAAGAAAAGATAAAAAAGCTTACCGAAATGGGCGTAGAGGTGCTGGTAGTAGGCGAATACCTTGTGGATTTTGAGCTTTTATTGAAAAAACTAAGAGAAAAAGATATAAAAAGTCTCATGGTGGAAGGCGGGTCATCTATAAACTGGGAGCTCTGTAAGTTAAAAGCCGTAAATGAGATACGTATCATACACCTTCCGGTGATAGTAGGCGGTGAGAATGTGCCAACGCTGGTGGGTGGAGAAGGTTTTAAGACGCTAAACAACATACTTCATTTGAGGTTGAGAGCTCATTTTAAAAGAGGTTACCATCTCATAACAGAGTGGGAAGTGGTATAATAGAGATATAATTTTTGGAGGTATAAATATGTTAGAACAGCAAGATGATTACTATGCAGTGCCATTTAGTATCGTAGGGTTTTTCCTTACCAACAAAGACGTAGAGCAAAGCATAAGGGAGGAAATAGAACCAGAAGAGCTGGAAAAACTCCAAGATATAATAGCCAAAATGCTATTTAGCTCTGGTATCAAAGTGGTGCTCTATCCCGGAGTGGTACCACCAGATCAAGCTGTGGAGGCTGTAAACGAATTAGAAGATCTTATAATGGGCGGAGAAGAGGAATGACAATCTCTGTAGCCTTGTGCGGCTTTTTGGGTCGCATGGGTAGCAGTATTCTAGAAGTCTCTAAAAGCTACCAAGACCTAATTATAAAAGCAGGTATAGACAAAGAAGAGAATATAAGGGATAAGCAACTTCCTTTAGAATATGTAACTTCAAATCTGGAAGATGTCATCAACCATGTGGATGTAGTGATAGAGTTTACCGGAAGTGTTGATGCCGCCATTAAAAATACGCTTGTATGCAAAGATCACAAAAAACCCATCGTGATAGGTACCACAGGTTTTACAGAGGAACAGTTAAACATTATAAAAGATTGTTCTAAGGATATACCTATAGTTTTTTCTCCAAACATGAGTCTTGGTGTGAATGTGCTTTTTAAGCTTTTAGAGATAGCCATAAAAGCCCTGAAAGACAAAGGATACGATGTAGAGATATCAGAGATTCACCACAGGTTTAAAAAAGATGCACCCTCAGGCACAGCATTAAGGCTTTTAGACATAGTAAAAAAAGAGCTTCCCGATACAAAGGATGTGTTTGGAAGAGAAGGCATATCCCCGAGGGAAGACAATGAAGTGGGTGTTTTTGCTTTAAGAGGAGGAGATGTGGTGGGAGAACATACCGTTTACATGTTTGGAATGGGAGAAAGGCTGGAGCTCACCCACAGGGCCACGGATAGAAAGATATTTGCAAAGGGCTCTGTTGAAGCTGCCAGATGGGTGTATAAAAAACCCAGTGGATTTTACTCAATGTTTGATGTGCTTGGCTTATGAAGATCTATAGCCTGCTTCTGGACAAGACTTATACGCCCTTAACGCTCCTTGATTATAGAAAATCTTTCTTGCTGGAATACACTCAAAGGGCTACAGTGATTGAATATCATCCTAACGCGGTGATAAGATCCACTTACAAAACCTACAAAGTACCTATAGTGCTTAAAACAAACGCCCTGTCAAAAACTTTTTACAAAAACATACCAACCCGTTACAACGTATATGTGAGAGACAACTTCACCTGTGGATACTGCGGTAAAGTTTGTAGCGATAACGAGATCACGGTAGATCACATAGTACCGGTGTCAAAGGGTGGAAAGTGGACATGGGATAACCTGGTCACCGCCTGTGAGAGTTGCAACGCCAAAAAATCCGACAACATCATAATGCCAGTGTATATCAAACCCCATAAACCTCAGTACTTTACACTGCTTTTAAAAGAGTATATCAAGAAAATGGACGAAACAACGCTAAACATTATAAAGCCATACTGCCAGCACTATTTAAAAGATATATCTTAAATTTTATTTTGTGATATAATA
>CAYFGH010000011.1:0-20995 GCA_964342735.1 uncultured Aquificaceae bacterium
CTTAGCACTTGATATTTTTAACTTATGCTATAATATAAATTTGTCCGGGGATGTGGCGAAATGGCAGACGCAGCGGACTTAAAATCCGCGGGGAGCAATCCCGTGAGGGTTCAAGTCCCTCCATCCCCATGTAAATTTCTTATTTTGTATCTGGCTTTTAGGATATAATAATTGAATGAGATGGAGTAAATATTTTCTATACACCACAAAGGAAGAACCCTCAGAAACAGAAGCAGCTTCCCACAGGCTTTTGACAAAAGCAGGTTTTATAAAGCAAGTGGCTTCTGGCATATACGAGCTTACACCGATAGCCTTTAGAGTGCTGAAAAAGATTCAGGATATAGTAAGGGATGAAATGGACAAAGCCGGGGCTCAAGAGCTCTTGCTGACCATCTTAAACCCAGCTGAACTGTGGAAGGAAACCGGAAGATGGGATTATTACGGCAACGAGCTTTTTAAACTAAAAGATAGAAACGAAAGGGATTACTGTCTTGGACCTACCCATGAGGAAGAGATAACGGATCTTGTTAGAAAAACGGTAAGATCTTACAAGCAACTACCGCTTAATCTATATCAGATACATACAAAGTTTAGAGATGAAAAAAGACCTCGTTATGGGCTTATAAGAGGAAGAGAGTTTATAATGAAGGATGCTTACTCTTTTGATACCGATGAAGAAAGCGCTAAAAAAACTTACGATACGATGGTAAAAGCTTACAAAAACATATTTGAAAGGTTAAATTTACACGTTTTGATGGTGAAAGCGGATGTGGGGCAGATTGGAGGTAAAAGTTCTCACGAATTTGTAGCCATCACCAAGTACGGTGAGGCGATGGTGGCTTACTGTGAGAAGTGTGGTTATGCGGCAAACACCGAGATAGTAGAGATAAAAAAACCAAATAAAGAAAAAGAACCACCACTTCCCTTAGAAGAAGTCTACACGCCAAATGTCAGGACTATAGAAGAGCTATCTTCGTTTCTGAATGTTGGTAAAGACAGGATTATAAAATCTGTGCTTTATATAAAACAGGGAAAGCCTGTCATGGTGCTTATAAGGGGAGACAGGACGATTGATGAGAAAAAGCTGGAGAGACTCTTTGGCACCGATGAGTTCAGGCTGGCAGAAGACGATGAGGTTTCAAAGCTTTTAAACACAGAAAAAGGGTTTATAGGACCTTTCCTAGAGGGAAAAGATATAGAGATAATAGTTGACAACTCCCTTTACAACGCCTCTAACATGGTGGTGGCTTTTAACAAGCCTCATTATCATTATAAAAATGCAAACCTTGATTTTGATACGTTTGTAGATGTGGCCCAGCTACAGGATGAGGACCCGTGTCCAGAGTGCGGTGCTCCTTTAAAGATAACTCAGGGTCTTGAGCTTGGTCATACGTTTTTGCTTGGTACCAGATACTCTTTGCCGATGAAGGCGTATTTCACCGATAAAGATGGCACAGAAAAACCTATCGTGATGGGATGTTATGGTATTGGCATATCAAGGCTTATAGCTGCTATAGTGGAGCAGTATCACGATGAGAAGGGTATCAAATGGCCTTTGTCTGTGGCTCCTTTTCAGGTGCTTTTAACCTGCTTAAACACTTCAGATGAACTTCAATACAGCACTTCAGAAGCTCTTTATAAAAGCCTGATACAAAACAATATAGAAGTGCTTTTTGACGACAGGGATGCTTCAGCGGGAGTTAAGTTCAACGACGCTGATTTGATAGGTATTCCTTACAGGATAGTGGTGGGTAAGAAGATAAAGGACAATATGGTAGAAGTGGTGGACAGGCATACGTTAAAATCTGTTGACGTTTCTGTGGATAAGGTTTTAGATTATATAAAGGAACTTTTGACAGTAAATGGTAGGTGATATATACGCCATAGGTTTAAACTATAAAACTGCACCCGTAGAGCTAAGGGAAAAACTAAGCTGCGATACAAAAGAGCAAGATTCTATCTTGAACATTCTAAAAACCTCCACAGATGTAGATGAGTTGATGCTCTTATCCACCTGTAACAGGCTGGAGCTTTACGCTTACGCTCTGGACGAGAAGTATGTTCTGGATGCTTTTAAAAGATATCTTGATATAAAACATCAGCATTTTGATAAACATCATTTTTTCCTAAAAGCCAAAAAAGAGGCGGTGATACACATATTTAAAGTGGCATCAGGGCTTGATTCTATGGTGCTGGGAGAACCTCAGATAGTGGCCCAGTTTAAAGAGGCATTCTTTAAGGCAAAGAACGTGGGGGCATCCTCTAAAGTGCTTAATAGACTGTGTCAAAACGCTCTTCACGCTTCAAAAAGGGTGAGATACGAAACAGGTATTAGCAAAAGTGCAGTATCTGTGAGCTATGCGGCGGTGGAGCTCGCAAAACGCATCTTCGGTGAGCTAAAAAACCACAAGGTGCTTTTAATAGGGGCTGGTGAGATGGGGGAGCTTGCAGCGAAGTATCTTCAGCGTTCAGGAGCAAGCATTTACATATCAAATAGAACCTATGAGCGAGCTGTAGCTCTGGCGGAAGATATAAAGGCTAACATAATAAGGTTTGACGAGATAGAGAAGTTTTTATACGAGTTTGACGTGGTTTTGGTATCCACCGGCGCCCAAGGGTATGTTTTGACAAAGGACGTGGTCTCAAAAGCTATGAAAAAAAGACACTACAAACCGCTGTTTTTAATAGATATATCTGTGCCGAGGAATATAGAACCATCCTGTGCTGATATAGACAGCGTTTTTTTATACAACATAGACGACTTAAAAGATGTGGTGGAAGCAAATCTTTCAAACAGAGCCCAGGAGGCAAAAAAGGCTGAATTTATCATCATGGATGAGGCTGATAAATTTTATAAATGGCTTGAAAATCTTGAATTAGAACCTATAATTATAAATATGTTAGATTATACTAAAAACGGTTCCAAAGAGTGTAAGAAGATAGTACATAGAGCGATAAAGCTTATAAGAGAAAACAAAGAGTATACACCTTTGGTTTTTGAGCTTTTAGGAATAAAACCCAGCGAAAAGGAGATAGATTATGGATTTGTTAAACGATAAGGTGTTTCCAGTTTCTATTACAGAACTGATGGAGATAGAGTCAGAGAACTCTATAAAAGCCTATATAATGATAAAAGCAGACCCAAGAGAAATACCTTCTATCATGATAGCTCTATCTACCTTTGATGGTATAAGAACCGCAGACGTGGTAACAGGTCCTTACGATATAATAGTCTTTGCAGAGCTCAAAAATCAGGATGAGTTAGGGCGTCTTGTGATTACAAAGATTCATGCATTAGAGGGGGTAAAAGAAGCTATCACCTGTGTGGTGGTAAGAATATAATTTTGATGAACATAGAACCCTTTGAGTTAAAGGATATAGACGAAGTAGCAAAGCTTTATCTTAAAAGCTATAAAAATTTAGAAGAATATTCTTACACTCACGAAGAAGATGTAAAGGTATATATAAACTGGCTTTTAAGAAGGGATGTGGCTGGTCTTTTTGTGGTAAAAGATGGTGGCAAGATAGTGGGGTTTATGGCTGTGGATGGCAACTGGTACAGCAAAAAATACAACAAAGTGGTGGGTGCAGTTCACGAGATTTTTGTAGACCCGGAGTACTTTGGTAAAGGTATAGGTTCAAAGCTCATGGAAAAGGCTATAGAATATTTCAAACAAAGAAACTTAGACCTTGTAGAGTTATGGGTAGGGGATAAAAACGAAAGAGCCATGAGGTTTTACGAAAAGTTTGGTTTTAGAAAAGATGGTCAGTACAATTTCTGGGTCAGGATGGTGAAAGATATTTGATAGTATTTGTAGAGCAAAACCTAAACGCTACCACCTCTGTAGCTCTTTTTCACGCTCTGGCAAGAAGGCGTATAGAATGTATAGTCCTGACAGAACCATCTAATATGTGTGTCAGCCTTGGATATTTTGACAACGCAAACCGTTTTCTGGATTTTAACTACTGCAAAACTCACGACATACCTGTTATAAGAAGGCAGACCGGTGGTGGAACTGTGCTTCTCCATCAGGGTCAGATATTTTATCAGTTTATCTTTTCTAAAAGCAACAAAAAAATACCTCTAAAATTAGAAAACGTTTATAAGTACTTTTCCAGCATAGTCATAGAAGTTTATAGAAAAATAGGCTTAGAAGCCTCGTATAAGCCTGTAGCGGATATTGTGATAAAGGATAAAAAAATATCCGGTCAGGGGGCTGGTGATATAGAGAATATGCTTGTGTTTGTGGGAAACATATTGATGGATTTTGACTTTGATACGATGGCCAATATAATATCATATGTTAAAGATAAGAAAGCCTTTAAAAATATTCTGGAATCAAACATTACAACTATAAAAAAAGAAGGGTTAAACATAGACAAGCAAAAAATTTTTGAAGCTTTTATAGATACCCTAAAGGAAAAGTTCGGGGATATAAAAATAAGTGCTTTACCTGTTGATATATTAGAAGAGGCTAAAACTATTGAAAAAGAGCTAAGCTCTTATGAAGTGATAACAGAGGATACCGGAAAAGAACACAGGGCTTTTAAAATAAGGGAGGATTATCTTATAGACCCTTCTACTCTTGATAAAATATAGATGATATTTATTGGTGTTAGTGATGAAGTATTTATTTTGTTGTATTAAGCTTTTATATAGAAAAATTTGAGTTTATAAATATATTAGAATAACCAATACTTAACGGAGGTTTTATATGGAAGCGGTTATAGATTTTGTTTTAACAGATAGAGCTATAAAAGCCATTCAAAAAATGGCTATGAGAAAGAAGCTCAGCAACCCGGTTTTCAGGGTTGGTCTTATCAAAGAAGGATGTGCTGGATATAAGTATCATACAGAATTTGATGAGAATATAAGAGAGAACGATATAGTGATAGATTACGGAGATTTCAAACTTGCCATAGACAAAGACTCTTATGAGCATCTTAAAGGTACGGAGCTTGATTACATTGAAAATCTCTTAAAGCCAAACAACTTTATATTCAACAACCCAAACATTAAAAAGACGTGTAAGTGCGGTTCTTCTTTTAACTTTGGCAACTAATTTAGATATCTAAACTTGTTTGGCATAGTATAATATTTATAGCAAAAAACCAGGAGGAGTCTATGCCAAACAAAAAAACTGTAAGGGATGTAGATTTAAAGGGAAAAAGGGTACTGGTAAGGGTAGATTTTAATGTACCCATAGACAGTCAGGGAAATATAGAAGACGATGCCAGGATAAGGGCTGCCATACCCACTATAGAGTATCTTCTGGATGCTCAGGCTATAGTTATACTGATGTCTCATCTTGGAAGACCAAAGGGTTTTGATGAGGCTTACTCTTTAAAACCTGTAGCCAAGCGTCTTTCAAGGTACATTCACAAAGATGTCATAATGGCGCCGGACTGCGTTGGCAAAGAGGTTGAAAGCATCGTAAAAAACGCCAAGCCAGAAGATGTTATAATGCTTGAAAACCTAAGATTTCATAAAGAAGAGGAAGAGTGCGACGAAGAGTTTGCTAAAAAACTGGCATCTCTGGGTGAGGTGTATGTTTCAGACGCTTTTGGAACCTGCCACAGGAAGCACGCCTCTGTTTACTGTGTGCCTCAAATACTAAAACCGGCCTGTATGGGATTTTTGCTTGAAAAGGAGCTCCTTTACTTTGAAAAAGCCATGGTAAACCCTCAAAGGCCTGTGGTGGCATTTTTGGGTGGGGCTAAGGTATCTTCAAAGCTAAACGTTATAAAAAATCTCTTAAAACGAGTAGACAAGATGTTTATAGGCGGGGCTATGGCTTTTACATTTATAAAAGCTATGGGTTACGATACGGGTAAATCACTGGTGGAAAATGATCTTATAAATGTGGCGGAAGATATTATAGAAATATCAAAAAAGCTTGGTGTAAAACTCTATCTTCCGGTGGATTTTGTAGTGGCAAAGGAGCTTTCCGATAAAACCCCCACAATGACGGTGCTCTGGCAAGAGATACCCCAGGATTACATGGGACTTGATATAGGACCTGTGTCTGTAAGTCTGGCGAAGGAGCTTATAAGTACCGCTCAGACTATAATATGGAACGGTCCTATGGGAGCTTTTGAATATGAAAGGTTTAAAGATGGCACTCTGGAAGTGGCAAGGGCTATAGCTCACTCTCAAGCTCTTTCTATTGCGGGTGGTGGAGATACAGATCATGCCATCATAAGAGCGGGTGTAGTAAACGCTATAGATTTTGTCTCCACTGGTGGTGGTGCATTTTTAGAGCTTTTAGAAGGAAAAGAGCTTCCCTGCATATCTGTTTTAGATGATAAATGATATATATTCTCACGCCTCAGGAGATGTCCCTTGCAGATAGATGCGCTATAGAAAATATAGGCATACCTTCTTTAGTGTTGATGGAAAACGCTGCAAGGGCTGTGGCAGATTTTGTATATAGTTTAAATCCAAAAACAGTCCTTGCGCTGGTGGGCACTGGCAACAACGGTGCTGATGCTCTTGGGGCTTTGAGATGGCTTTTTCAAAAAGGTTTAAAATGTGATTTTCTAGTGGCTAAAAGCTCAAAACAAACAGAGGAATTTAAAATCCAGTATTCTATTTTAGAAAAGCTTGGCTTAAAACCTCTGGAAGATTTTCCAAGTATGAGATACGATGTTATATTAGATGGGCTTTTTGGAACTGGTTTTAAACCGCCTTTAAAAGAAGAGTACATCCCTTATATAGATTTTATAAACAGCTCAGAGTCTACTGTGGTGGCTGTTGATATACCATCTGGTATACCCTCTGATAAATTTGTAAAAGCTCATTATACTGTTAGCTTTTCCTATCCAAAATCTTATCATGTGCTGTATCCCTATTCAAAGTATGCGGGTGAGATTTACATAAGAGACATCTCCATACCAGAGTCCTGTGTGCCAGACAAAACAAAGGTATTTCTAAGCGTAAAAGATGTAAAAGCGCTTTTGCCAAGAAGGGAGTTAGATACCCATAAAGGCAACGAAGGTAAAGTGCTTTTGATAGGTGGAAATGGACCCTATGTAGGTGCTGTCTGTATGAGCGCAAAAGCGGCCACTAGGGCTGGAGCTGCTCTTGTATATGTAGGCATACCAAAAGAGCACATGTCAAGCGTTTCTAACGTTCTCATAGAACAGATAAAGATACCCCTTCCATCAAAGGATTTTTATATAGAGTCTATAGAAGATTTAGATTTAAATCAGTTTGATGCTATCGCTGTAGGCATGGGCTTTGGCGTTTATGAAAAAGGACTTAAGATAATTGAACATATACTTTCAAACTTTAAAAAACCAGTGCTTCTTGATGCGGATGCTTTAAATATCATATCTTATTATAAAGTTTTTGAGCTTTTAAGAAAAGAAAATGTTGTTATAACCCCTCATATAGGAGAGTTTTCAAGGCTTAGCGGTTTGGATAAAGATGATATTATAAAAAATCAAATAGATGTATCCTATGGTTTTCACAAAGAATACGGCTTGTCTTTGGTGCTAAAAGGAGCTATTACCACTGTTGCCACTGAAGGCAAGGTTTATGTATCTATGCGAGGTACTCCTGCTATGGCAAAAGGCGGGACTGGCGATGTGCTAAGCGGTATAATAAGCGCTTTCTTATCCAAGATGTCTATACCAAAAGCCCTGAAACTGGGTGTTTTTCTACATGGAATAGCGGGTGAGATAACCGCCAGATCTGGTCATATAGAGTCTTTTAGCACACTTGATATGATATCAAATATAAAATATGCTATGAGGTATATAGAAGAGGCTAAAGATAACGAGGTATCTTCTCGTTTACATATTGAAAATACATAAGATGTCTTAAAAGCCTGTCCAAAGAGTCCAGTACAAAATCCCTTGAAAAACTCTCTTCTAATATAGCTTTTTCTAAATAACTTGCCAGACTTCCCACAAACTCTTGCACTGAGATATTGTCTATATAAGTATCTTCTATGAAAAATGGAACGCTTGCCTCCAGATAAGGTATCGATAGGTTAAACATCGATAGTGCTTCTGAAGATATCAGGAATATGTGTTCTTTGGTGTATTTATCCATATTCTCATCAATCATGCCAAGCAGAGTATAAGAAAGCCCCAGAGTGTCCATAAATAAGCCATAAACAGCGTTCAAAAAATCATGGGTGATCTTGTTTTTGTTCATGAGCATTATACTAAGGGCCTTTTGTTGTTCTTTGAGGTTTTGTTCTAGTCGTTCCATTATAAGAAATATTGGAAACCTGCTTATCATCTATACTCTACCAGCTGTTCTATTGGTAATCTGTATTTTTTGGAAGGTGGGTTTACTCTGTATCCAAAAGCCACAAACATTGCTATCTCATAGTCTTTGGTATCAAGTCCAAGTATCTCTTCCACCTTTTCTTTCTCAAAACCCTCTATCGGACAGGAATCTATACCTATCATAGCAGCCACACTCATCATGTTAGCGGCGGCTATATAACACTGTTTTGCACTCCAGCAAGCCAGAGCTCTGTCATCAAACTGATTTACAAAGTTTTCATAGCGCTTTATGGCTTTTTCTCTCAGTTCTTTGTCTGGAAATATGTCGCTTTTTCTTTCATACATTGGTCTGTAATATTCTGGGTTTTTAAGAAAAGATTTTTTGGCAAGATAAGCCACCAGATGGCTACAGGTGGTGATCTGAGGTTGATTCCAGCATACTGGTCTTAATTTTTCCTTTAAATCTTGGGATGTTATCACCAAAAATTTCCAGTGCTCCATACCAAACGAAGAGGGGGATAATCTTCCTATCTCTAACAGAAAATCAAAATCTTCCTTTGGTATTTTCTTTTTGTCGTCAAAGAGCTTGCAGGCGTGTCTTTCGTAAAAGGCTTTTAGAATATCCTCTTTGGAAAAGTTCATACTGGAAAACCTCCTTAAAAATAAATGCCGGAGGCGGGACTCGAACCCGCACCCTCTTGCGAGGACTACCCCCTCAAGATAGCGTGTCTGCCAATTTCACCACTCCGGCTATTATTATATTATATATCAAAATTGATGTGTGAATATAGCAAATTTTGGTGTTGTTAGTTCTGTTGTAAAGATAAAACGAGCTTTCTACATTGTTCCACCAGCATTCTACTTTTGGCTGCCAGCTCTAATATTAGAGTGTTTATACTGTTGTTCTGACCTTGTTGTACTCTATCCATAATTTCCTCTGCTATGCTGTGGAATTCTCTGTGGATTTCTCCTACTTTCTTAAACTGATTAAGTACTGCCTCTCCATATACCTTGCCTATATGGTTTTCATCAATTGAATAATATGTTCTACCGAAAGCACACTGTGTATGTTTTGGAGGTATCCATTCTATCTTACCATCCAGCATGTTTAGCATATTTTCTACATATATTTTATGCTGTTCTACGGCGGATATTAATTTACAAGAAATATAGTCGTTGGTGCTTCCTCTTACTTGATCGAACTCTTTTAATATGTCGTCTATATATCTAATTAGGACTTTAAAACTCATATAGTTAGACTGATTTATATAACTTGGCATGCTGACCACCTCCTATTGAAGTTAACACTTTCTTATTTTACCCTAATTTTATTAATTTTTTATTAATTTTACTTTTTAAGCATTATAGCGTATATTTATATTCGAATATATTTATATTTATTATCATCCTGGTATTGGGATTTTAGACGAAATAAGGAAAGTTATTATATTATATATTTGATGAAAAACAAAGTAATTATCTTAGGAAGTGGTCCAAATAGAATTGGTCAGGGTATAGAGTTTGATTACGCCTGTGTACATGCTATACAGGCTGTTCAGGAAGAAGGCCTTGAGGCTATCATGATAAACTGCAACCCCGAAACCGTATCCACTGATTACGACACAGCCACGAGGCTTTATTTTGAGCCTATAGTGATGGAAAATGTAAACTATGTGATAAAACGAGAGAATGATATACTGGGGGTTTTGTTGCAGTTTGGAGGCCAGACGCCTTTAAAGTTAGCCAGCGAGTTTAGAGAAAGAGCTATACCGGTACTTGGTACATCCCCAGATAGCATAGATCTGGCTGAGGACAGAGGACGCTTTAACGCTCTTATGAGGGAGCTTGGTATCCTGCAACCAGAGGGTGGTATAGCCATCACCAAAGATGAAGCCATAAAGGTGGCAAAAGATATTGGATATCCTGTTCTGGTGAGACCCTCTTACGTTCTTGGGGGAAGGGCTATGAGGATAGTTTATAAGGAAGAGGAGCTCATAGAATATCTTGAGCAGGCGGTGGATGTCAGCTATCAAAGGCCTGTTCTTATAGATAAGTATCTCAGCGATTCGATAGAGGTGGATGTGGATGCTGTTGCCGATGAAGAGGACGTCTTGATAGGGGCTATAATGGAACACATAGAAGAGGCTGGTATTCACTCCGGAGATAGCGCTGCTTCTATACCTCCTTATACGCTAAAAGAAGATGTGTTAAAAGAGATAAGAGAGCAAACCATCAAGATTGCAAAAGCCCTAAAAGTAAAAGGTCTTATCAACCTTCAGTTTGCCATAAAAGATAATGTACCCTATGTACTTGAGGTAAATCCAAGAGCTTCCAGGACAGTGCCTTATGTTAGCAAAAGTATTGGCTATCCTCTGGCAAAGATAGCTACAAAAGTAGCCCTTGGAAAAAAGCTAAGAGATATAGTTCCTGATGTATTTGATAAAGAGCATCATATAGCCTCCGATTTCTTGCCGAAGGATTTTAAATACTTCACTATAAAAGAGGCGGTGTTTCCCTGGAACAAGTTTCCGGAGGTAGATCCTGTTCTGGGACCAGAGATGAAAAGCACCGGAGAGGTGATGGGTATAGGCACTTCTTTTGGTATGGCTTATTACAAAGCTCAGCTTGGGGTGGGTAGTAGGATACCAACCTCTGGCAACGTTTTCATATCTGTAGCCGATAGGGACAAACCAAAGATTATAGACCTTGTAACTGGATTTCTGGAGCTTGGTTTTAAAGTGCTCTGCACGGAAGGAACCGCTTCTTTCCTAAAATCAAAGGGTATCCTAGTGGAAAAGGTTTTAAAAGTCTCAGAAGGACGCCCAAACATAGTGGATTACATAGCAAACAACGATATACATATTGTTATAAATACACCTTCAGGTCATAAAGAACGTTCCGATGCTTTTTATATAAGAAGGGCTGCAGTAAACCACAAAATACCTTACACCACCACTATAAGAGGAGGTTATGCAATACTGGAGGCTATAAAATCTGTTAAGTACAGCAACGGTAACATAGAGGTATTCTCTCTTCAGGAGATAAAGTGAACAGCAAAGAAAAGGTAATACACGCTATCATAGTGATGATAGGGGCTTTTATGGCCATCCTTGATACTACTATAGTGGATGTGGCTTTGCCCAAGATGATAGCTCCGCTTCATACAGATCTATACGGCATTCAATGGGTGGTCACCGCCTACATGATATCTTCTGCGGTGCTTTTACCGCTTATAGAGTACATAGAATCAAAAGCTGGTTTAAAAAATATGTTTGTGGCGGGTATTGGGCTTTTTACATCTGCCAGCTATATGTGCGGTATTTCATATAGACTTGATGAGATGATAATCTTTAGAAGTATTCAGGGCGCCGCTGAAGCCCTCATAATGGTATCTGCTCAGGCTATACTTTTTAGCATATTTGAAAACAAAGGCACCGCCATGGGTATTTTTGGGCTTGGAGCCAGTCTGGCACCAGCTGCAGGGCCTACTATAGGAGGCTGGCTCACCCAGCATATCGGATGGGAGGCTATATTCTTTGTAAATGTACCTGTTGGTATACTGAATACGTTTTTATCTATTTTCTTTCTTAAAAGCCTGAAAACTGGCAAACACATAGAGGGTTTTAACCTCGTCAGTCTTTTTTTCATAAGCGTTGCTAGTATATCCCTTATCGTTCTTCTGTCAAACGGTCAGAAATGGGGATGGTTTAGTTCAAACATCACAATAGTATTTGCATACATAACTTTAATAAGCTTTTTGCTTTATGTTATGTCTGATGTTTACTCAAAAAATAAGCTAATAGACCTCAGTATTTTTTCCAGAAGAAACTTCTTGATGGCGTTTTTTGCTTACTTCTGGATACTGGGTTTTTCTATGTATGCAGTGTTTTATGCACTACCGCTATTTTTTGAGAAATTAAAGGGTATAGAAAGTTTTAAAACAGGCCTCATACTTTTGCCTTTTGCTATATCTATTGCTATATTCTCAGCTATCGGTGGTGCTTTGAGCGATAAGAAAAATCCTAGGCTTGTGCTTATTTTATCAACTGTTATATATATAGGAAGTCTTTACTTTTTCCTCTTAAGGTTTGATTACTATACACCAAAAAGCATGGCTGAGCTTCAGCTTATCATAGTGGGAATTGGTCTTGGGCTCTTTTTCCCGCCGGTGACTGTCATAGCCTTATCTGGTCTTGAAGAGAAGATGCTCATCGTTATTACCATACTTGATTATATAAGGTTTGTAGGTGGGTCTTTTGGTACAGCTATTGCCACAAATATATTAAATACCAGAACAGATTATCATTTTGATAATATAGGTATGATACAGAGTTTTAACGCTTTTAAGGCTAAAGAATTCTTAGACTCATCTTTTCTTACAAAACCCATAAGAGAGGCTATACTATATAAAAGCATTGAGCTACAGGCTTTCTCTGAGGCTTTCCAGGATTTGTTTTTCTGGTGTGTGGTGTTTGCCCTTATAGGAGTGCTATTTTTCGCTATAGATTTCAGGATAAAGCTAAAAGCATAGAAACTTTTTTATCGGTTTGATATACTAAATGTGTGGATAGTTTTAAGGCGCAAAAGCTTTTATCAAACAAGAAGTCAAAGTGTGAAAAGTGTGGAGGGACTGGTTTTATAATAAACCCAGATAACACGGTAGAACACTGCGAATGTGTCCTTTCCTCAAAACAATCGCTCCTTAGAATTATGAACATTCCAAGAAGATACTGGCATATAGCAAATGGAGTTTACAATTTTGACGCTTACAAAGAGGATGAAAGCTACACGAATGCTTACGTTACGATTTTAAACTATGTAAATAATTTTAAACATCATCGGGGAAGAGGGCTTATCTTTATGGGTCCTCCCGGGGTAGGAAAAACGTTTTTTTCTATATTTACGCTTATTTACCTGGAAGAAAAGTATAAGGTAAGAGGGCTTTTCTACGATGTCAGGACGCTTATACTGGATTTAAAATCTTTGATCGGGAAAGAAAGATACGCAGTTTATGATGATTTGATGGAAAGTAGCTATGAAAAGCTTTTAAATAGAGTTTTGGAAGCTCCTATACTTGTCTTAGATGACCTTGGCAGTGAGATATTGACAGATTACAACAAAGATCTGCTCACCTACATAATAGCTTATCGTTACAACGAAATGTTACCTGTCATAATTACAACAAACTTCGATTTAAGAAAATACGATATAACCCCAGAAAACACCGGTCTTTCAAACAAAAAGAAAAACCAGCAGATAAAAACCGGCAAAACCATTTTTGAAAATGACCAGAAGAATTTAGAGGAACAAAAGGGTAAGGTGTTTTCTTACGATGAGCTTCCAAACGCATTGAAAGCCGACCTGAGATTGAGACTGGGTGAAAGTATAGCATCCAGGTTGAGTGAGATGTGTGATTTTATATACATGTTCGGTGAAGATAAGCGTATAAAAAAGCGAAAAAGTTCTTAATATTATGAACAACTTTTTATCTTTCACAAAATCTCTTTTTCTGAAGGACTGGCAGCTTAAGCTATTAGCGTTTTTTATAAGTATAGGACTTTGGTTGTATGTAAACTTTGGAAACTTCGTTCCTATAGAAATATATAAAACAGTTCATATAAAGCACAAATCCCAGGATCATGTATATGTAGCAGAGCCTAAAAATGTGGTTATAAACGTTCTGGTGGTGGACAGGGTGTTAAACCCTAAAACCCTTAAGGATATAAAAGCTTATGTGGACGCCAGGACGTTAAAAGACGGTATCAATATAGCCAAAGTTAACATCGAATCACCTATTCCATTCTTGATAAAGCAAAACCTTTCAAAGCCCACTTATATCAAAGTATTTGTTAAGAAAAAAGAGCAAAAATAGTTTATAATCTAATAATTATGATTGTAGAAGGCTCTTTTCTAGGAGAAGGTTTAAAGATAGGTATAGTGGCCTCCAGGTTTAACTCTACACTTGTGGATAGGCTTATAGAAGGCGCTTACGATGCTCTAAAAAGACACGGTGTTAAAGAAGAGGATATAACCCTTGTAAGAGTACCAGGTGCCTGGGAGCTACCCATAGCCTGTAAGAAACTCATCAAAAAAGATGTAGATGGTGTGCTGGCTCTGGGAGTTTTGATAAGAGGACAGACCCCTCATTTTGACTATATAGCAGCTGAAGTATCAAAAGGGCTTGCTGTAATCTCATTAGAGCTTGAAAAGCCCATTGCCTTTGGTGTTATCACGGCCGATAGCATAGAACAAGCCATAGAGCGCTCTGGTACAAAGCAGGGCAACAAAGGTTTTGAATCCGCGATGGCTTTGATAGAGACGATAAACGTTTTAAGAAGCATATAAGCTATGTTTGATATCGTTATTAAAAACGCTAAACTAGAAAATAAGATACTGGATATAGGCATAAAAGATGGTGTTATAAAAAGCCTTAAACCAAACATAGAAGAGCCTGCAAAAGATGTAATAGATGCAAAAGATAAGATTGTGATGAGCTCTTTTTGCAACATGCACACCCATGCTGCCATGAGCCTTTTAAAAGGCATTGGACAGGACCTCACGCTCATGGACTGGCTTCAAAAGGTGATATGGCCTTTAGAGGGGAGGTTTGTTTCAAAAGAGTTTGTAAAAGACGGTACTTCCTTGGCGGTGGCCAAGATGATAAGAGGGGGGACTACGTTTTTCCTAGACATGTATTTTTTTGAAGAAGAAGTGGCAGATGTTGTTGAAGAATCTGGTATAAGAGCTGGTATTGGTTTTGGAATCCTTGATTTTCCTACAAAGGTAGCCTCCAGCCCAAAAGAATACCTTGAAAGGGCAAAACATTTTGTGGAAACGTTTAAACATCATAGTTCTGTTATACCTGTTTTATGTCCTCACAGCGTTTACACGTGTTCTAAAGAAACGCTTATCTCTTCGTTAGAATTATCTCAAAAGCTTGATACTTATATCCATATGCATGTTTCTGAAACAAGAAAAGAAGTAGAGGGTATAATAGAAAAGTATTCAAAACGTCCTCTTGAGTATCTGGATGAGATAGGTATTTTATCCAATAAGTTTATAGGGGCACATGGGGTTCATCTTAGTGATGAGGAGATAGATATAGCATCTAAAAGGAATATTACCATAGTTCACTGTCCAGAGAGCAATTTAAAACTTGGTTCTGGTATAGCCCCTGTCTGGAAATACATAAAAGCTGGTGTAAGAGTGGCTTTAGGAACGGATGGAGAGGCTTCCAACGACAACCTTTCCATGCTGGAAGAGGCATCTATCATGACCAAACTTCAAAAGGGTTATTTTGAGGATTCTACCGTGATGCCTGTAGATACAGCTTTAGATATAGCCACAAAAAATGGTTTTGAGGCTTTTAATATAAAAGCAGGTGTCATAAAAGAAGGATACGATGCTGATATTATCATAATAAACCCAAACGATGAGATATCAAACATACCCATATACGATGAGAAGGCTCTGATTCTTTACTCTTTGAACGAAAGCGCGGTGGAAACCACCATAGCAAGAGGTAAGATACTCTATCACAAGGGCGAGTTTAAAACTATAGATATAGAAAAGCTAAAGTTCAACGTAAAACACTGGCAAGAGAAGATAAAAAGCGCTCTGATATGAACACAGTATACCTTGGCATAGGTAGCAACTTAGGAGACAGGATATCTTATTTGATAAAAGCTCTGGATGCTTTGAAGGGGATATCTCATGTGGAGAAAATATCTTTTGTCTATGAGAGCATACCCTTTGGAGTAGAAAACCAGCCAAAGTTTTTAAACTTTGTGGCCAGAATAAGAACCGATATGGGAGATTTTGAGCTTTTAAAAGCTATAAAACAAATAGAAAAAGACATAGGAAGACAGGAAAGACCAAGATGGTATCCTCGGGAGATAGATATAGATATACTTCTTTTTAACACCAACATAATACTTACAAAACCCTTAGAAGTGCCTCATCCTTACCTTCTGGAAAGAGATTTTTTTTACTATCCTCTGTTAGAGATTGACCCGGAAGCCTATCATCCTCTCAAAAGGGCAAAGTTAAAGGATATAAGCACAAAACCCATAAACAGGCTTACGTTTTTCTCAGGGCTTTATATATAACCTATATTACAAACTGGTTTATACCCCTTGTATCCAGAAGCACCTCTAAGTTGCCATCCCTGAACGTATAGGCTATACCTTTTGTCTTATCTATTATGATAAGTCTTACCCATTCGTTTAAAACAAGCTTCAGGGCTTTCTCCGTTTCTTTAGCTGCTTCCAGAACCTTTTCTACTGGTGCTTCTATAAATGTTAAAAGCCTGATAGGTTCATGATAGGGGACTCCGTCGTGATAAACCGTCTGGTAAGGAAGGCCCGTTCTTAAATCCCCGTAGTTTCCAGTCCAGACCCCTATTTTGCCCACTACGTTGTGATAGACTTTAGAACCTGCGCCAAGGCGTTCGTTGTCTGTGGTGGAAAAATAATGCTCCATATTTATCCACTCCCCTATTATAAAAGGACCTGAGAGTATCGTTTTTAATATCCTGTTGTCTTTATCTATCTCCCAGTTGTAAGACTGCATAAAAAATCTGTTTTTTAGGATGATGTTTTGAGTGCTTGAGCGCTTTCCCACATACACTCCCATATTCTTTGAAAGTCCCCATTCTGGTCTTGTTTCAGACCAGTCTATGGCTCTTATTGGGATTCTATCTCCAGAACCAGCGTAAGGTAGCGTTTTTGCTCTCTCTTCCCTTGTCTTCTGAGAGGCAACCTTGAAATCCTTTTCAATCTTGTCAAACAAAACCCTGTCTTTGTCTGGTATTATCTCTGTATCGTAAAAGGTTATCTCGTCTGTGGTGGTGTTGTGAAGGCCTGGGACAAATATCGTATCTTCTGGTATTGATATACCTCTTTTTTCAAGCTCTTTTCTTATATCTTTTTTGTTTGCTATGCTTGCTAAAATCCTGACATTTGGCAATCCGCTATTTCCTCCGCAAGCTCCACAATCAAGCGCAGATTCAAAGGGATTGTTGTCAGAGGTGCTTCCATGAGCTATCAAAAGCACAAACTTTGGTATGTTTTGCGTAAGACCTATGAGCCTTAAAAAGTTTTCTAGCAGGCTTACCTGTTCTTCTTTTGTATAGCCTACGTTTGATAGCCTTTGCTTTTCAAACTCAAAGCTTTCTTTTGTTATGTTGTATTTTGATGCTAAAATCTCTAAAACCTTTTTATCTATATCTGAGGTATAGCCTATCACAGCGTTTAGTATATCTTTTGCCTGTTTATCGCTTATGGATTTTTTAAACTCCTGATGGTAAGCTTCTTTTATTCGCTGTATGAAAAATTTTTCTCTATAAAAATCTATCTCTTCGTCTGTGAGTTTATCTATTGTAAACCTTGTTCTTGGTTTTTTGGCTTTTATGAAAGACATCATTTTTAAAGTAAAATCTGGAAACAGCGTTTTACCAAACAAGTTTACACCAAAGAGCCATCCCATCGCCTCCACCATGAAAAATGGGGTATAGGGATTGTTTTTCAAAGATTCTAAAATCTTTTTAAAGGTGTAGTTTATGTTGTGCTTTGCTTTGTAATCGTGGTGCTCATCCTCTGGAAGCTCAAAGATGATTTTGGTAGGCTTTATAAACACAGGACACAGGTTTAGCTCGTGGCTTTTGTCAAACTCAATATAGGCTATGGGAACGCCGAAAAACCCTGCCACTCCGAAGGTGTTGTAGCTTCCAAGCCTTTCTATGTGTCTTCTTATGGCTTCAGACCTCACATCTATACAAAATACTGCACTGGCTATTATGTCTCTTTGTATCTTTTCGTTTGACTGTAAAAACTCAATGGTATACTCTTTTATGTAGGAGTCTTCCAAAGACTTTAACCATATGTATCCCTCTTCCTCTTTGAGCTTTTCCACCAGATAAGCAAAATCCACTATATCTTTCTGCCTGTCCAAATGTAATAAAAGCTCGGTGGCTATGTTTTGAATCCTTGAGGCTTCTAAAATCACCTCTTCCGTAAGATAGTCTGATAGTATAGCGCTTTCGTTTTCTTTTGCTTCAATCCTGTCTATGTATTTGGATGGTAATATGTTTTTGGCTTTTAAAAGCTTCAAAACAAAGGATGTTTTATTTTTCTCAAAGGCTTTATAAAGCTCATCAAAATTTAAAATCGGTGAACCCTTAAGGTATTTTTTCTCATAGTGAAGCCTTACAGCTAAATAATCTAACAGTGAAGCTCTGTGTATCTGTTGAAAATAATAATCTTCGTTGTCTTCTCTATATTTTATAAAAGCTGCCCAGCCAAAATCCTTTATGAGATGTTTTAATATATAGCTTTCCTTGTCCTTTGGGGATATTTCATGAAGTATGGTATCTGCGTATTCCTCGGCCGTTAGCGTGGTGTTTAATCCTTCGTATAGTTTAAAAGCCTCAAACATGCCCTTTTCTCTTTCTGGCATGGACATCGTAGTCTGACCCTCATCCAGAAACCTTGCTACAAACTCAACAATCTCTTTTTCTATTATGTCTGTTATATTCTGGTCAAAAAGTGCATCCACTATCTCGTAGAACAGCATGTTTTCTATAAGCTCTTCAAATAGTTCTTCTTCTTTTTTTATGATTTTTTGATTGAAGTATTCTATAAGGTTTACATCTGGGCTTTGTAAAGACCTTGTTTTATAATACTTCCAGTCCTGACTAATCTCTGTTATAAACTTTTTGGCTTCTGGAAAATACCTTTCAAAACCTATTGTCTTAAGAAAATCAAAGAGGTTTTTCTCTAAAACATCCTTTTTTATCACCCCTTCTTTGTATAGTTCCACATAGTAAGAAGGCTCCATATACACTTTTGCATTGTAGAGTTTTGAAGCTTTTTTCAAGGCCTCTTTAAAAGGCATATCCTCAAACCCGTGAAGCGGATTGTGATGAACAAACGTGGTCATGGGCCAGTAGTGTGGTATGTATTTTCTTACATTTTCAAGATAAGTTTTTATCATATCAAAGCCTCCAGGAAGTTGGCAAATCCTATAGCAGCCAGTATAAGAAGCATAATGGTCATGGCAAGCGTTGATTTGCCAGATATATCTTTGTATACGATGTGCTCGTTTGGAGCTCCAAATATGGTATTTTTCATTATCCTAAAAGCCACAAAAAAGTTTGAGAAAAATATCCATCCCAGTATTATATAGCCTGCTTTATCAAGACCTCCCTTTAGTATACCAAGAAACAGAGCAAAAAAGTTTGAAAACGGTGGATAAAGCCCAAGAGCCATCAGCGTAAGCCTTATCATAAGAGCTAATCTGGGAGATGTAAGAGCAAGGCCTTTGACGTTGTAAAAGTTTGCACTTTCAAATATCTCTATGTATTTTAAGGCTATAACGTACAAAATGGATGATGCTATAACCACAGAGCTATAATAAGTATCAAAAATCTTATAAGGGAGTGCAAAAACAGAAACCGCATTCAAGAATAAAAAGTAATAGCTTAGCTTTATCAGGTTTGTGGTTTTGTAAGAGATATAAAATGTAAACACGGATGTGGCCAAAGCTATAATTTCAAAGATGTGTGAATAGATGTTTTTTGGTATGTCTGGGTTTATAGAGTATACAAAAAATCCTGTTACAGACAATATGAATATAATAAGGGCGTTTTTAGGTTTTAGGCTTTTAAAAAGAAGATAGTAAGGTATCGCACCCATCAAAGCTATAGCAACGTATACCATAAGAACCTCCTAAAATATACATGATGATTGGGCATTTTCAAGCGTTAAATACATATTATAATAAATTGTATGGAAAGAAGACCAAGAAGATTAAGAGCAAATGAAACCATAAGAGCGCTGGTGAGAGAGACTGCTTTAAGCGTTGATGATTTTGTGTATCCTCTTTTTATAACATATGGAGAGAACATCAAAGAACCTATAGGCTCTATGCCGGGAGTTTATAGATATTCTATAGATAGGGTATTGGATGAGGTAAAAGAATGTCTTGAACTTGGTATAAAAGCTTTTATACTTTTTGGAATACCGGAGAAAAAGGATGAAGAAGGTTCTGATACGTGGTGCGATAGCGGTATCATACAGCGTTCTTTGGATGCTATAAAAAATAAGTATCCAGAGGCTTATCTTATAACGGATGTGTGTTTTTGTGAATACACGTCTCATGGGCACTGCGGTGTTATAGTGGATAACGACGTGGACAACGACATTACACTGGAAAACCTGAAGAAACAGGTGGTATCACACGCAAAACATGGAGCTGATATGGTAGCTCCCTCTGGTATGATGGATAATATGGTAAAAGCTATAAGAGAGGCTCTTGATGATGCTGGTTTTTACAAAGTGCCTATAATGGCTTACTCCGCCAAATACGCTTCAAAGTTTTATGGACCTTTTAGAGATGCTGCCGATTCAACACCTGCTTTTGGTGATAGAAGAACTTACCAGATGGACCCAGCCAACAAAAGAGAGGCTGTGCTTGAAATGGATATAGACTTTGAACAGGGTGCTGATATCATCATGGTAAAACCAGCTCTAGCTTATCTTGATATTATCCATATGGCAAAGGAGCGCTACAACGTGCCTATAGCAGCCTACAACGTAAGCGGCGAGTACTCCATGGTAAAAGCTGCCCACAAACTTGGCTACATAAACGGCGTTGATGTGATGAACGAGCTTCTTCTTTCCATCAAAAGAGCAGGCGCCGATATCATAATCACTTACTTTGCAAAAGAGTACATCTTGCAGAAGTTTTTAGATTA